>NZ_WLVC01000029.1:0-63350 GCF_016859735.1 Lelliottia sp. RWM.1 | reverse complement strand
CTCATGATGTCCCTCTGGGATGCGCTCCGGATGAATATGATGATCTCATATCAGGAACTTGTTCGCACCTTCCCTAATCCACGCATACATATCCGCATTACTGCGCAGTGACAATCGACGCATTGCGCTGTTTTTCTGAGCGCTAATTGTCTTATTACTCTTCTTAAGCAACGTTGCTATTTGATTTATTCCCCACCCCTTACCCAGCAAACGCAGCACCTTGCGTTCAGAATGTGTGAGCGTAATAAGTGTCTCACTCTCCTCATCGACGTCGGGGCAATCGGGGATTAATAGCGTCTGGCTAATGCGCTCAGAACGTTTACTCCCGGCGCGTATCGCGCTGACTACCCCTTCAATGGGTTCCATATCGGAAAGCAGGGTGCTCTCAGGACGCATAAGCAACTCAACGGCTATCGAATAGAGGGGGCGAGAGACTAAGAATATCCAGTGAATTTCCCTGTATTGATTCAATAACCCATAGTATTGCTCGAGGGCTCCGCGCGGGTTGATATAATCACCTGAAATATCAGCAATAATAACGCCTGCCCGACGTAACTGCAGTAAAGTCAGCTCTTGCTGTGAGCGGCAATAGGTCAGTTCATAATCTGGAAAATTGCACGCCATTACACCGCCAAGCCCAGTTTGCATAACGGGTATTTTACTGATTACAACGGCGTGCCTACCCTTCAATGGCAACATAGTTCCTCCGAGTCCATTCATCATTTACTTTTTAATAAAGTGAAAATACATCAAGGTAAAACGTTTTTCGTCCCTGAATCTCAAACTGATTAACAAAAACAGACATTGAGATAACACTTGATGAATTAAGAATTGCCCAAAACGGAATTAATATCTCACAAATGACAATCAGATTTAATTAAAACAACATTAAAAAAATGAAAATATAAAATTAGAAAAACTAAATACAAAAAATCTATATTACTCATTAAGAATATTCACACCAAAAATAATAAAACACGCTGTTTGCTCTCATCATTCGTGTAACTGTTTGCATAAATATTGATCTGACCCAGAGCACGGGGGTCTGCACTTTGTGCTAAAAGTAAACATTCAGGGCCATCAGGCAAGCTATCCTTCTTCTTTTTCAGGGCACTACATGCAGGCAGATCAGTCAACGCAACGAGCCACAACACGGCTTTGTATTCAGTGCGGGCTTTTTCTATTACAACACGGCGCGGAAAGCGCACTGGTCGAGGAGCTATCCACACGGCTAGGATTGGCGATGGGGATGGATAGCGTTGAAAGTTCCATCTCATCAAACGCCATTGTGCTCACAACGATAAAAGACGGGCAGTGTCTGACCTCTACCCGCAAAAATCACGATCGCGGCATTAATATGCATGTTGTGACAGAGGTGCAGCATATTGTCATTTTGGCTGAGCACAAGCTTCTGGATCTCAAAGAGATTGAAAAACGATTCAATCAAATCAAACCATTACGTTACCCTCGCTGGCTGGTTGTATTAATGGTTGGCCTCTCCTGTGCCTGTTTTTGTAAGCTCAATAATGGCGGCTGGGATGGGGCAGTCATCACCTTTTTTGCCAGTGCGATTGCCATGTATGTCCGCCAGTTGCTGACACACCGACAAATGCACCCACAAATTAACTTCTGCATCACCGCCTTTGTCGCTACGACAGTATCAGGTTTGCTGCTGCGCCTGCCTCTTTTCGCTGCGACACCCACAGTTGCTATGGCAGCCAGCGTGCTGTTATTGGTTCCGGGTTTTCCGTTGATTAATGCCGTTGCTGATATGTTCAAAGGACACATCAATACCGGCCTGGCTCGCTGGGCAATTGCCAGCCTGCTGACGCTCGCGACCTGCATTGGTGTCGTAATGGCAATGACGTTGTGGGGGCTACGCGGATGGGCATGATCGATTTTTTGTTGGCACTGGCACAGGACATGGCTCTGGCTGCTATACCTGCCGTGGGTTTTGCGATGGTGTTCAACGTGCCACAACGTGCGCTGCCCTGGTGTGCGCTTTTGGGGGCGATAGGCCATGGTTCACGAATGGTTATGATGACCGCAGGTTTTAACATCGAATGGTCTACGTTTATGGCTTCCATGCTGGTCGGCAGTATTGGTATTCAGTGGTCACGCTGGTATCTGGCGCACCCAAAAGTCTTTACCGTTGCTGCTGTGATCCCGATGTTCCCCGGTATTTCTGCTTATACGGCTATGATTTCGGCGGTCAAAATCAGTCACTTCGGTTACAGCGAGCCACAAATGATCTTGCTGCTCAGCAATTTCCTTAAAGCCTCCTCAATCGTCGGCGCGCTCTCCATTGGTCTGTCTATTCCCGGTTTATGGCTCTACCGCAAACGCCCGCGCGTTTGAAATTTGTGTTCTCACGCTGCCATGGTGATAATCCCTGCATTCCGTTTGGTGACGATAAGGAAAGGATGTGGCTAACCCTGGCAGTGAATCCCCTGAGCACAATGAAGCTTCCAGCCTGAAGGATAAAATTTTTCAGAGCGCCATTACGCTCTTTGCTGAATATGGGCTGAATGGTGCACGTATGGAGCAGATTGCTGAAAAAGCAGAGACCACCAAGCGGATGGTCGTTTATCATTTCAAGACGAAAGAAAACCTTTATCTGCTGGCGCTTGAGTATGTTTACACCCAGATCCGTGCCAGTGAAAAACGTCTTAGCCTTTCCGGAATGCCTCCCGTTGAAGCGCTGGTACATCTGGTGGAAACGACCTTTGATTACCATGCCGATCACCCGGACTATATTCGCATTATCTGCATGGAAAACATGCAGCGTGGTCGCTTTATGCAGCAGTCCAGCTACCTACGTCAGGTTAACCGCAGCGCCCTTGAACTGCTGGAGGAAATCCTGCGCCGGGGAAAAGAAAAGCAGCTGTTCAACCAAACGGTAGACGCCCGCGATCTTCACCGTCTCATCAGTAGCTTCAGTTTCCACTACGTAGCCAACAGCTATACCTTTACCTTGTTGTTTGAAGAGGGTGCAGACGAACATGCCCAGCGTCAGCACTATCGCAAAATGGCCGTTCAGGTTGCCCTGCGTTATACCTGCCCATAAAATCGCTTGCAATTATATCGCGCGCTATCTATATTTATCTCATGAACACACAGACGAAAGACACCACCGCCGCGCTTCTGCTGGATAACCAGCTCTGTTTTGCCCTTTACTCGGCAAACCTGGCGCTTAACAAGCTGTACCGGCAACTGCTGGCTCCGCTTAACCTGACTTACCCACAATATCTGGTGATGCTGGTACTTTGGGAGCAGGATGATATTACGGTGTCGGATATCGGTGAACGTCTGTTTCTTGATTCAGCAACATTAACGCCGCTGCTCAAACGTCTGGAAAGCGCAGGGTTGATCAGCCGCCAGCGCTCTCGTAAGGACGAACGTCAGGTCGCAGTGACACTGAGTGATGCAGGACGTGCGCTACAACAGCAAGCGAAAGATATCCCGCACGCCGTGGGCTGTGCAGCACAATGTGATACCACGACCATGCTGGCACTCAAACAGCAACTTGAGCTTTTGCGGCATCAACTACAGCACGCGTAAGGCTATACTTTACGCGTATTTATTTACACACATATATCGCACGCTATTTAATAGCACACATAAACGTAAGATGAGGAACCTGCCATGTCTTTAGAAAAAGTTGTCTACACTGCCAAAGCCAAAGCAACCGGAGGCCGTGATGGCCGTGCAACCTCTTCCGATGGCGTACTGGATGTGAAACTGGGTGTCCCAAAAGAGATGGGCGGCATGGGTGGTGAAGTCACTAACCCTGAGCAGCTGTTTGCGGCGGGTTATTCTGCTTGCTTCCTGGGCGCAATGAAATTCGTCGCGGCACGTGACAAATTCGCCCTGCCGAAAGATGCGTTCATCGAAGGTGAAGTTGGCATTGGTCCACTGCCAACCGGTTTTGGCATTGAAGCAAAACTGAACATCCACGTTGAAGGTATGGACCCTGCTGAAGCCAAAAAACTGGTTGATGCGGCCCACATTGTTTGTCCGTACTCCAACGCAACTCGCGGCAATATCGACGTTACACTGAACATCATCGCGTAATCCTGCCACATACCCTCTTCCGTTGGGGGAGGGTATTCGTCCCGAATATCCCCCCTGCTCCCCCCTTTATCTCTGTGCTACCATAAGCCCATATCACGCCCGTAGTAACCCAGTTGAGATAGTGTATGTCTTCCAGAATTCTGACCACCAGCATCGCTGGCATTGATGCCTTTATGCGCGATCCCCGTGGCGTCCTGACCAACGCCGAAGGCGGCACAGTCGCGGTATTTGCGGACAACGCCCCTGCGTTTTACGCGGTAACGCCGGAACGTCTGGCCCAGCTTTTAGACATAGAGTCGCGTTTGTCACGTCCGGTGAGTGATGTGACTCTGGATACACAATTCTTTGAAGAGCCAGGCAGTGCTCCCGTTGCCATTCCTATGGGAAAATTTGCCATGTACGCAGGATGGCAGCCCGATGCTGATTTTCAGCGGCAGGCCGCATTATGGGGCATCGCACTCTCACAGCCGGTGACGCCAGAAGAGCTGGCTGCATTTACGGCGTACTGGCAGGCTGAAGGCAAAGTATTCCATCATATTCAATGGCAGCAGAAACTCGCGCGCAGTATCCAGATCAACCGCGCCAATAGCGGTGGCCAGGCTAAACGCGATATCAACGCTTTTTCAGAACCGGATAAACAGATCCCCCATGGATTCCGAGGTGCGAAATGAAAAACGTCGGCGACCTGATGAAACGGCTGCAAAAAATGATGCCAGCCAACGTAAAACCCGCTTTCACCACCGGTGAAGAGTTACTGGCCTGGCAAAAAGAACAGGGCGAGATCCGCGCAGCCGCCCTTGCCCGCGAAAATCGCGCCATGAAAATGCAGCGCACCTTCAACCGCTCAGGCATCCGTCCCCTGCACCAGAATTGCTCCTTTGATAATTACAAAGTCGAGTCTCAGGGGCAAATGAACGCCCTCAATCTGGCCCGTCAGTATGTGGACGAGTTTGACGGCAACATTGCCAGCTTTATTTTTAGCGGTAAACCTGGAACCGGGAAAAACCATCTCGCGGCCGCCATCTGCAATGAGCTGCTGTTGCGCGGAAAATCGGTTCTGATTATTACCGTTGCCGACATCATGTCAGCCATGAAAGACACATTCAGCAACCGTGAGACCAGCGAAGAGCAACTGCTCAACGATCTCAGCAATGTGGATTTACTGGTCATTGACGAGATTGGCGTTCAGACCGAATCACGTTATGAAAAGGTGATTATTAACCAAATTGTTGACCGTCGATCGTCGTCAAAGCGCCCGACCGGGATGCTGACCAACCACAATATCGATGAGATGACACGCTTGCTGGGTGAGCGCGTCATGGATCGCATGAAGCTCGGCAATAGTCTCTATATAATTTTTGACTGGGAAAGCTACCGTAGCCGCGTAACCGGCAAAGAGTATTAGGATATTTCCAGGAAGTGCGGGTGGCCCGGAGGTATATACTGAGCCACTTCCAGCCCGATAAGGGTCTTTGTTCGAGTAGGCTATTATGAAAAAGCATTTTCTTCTCAGCACAGCATTAGGCGCACTGCTGGTTACCGGCGTCGCACAGGCAGCTTCATGGCAAGATTCACTGGCCAGCGCAGCGAACGAGCTGACCAAAGAGAGCAGCAGTTCTCAGAGCGGCGGGCTTTCAGCCTCTTCGCTTACCAGCCTGTTGGGCGGTAATACGCAAAGCCTGAGCGCGGGTACGATGAATAACGCGGCAGGTATTTTAGAGTATTGCGCGAAGCAAAAGCTGGCCTCAGTGACCGACACGCAAAACATCAAAAACCAGGTTCTGGGCAAACTGGGTCTGGATACGCAAGAGCAGAAACAGGACACCAACTATATGGATGGGATCCAGGGTCTGCTTAATGCCAAAGATGGTCAGCAGCTTAACCTGAGCACCATCGGGGACTCAGCCCTGGCGAAAAAAGTGAAAACCAAAGCCTGCGATCTGGTGTTAAAACAGGGTATGAACTTCATCTCCTGATCCGCCCCATTTTCTGTCACAACACGCCGCGTTTATTGCGTTAGTCTTGCAACGCGGCGTCAGTTGAGCGTTTTTACCCCCTGCCAGTCCCTCAGCGTCCCTCTACCGGGGTGCGACCGCCTTCAAAAAAATAAATATCTAAACCAAATCCTAACAACAGCACATTTTAGTGACACTAAAATTGCAGCTATGCGTCATCGCAATTACATTGTATTACCAAAAAACGATCGGTTAGCCAGCTAAGAAACTGGCGTCATGAGGATAGGCTGTTGTCAGAGTTGATGTCCCTAACCCTTTTCCTTGCTTCCATTGGCATTTATGCCTGGAAAGCGGGCCGTAACACCTGGTGGTTTGTCGCCACATTAGTGGTGCTCGGTATTTTTGTTGTCTTAAACATTACCTTATATGCCAGCGATTACTTTACCGGTGACGGTATTAATGATGCCGTTCTCTATACCCTGACCAACAGTCTGACCGGCGCGGGTGTGGGCAAGTACATCCTTCCTGGTGCAGGGATCGTACTGGCGTTAGTGGCTATTTTTAGCACGCTGGCCTGGGTGCTGCGCCGCCGTCGCCATCATCCACATCATGTTGGCTACAGCCTGCTGGCACTTTTTCTGGCTCTGGCCTCCGTTGATGCCAGCCCGGCGTTTCACCAGATCACCGAGCTGGTCAAATCGCAGTCACGCGACGGCGATCCGGATTTCATCGCCTACTACAAAGAACCGTCGAAACAGATTGCCCATCCAAAACTTAATCTGGTCTACATCTACGGTGAGAGTCTGGAACGAACCTACTTTGATGACGATGCCTTCCCGAATCTGACGCCAGAACTGGGCGCATTGAAAAATGAAGGACTCGACTTCAGCCACACCATGCAACTCCCCGGTACGGATTACACCATCGCCGGTATGGTGGCCTCGCAGTGCGGCATCCCATTATTTGCGCCGTTTGAAGGTAATGCCTCTGCGTCAATGTCGAGCTTCTTCCCTCAGAATATCTGCCTCGGCGATATCCTGAAAAACTCCGGTTACGAAAACTACTTTGTACAAGGGGCCAACCTGCGTTTTGCCGGTAAAGATGTGTTCCTCCGATCGCACGGTTTTGACCACCTCTTCGGTTCGGAAGAGTTAAAAACCACGGTGGAAGACCCTAACTATCGTAACGACTGGGGCTTCTACGACGACACCGTCCTGGACGAAACCTGGAAAAAGTTTGAAGCGCTGTCCCGTTCCGGTAAGCGTTTCTCCCTCTTTGCCCTGACCGTTGATACCCATCACCCTGACGGGTTTGTGTCACGTACCTGTAAACGCAAACGCTACGATATCAATGGCAAAAACAATAAATCATTCAGTGCGGTCACTTGCAGTCAGGAGCATATCGCGGCGTTAATCGAGAAAATTAAAGCCTCGCCATACTTCAAAGACACGGTGATTGTGGTCTCTTCCGACCACCTGGCGATGAAAAACAGCGCGTGGGACGCGCTGAACAAGCAGGATCGCAGCAACCTGTTCTTTGTTCTGCGTGGCGATCACCCCCAGCAGGATGTTATTGCCACCAAGCGTAACTCGATGGATAACGGCGCAACCGTGCTGGATATTCTGGGAGGCGATAACTTTATTGGCCTGGGCCGCAGTACGCTGTCAGGACAATCTCTGTCGGAAGTTTTCCTCAATATGAGGGAGAAAATCCTCGCGTGGAAGCCAGATATCATCCGCCTGTGGAACTTCCCGAAAGAGATGAAAGACTTCACGATCGACCAGAAGAAAAGCATGATTGCATTCTCGGGCAGCCACTTCCGCCTGCCACTGCTGCTGCGGGTATCGGATAACCGTGTCGAGCCGCTCCCAGAGAGTGAATACTCTGCGCCATTACGTTTCCAGCTGGCTGATTTCGCCCCGCGGGATAACTTTGTCTGGATCGACAAGTGCTACAAAATGGGCCAGCTCTGGTCTCAGCCACTCTCTCTGTCTACCGACTGGTGTGTATCTCAGGGACAACTTGGCGGGGAACAAACCGTCCAGCGTGTCGATAAAGAACTCTGGAAAAGCAAAACCGCGTTTAAAGATACCGTGATCGATACTGCCCGCTATCAGCGCAACGTCGACATGCTGAAAATCGTCGATAACGATATTCGTTACAAAGCCGACAGCTTCATCTTTAACGTGGCGGGCGCGCCGGAAGAGGTTAAACAGTTCAGCGGCATTTCCCGCCCGGAATCCTGGGGACGCTGGTCCAACGCGCAACTGGGTGATGAAGTGAAAATTGAATACGCTCATCCTCTACCAGAGAAATTTGATCTGGTCATTACCGCTAAAGCCTTTGGTCCAAACGCGAACCATCCTATTCCTGTTCGCGTCGGGAATAACGAGCAGGAGCTGGTCCTGGGAAATGATGTCACAACCACCACGCTGCATTTTGACAACCCTTCCCGCAGCAATACCGTGGTCATTGTCCCGCCAGACCCGCAATCCACCAACGAAGGGAATATCCTCGGTCACTCCCCTCGTAAATTGGGCATTGGGATGGTCGAAATTAAAATAGTGAACAGTGAAGGTTAATGTTCTTCCGCGCCCGGCATTCTGTCGGGCGCACAGTCTCAAATCAAAAATCTATAAAGCACTTATAAACAGAAATAATATTCTTTGTTTAACACAAATTCATTTATAAATACCCACAAAAAGAGACCCCCTCTTACACTGAGCACCTCTTAAATACTGACGGCGACAGCTGGCCAGGGTTATCTGTGGAATAAACAAACGATTATGCCCCGCACCACATATGCTGATTATCAGATCATTATCCTGAGTGACAACTACTTCCTGTGGCTCGGCCTCAAAGCCATTGTTTCAGCGATGATGAACCCACGTCCGGACATTTTCTGGATCAATGAGGTTAGGCCTGAGAACATTTTGCGCATCCGCGAACAGGTGATGACAAGTGCCACGGATCTTGGCTGGCTGGTCTTTACCGAGGCGTTTCGGATCAACGATATCCAGGTATATTTGCCCAGTGAGCGGGTCAATGTCCTTGCTGCCGATTTGTCCATCGCCCAGCTCAGCAACCGCTTAAAAACAGCCGACTTCACGGATGTCGCCGAGCCGGATGCCACGCTCACCCGTTCAGAGTTACGGGTCTGCATGCTGATTGGCAAAGGATTAAGTCTGGCGCGTATCGCACAACTGTTAAAAAAATCTCCCAAAACCATCTACACCCACAAGCGAAATGCGATGAGTAAGTTCCACTGCCAAAACCTGGCACAATTTCACCGCAAAATATGCCTGCTTGAGCGGCAGTCGCTCATGCTTTGACCCGTTTACCGTTTACTTATTGATCTGAACAAAAACCAGTTTGGATCAATGTTATCGGTAACATTTTAGATAGAATGGCAGCCTTACCTGATGAACTGTGTGTTCAACACTCACCGTTTGTATTTCGTTCTCTCTGCCTGTTTTACAACTGTCTATGAAATACCTGCTCGCTGATGTCCTCGTCTATAACGACGAAGACGGTTCTCTTTCACGTGTCGATGCGCCGGATGAAGAGCTTCAGATACTCACTGGCACAGCAAATGCCATCATGCAATTGCTGGTGATTCATCACGGGAACGTTGTTGAACGAGAAGTATTTCTGAGCGAGGTCTGGGACGAACGCGGCCTGCAAGGTTCAAATAATTCGTTAAACCAGTACATCAGTATCTTACGGAAAATGCTGGTCAGCCAGTTTCCGGACACCCGATTTATTATCACCATTCCCAAAACGGGGTTCATGCTGAGTGCAGATATCCCGGTGCAGCCTCTTCGGGCAGAGAGAAAAGAGGTTATATCCGCCGAAAAACCGCGTCACGGGTATCCAGCAAGGCTATTGTGCATCGCGATGACGCTGCTTGTGATGACGCTATGCTTCTGGTCAGTGGTGATAAAGCAACAACAGGATCGTACACCGCTGTATCTGCTTACCCGTATCGGGAAGTGCCCGGTGTACACCTTTACCCCCCTGGCGGATGTGTTTCGCGGCAAGGCGATTTCACTGACTCAGGCGATACAGCACGAAGGCAACCGGCCCTGCCTGAACAACTCCGTTTTTTACCTGCACATTCAAAATACGCTCTTCTATGACCACGAAGGACGACTGGTTCTTTCACAATGCTCTCTGACAAAGAGTAAAGCCCGCGCCTGCCGCACGCTCTACTACTACAAGTGGTAAAAATGACACGCAAAAAAGTCAGGCGGGTTATCGCCTTCAATGGGGTTCTGATCGTCCTGGCACTGTTCTGGTATTTCCGCACGCCGCCACTCTCCCTCTCCTGTCAGGGCAATCTCACCTTTACGGATCAACGTACAGCTCCAACATTCAACGTCGAGGGAGGCATTTTTCTTCGCTTTCATGACGACGGAACCGGATATCTCACCCTCAACGGGGACGTCACCCGTAAGCAACAGCGATGGCAAGTGTCACGCCAGGAGATGTTTTCATGGCAACACATGCATGACTCACTCTACGAAATCACGATCCTGAAGATCGAACGTTTTGGGCACGACCAGCTTCCTGACGGCATATTTGAAAAATACATTGAAGGCTTAACCCTCGGTCAAAAACGGTTAGTGACGGTTGAACGCACACCCGATGAGGCTACGGTCATCAGTAACGCCTTTTCACCTTTGCTGGTCTGTGCAGAATAAAAAAAACAGCGCCCAACATCACTCCGGGCGCTGCATGGCAACTAGAACGTAATCACACCTTTAATCAGTTCGCGATTGTTAATCACATCTTTCTCGTAACACTCCGCCAGCGTAGTGAAAGGGTAGCGATGTGTAAGCATCATATCGGCGGTCAATTTCCCCTCGGCCATCAGGCGACCGACTTTGGCGAAATCCTCAGGTGTCGCATTGCGGCTGCCCATCATGGTGGTCTCTTTCTTGTGAAATTCCGGGTCAGAGAACTGCAAATCGCCCTTAAACAACCCCACGAAAACAATGCTGCCACCGTGACGAATCAGATTTACAGTGTTGTTCATCGCACGTGGGTTACCCGTAGCATCAATGACTTTTTGCGCCAGTGAACCACCAAACTGCGCGCGCACCTGGGTGTCGAAATCGTCAGCAGAAGGATCCACTACGGGCACGCCCAACTGGGCAGTGACATGCTCCCGACGCGCCGGACTGGTATCAGCCACCACCACCTGCGCCCCATCCGCTTTTGCAATCGCCGCCGCGCCAAGGCCAATCGGCCCCGCCCCCACCACCAGAACCTGCTCGCCAGGAATGATTGCGGCCCGGCGCACCGCATGTGCGCTAATGGCATACGGCTCAATCAACGCCGCGGCATGGGGATCAATGCCTTCAGCAAGTAACACATTATCAACAGGGACCGACAAATATTCACTGAATCCGCCGTCCTGATGGACACCAATCACCGAGATCTTCTCACAACAGTTGGTGCGCCCACTTTTGCACGCCGGACACTGCTGACAGGCAACGTAAGGAATAACGGCAACCTGCTGACCTGTTTTCATATTGGGTATATTTTTACCCAGCGCAATAATCTCCCCACATATTTCATGCCCTAATACTCGTGGATAACTGAAAAAAGGTTGATTGCCGCCCCAGGCATGAATATCCGTCCCACAAATCCCTACCGCTTTTATTTTTATCAACACGTCACGATCGCCTGGAACCGGTATTTCACGCATTTTCCAGATCAGTTTTTTAGGTTCCTCGCAAATCAGCGTATTAATTGTTGACATCATTCAGCCCTCCCGTTTTTTTGTTGCCTCAGATATCGATGAAAAATAAACGGGCAGAGAAACCAGAGACATAATTTGTGAATAGCTACTCACAAAAATGTTTTAAATCGGGTTTTAATGAACAAAAACGGAGGGAACCATGAGTCGTTCGCAAAACTTACGCCACAATGTGATTAACCAGGTCATCGACGATATGGCACGCGGTCATATTCCGTCCCCCTTACCGTCGCAAAGCGCCCTGGCGGAAATGTACAACATCAGCCGTACAACGGTGCGCCATATCCTGGGCCACCTGAGCGAATGCGGCGTACTGACGCAGGTCGGCAGCGATTATGTCATCGTTCGCAGACCCGATAATGATGACGGATTTGCCTGTACCAGCGCCTCCATGTCCGAACAAAACCGCCTTTTTGAACAGGCTTTTTTCACCATGATTAACCAGCGTCAGCTTCGACCTGGGGAGACATTCTCTGAACTGCAGCTGGCACGGTCAGCGGGTGTCAGCCCGGTTGTTGTACGCGAATATCTTTTAAAATTCGGGCGTTACAACCTCATCCAAAGTGAAAAACGCGGTCAATGGAGCATGAAGCAGTTTGATCAGGCTTATGCAGAGCAACTGTTTGAGCTACGGGAAATGCTGGAGACGCACGCTCTACAGCACTTCCTCAACTTACCCGATGATGACCCTCGCTGGCTTCAGGCAAAAACGCTTCTTGAACGTCATCGAATGCTGCGCGACAGCATCGGCAGCAGCTTTCGTATGTTTTCCCAGCTCGACCGTGATTTCCATGCGCTATTGCTTTCCGCAGCAGGAAACATCTTTTTTAATCAGTCACTTGAAATCATTTCTGTGATATTCCACTTTCACTACCAATGGGATGAGAGCGATCTCAAGCAGCGCAACATCATCGCCATTGACGAGCACATGACTATTCTCAGCGCGCTGATTTGCCGCAGCGACCTGGATGCCACTCTGGCACTCTGTAACCATTTGAATTCAGCCAAACAATCGATGATTCGGTCGATCAATCAGAGTAGTGAGGGTTCTCATTAAGAACGGATTAAAAACAGCAAATTTCTATCAAGTGCACGGTTTCATCAAAATTAAAACGCCGGAAAAATATCCCTTACCTATGCTCACAAACAGTCGACTGCATTAAATAGATTTGTGAGCGGTGGTGATTAATTTATTTCACTGCTGATTTTAAAAATCCACTCTGTGCAACAACAGCTTGCCCAGACAATAAAACTATAACATTCAGGAGTCCGGCGTGGAAAAAAACAATATTACCCTGGATCCGCGTTCTTCATTCGACGCCCCCTCACCTGCGGATATTTCAGTGCCGCCTGAGGGAATGATTCAACGCAGTAGCAGAATAAAACGAATTCAGACAACAGCCATGATTCTTTTATTCTTTGCTGCGGTAATCAATTATCTTGATCGCAGTTCTTTGTCCGTTGCGAATTTAACCATTCGTGAAGAACTGGGACTCAGCGCAACGCAAATTGGCGCACTGCTGTCCGTGTTCTCTCTGGCTTACGGTATTGCACAACTTCCCTGCGGACCGCTGTTAGATCGTAAAGGTCCACGTATTATGCTCGGGCTGGGCATGCTCTTCTGGTCACTCTTCCAGGCGCTTTCCGGCATGGTGCACAGCTTCACGCAATTCGTTCTGGTGCGTATCGGCATGGGGATTGGTGAAGCGCCAATGAACCCGTGCGGTGTGAAGGTGATCAACGACTGGTTCAACATTAAAGAGCGCGGTCGCCCGATGGGCTTCTTCAACGCCGCATCCACCATTGGGGTCGCAATCAGTCCGCCGATTCTGGCCGCCATGATGCTGGTGATGGGCTGGCGTGGCATGTTCATTACCATCGGGATTTTGGGTGTTTTTCTCGCCATTGGCTGGTACATGCTTTACCGCAACCGCGAACAGCTTGAACTGACACCCGTCGAACAGGCCTACCTCAATGCAGGCAGTATCAATGTGCGTCGCGATCCACTGAGCTTTGCCGAATGGCGTAGCCTGTTCCGCAACCGCACCATGTGGGGAATGATGCTGGGTTTCAGCGGAATTAACTACACAGCATGGCTCTATCTGGCCTGGCTACCGGGTTATCTGCAAACCTCCTATAACCTGGATTTAAAAAGCACTGGCCTGATGGCGGCGATCCCCTTCCTGTTTGGCGCAGCCGGTATGTTAGTCAACGGCTATGTCACTGACTGGCTGGTCAAAGGAGGAATGGCCCCCATCAAAAGCCGTAAAATCTGTATTATTGCCGGCATGTTCTGCTCGGCGGCGTTCACTTTCATCGTCCCAAATGCCACCACCTCGATGAGTGCAGTCCTGCTGATCGGTATGGCGCTGTTCTGTATCCATTTTGCCGGAACATCCTGTTGGGGGCTGATCCACGTTGCCGTGGCATCGCGCATGACAGCCTCTGTCGGTAGTATCCAGAACTTTGCGAGCTTTATCTGCGCCTCGTTCGCCCCGATCATCACCGGGTTCATTGTGGATACCACACACTCTTTCCGCCTGGCGCTGATTATCTGCGGCTGCGTCACCGCAATCGGCGCGCTGGCCTATATCTTCCTTGTGCGTCAACCGATCAGCGACCCACGAAAAGACTAAGCCTCACGACCGCCCCGGCAAACGTTATATTGTCGGGGCTGCTACACACCGCGCTATACTTCAGGCCATGAAAATCACCTACCGTCCTGCCACGCAGGCTGACATCACCTCCCTGCCCGCCATTGAACACTCTGCGGGCCAACGTTTTCGCGATCTCCCCGCACTCGCCTGGCTTGCTGACAGCCCCGGCATTTCTGTTGAGCAGCATCAACTCTTCGCCGAACAGGAAATGAGCTGGGTGGCGCTTGCCGATGGGCAACCCGTAGGCTTTGTTCTGGCCGACGCTCATGCTTTGTCGCTGTTTATTGTGGAGTTATCGGTTCATCTGGAATGGCAAGGAAAAGGCATTGGTCGCCAGCTACTGGCCTGTGTTGCTGAAAAGGCGCGCATGCAGAAACGCGCATCCCTCACGCTGACCACTTTCCGGGATGTGCCGTGGAATGCGCCATTTTATATGCGTCTGGGGTTTGCGATGGTGTCAGATGAAGAACTACCGGCAGAGTTACGCCAGAAAAGAGAGGAAGAAACAGCGCACGGTCTCACGTATGGATCACGCTGTGCCATGCGCCTGATGTTAACGTCACGCCCTGCCTGAACAGGGCGTTTTTACATCAGAAAGTTTCCCAGTTATCACCGGCATCGGTAGAGGCCGATTTACGCGCCATAACCGGCGCTGAAGCCGTTTTCACTGAGGTAAATTCGCGCGCACGGGCCTGTTCCTGCTGAATACGGAACACCGCAACAGCCTGAGTCAGACGGCTCGCCTGCTCTTCCAGGGCAGCCGCAGCGGCAGCGGATTCTTCCACCAGCGAGGCGTTTTGCTGAGTCACACGATCCATCTCAGCGACTGCCAGACCAACCTGGTCGATACCACGGCTCTGTTCGTCGGAAGCAGACGCAATTTCGCCCATAATATCAGTCACACGGGTTACCGCATTCACGATTTCACCCATGGTTTCACCGGCACTTTCGACCAGCGTTGAGCCAATCTCAACCCGACCGACAGAGTCTTCAATCAGGCTCTTGATTTCGCGTGCCGCCTGGGCGCTACGCTGTGCCAGGTTACGCACTTCACCGGCCACCACCGCAAACCCGCGGCCCTGCTCACCCGCACGTGCGGCTTCGACGGCAGCGTTCAGTGCGAGGATGTTGGTCTGGAAGGCAATACCATCGATCACGCTGATAATGTCGGCAATTTTCTGCGAACTGCCCGCGATGTCACGCATGGTTTGCACCACGTTATCCACCACTTTCCCCCCTTTCTGTGCGGTTTCAGATGCGCTCAACGCCAGGTTGCTCGCCTGACGGGCGTTTTCGGCGTTCTGCTTAACCGTAGCCGTCAGTTCTTCCATGCTAGCCGCGGTCTCTTCAAGCGAGGCAGCCTGCTGCTCAGTACGGGAGGAGAGATCATTGTTACCCATGGAGATTTCGCTCGCGCCGCTGTAAATGGCGTTCGCTCCGTTACGCACGTCACCCACGGTACGCACCAGCTCACCCTGCATATGACGCAGAGAATCGGCCAGTTCGCCCATCTCGTTAGAACCTTCCACATCGATACGCTTCACCAGGTCGCCGCTGGCGATATGGCGAATACTGTCGATCAGTCGATTGAGTGGGGAAATCAGTGTCTGCTTGATGCCCAGCCAGACAACGACAATCACTACTAGCACCGCAATGAGCACGCTTATCAGCACCCAGATAGCCTGGCCATATGAGCTATTGCTGTCACTCACTGCCGTCTGGTACAGCTGGTCGTTCTGCTGCAAATAGTTCACATATTGCTTCTCAAAACCATCCTGATAGCTCTGCGTCGGCTGGTCGAAGAACGCATTAATCTTTCCTGCACCCAGCAGTTGGATCAGTTCCGCCAGTGCGCCGTGATAGATATCGTAGTTACGTTTAATTTCCAGCGCAGCGGCGTCGCTTTGACGCGGATCGCGCGGCAGAGCTTCGTAGTCAGCCCAGTTTTTTTCCGCCTGTTTCAGAGAAGCAGAGGCAATTTGCATCAAATCAGATACGGTTGCGCCGCTGCCAATATTGCTCTGATCCATCATGTAGCGGATACCCGCACGGTTCAGGGTGTTACGGGTTTGCAGCAACGCCACCCAGCTACCGTTGAGCGTAGATTGCTGCTGACGAATGGTTTGCAGGACGGTGAAATTCTCTTTGTCATGCTTCAGGGCATTGAAGAAAAGACCACCAGAGGTGAGTTGTAACAGACCAAAAATAGCTAAAACCAGCAATAAGCTGGTGACAATCTTGATTCGATTTAACATGTTTTCTCTTTCCATCAGACAGATAACAGAATTTTCGGCCTGGAAAAGGAAAACTTTACGAAAAACGTACTGGCAAGAGGGACAAAATCCCTCTTGTTATGTTGACGGTACAGATGATTAATTCGCCAAAGAAGATATATCCCTGAAAAGTGAATGGGTTATCTCTACACCGTCGCGACTGCTGCGCTGACGAGAAAGATAACGGCGCTCGCCAGGCAACCGCGCACCTTGTTGCTGCATACCCGAAAAAAGTGTCTCAGCACGCGCCAGATGAACCGCCGCGTCATTCCCTAAGAAACGGGATGGATCTAAGGCTAATATCAGTTCTCCGCCATATGGCAGCCCCCCGGCGCCGTCATCCCAGGCCAGTGATTCTGCACTGGTCATGTCACCGATCAGCGGTCCGGCCAGCAATTCAACCATTGCCGCCAGCGCTGACCCTTTGTGCCCACCAAACGTCAACATCGCCCCATCAAGGATCGCCTGCGCATCCGTTGTGGGCTGTCCGTCACCGTCAATCCCCCAGCCTTCTGGCACAGCTTTTCCTGCACGCTGATGGAGCTGAATTTCACCGCGCGCCGCAGCACTGGTGGCCATATCGAAAATAAACGGCGGCGCATCCCCACGCGGCCAGCCAAACGCAATCGGGTTTGTGCCAAACAGGGGTTGTGTTCCGCCTGCAGGGGCAACCCAGGCGTGGCTGGGAGTGGTGGCCAGCGCCACGAGCCCGGCCTCCGTTAATGGCTCAACGTCGGCAAACAGCGCAGAAAAGTGTACGCAGCGGTTAATCGCCAGTGCGGCAATCCCGCAACCGCGCGCCTTTTCAATCAATCGCGGTAAGGCTCTTTCAAACGCCAGCAGCGAAAATGCGCCACCCGCGTCAGCCTTAACGATGGCAGGAGCAGTATCGGTGATAACCGGCTCAGCATCGGGTGAAACCTTACCTTTGCGTAACGTCTCGACAATCCCCAGCAGCCGCCACAGCCCATGAGAAGCGCAGCCATCACGCTCCCCATGGGTAACGTTTTGTGCAATCACAGCGGCATGTTTTTCATTAAAGCCATTCTCGCACAACACCTTATGCGCCAGTGCGTAGGCCTCTTCCAGTGACAGCGTTACTGTTTCCATTGCACTCTCCATTATTGACCTCCCCGCTCAGCAATATGGCGGTTTCCCAGCGCAATAAACTCTTCCAGCAGCGCCGTTAACTGTTTCATTTTCTCCGGCGTATATTCCGCCTCAATCTGCTGATAAGCCTCTTCCACCTGCGCCTGCGCATGCTGATACAGCGCATTGCCCTCCTGGGTCAGCGACACATACAGCTTGCGCTGGTCATTCACTGGTTTTAAGCGTAACACCAGCCCGTCACGCTCCATGCGCGTCAGAATGCCCGTCAGGCTTGGGCGCAAAATACAGGTGCGAAATGCCAGATCGTGAAAATCCATCGATGGGCTTTCCGCCAGCACACGCACAATGCGCCACTGCTGTTCCGTCAGGTTATGCCGCTTCACAATCGGCCGGAAGTAAGACATTGCCGCCTCCCTGGCCTGCAACAGCGCGATGGTTAATGAGTCATGCATAACCTCTCCCCAATAGTCATTAACAAGTAAACAATTCATAAAAGATGTTTTTATAAACAACACATTTTCAGAAAAAAAGTCTAACAGAAACCAATGAATTTCATTAACAACATGATTTATTTGATAATTAAGAACAAAATGTAAATTTATTGTTATGCATATCACAAATTTTTCACTTCTGATTGCCAAATAAACAGCAAAAGCATAAAACCAGATCATTAACATATTAATGAAATCACAGCCCGGACTTCCGGCCTGAGGAGTATGTGAATGAAAGGTACTGTTTTTGCCGTCGCGCTAAACCATCAAAGCCAGCGTGAAGCCTGGAGTGAGGCGTTTAAAAAAGCCCCCTACAACACACCACCGAAAACAGCGGTATGGTTTATCAAACCGCACAATACCGTGATCTGCGCAGGTGAACCGATCCCGCTCCCCCAAGGGGAAACGGTGCTAAGCGGCGCAACGGTTGCGCTGGTCGTGGGTAAAACAGCCAGCAAAGTCCGCGTGGATGAGGCGGCGGAATACATTGCCGGATATGCGCTCGCCAACGAAGTGAGCCTGCCGGAAGAGAGCTTTTATCGCCCGGCGATTAAAGCCAAATGCCGCGACGGATTTTGCCCACTGGGAGCACTCTCCACCGTCGATAACATCGATGCCCTGACCATCATCACCGAAATCAACGGCCGCGAAGCGGATCACTGGAACACCCGTGATTTACAGCGCAGTGCCGCAGAGCTGTTAAGCGCGCTGAGTGAGTTCGCCACGCTAAACCCCGGCGATGCGATCCTGATTGGTACACCGCATACCCGCGTAGCGCTTCGCCACGGCGATCGCGTGCGTATTCTGGCAAAAGGCTTCCCAACGCTTGAAAACCCGGTGGTTGACGAGCGTGAGGTCTCTACTGCGCAAGGCCCACATCCCCACGCCACGCTGTTTGCCCTCGGACTGAACTACGCCGATCACGCCAGCGAGCTGGACTTTAAGCCGCCTACCGAACCGCTGGTATTTATCAAAGCGCCGAACACCTTTAACGGCGACAACCAGGCGTCAGTACGCCCGCACAATGTGGAATACATGCACTACGAGGCGGAACTGGTGGTGGTCATCGGCAAAACGGCGCGCAAGGTCAGTGAAGCTGAAGCAATGGATTATGTCGCGGGTTACACGGTGTGTAACGACTACGCCATCCGCGACTATCTGGAAAACTACTACCGCCCAAACCTGCGGGTAAAAAGCCGTGACGGGTTAACCCCCATCAGCCCAAACGTTGTGGCGAAAGAGACCATCCCCGATCCACACAATTTAGCCCTGCGCACCTGGGTTAACGGTGAACTGCGCCAGGAAGGAACCACCGCAGATTTGATCTTCAGCATCCCGTTCCTGATTGCTTACCTGAGCGAATTTATGACCCTGCAACCAGGCGACATGATTGCCACCGGCACGCCAAAAGGCCTTTCTGACGTCAAGCCTGGCGATGAAGTGATCGTGGAAGTGGAAGGTGTGGGACGTCTGGTCAATCGAATTGTCAGTGAGGAAAGCGTGAAATGAAAAAGATAAACCATTGGATCAACGGTAAAAACATCGCGGGAAGCGACTACTTCCCGACCACGAATCCCGCAACTGGCGACGTATTAGCGGAAGTGGCCTCCGGCAGTGAAAGCGATGTGAACCAGGCCGTTGCCGCGGCAAAAGAGGCCTTCCCGAAATGGGCCAACCTGCCAATGAAAGAGCGCGCTCGCCTGATGCGTCGCCTGGGCGAGTTGATCGACGAAAACGTGCCAGACATCGCGGCAATGGAAACCGCCGACACCGGTCTGCCGATCCACCAGACCAAAAACGTTCTGATCCCGCGTGCCTCACACAACTTCGAATTCTTCGCCGAGGTATGCCAGCAGATGAACGGCAAGACCTACCCGGTTGACGACAAAATGCTGAACTACACGCTGGTGCAGCCCGTCGGCGTTTGTGCGTTAGTGTCTCCGTGGAACGTTCCGTTCATGACTGCGACCTGGAAAGTCGCGCCGTGTCTGGCGCTCGGAAATACTGCAGTACTGAAAATGTCTGAACTGTCGCCGCTGACGGCCGACCGTCTGGGCGAGCTGGCGCTGGAAGCAGGGATCCCGGCGGGTGTACTGAACGTCGTGCAGGGTTACGGTGCAACCGCAGGTGACGCGCTGGTACGCCATCACGATGTCCGGGCGGTCTCCTTTACCGGCGGTACGGCAACTGGTCGCAACATCATGAAGAACGCCGGCCTGAAAAAGTACTCAATGGAGCTTGGGGGGAAATCTCCGGTGCTGATTTTTGAAGATGCGGACATCGAACGCGCGCTGGACGCTGCCCTGTTCACCATCTTCTCCATCAACGGCGAGCGATGCACCGCCGGTTCCCGCATTTTCATTCAGAAAAGTATCTATCCGGAGTTCGTGAAACGCTTCGCCGAGCGTGCTAACCGTCTGCGCGTGGGCGATCCAGCCGATCCGACGACTCAGGTGGGCGCACTGATTAGCCATCAGCACTGGGAGAAAGTCTCCGGTTATATCCGTCTGGGGATTGAAGAGGGAGCAACCCTGCTGGCGGGCGGCCCGGATAAGCCGACCGATCTGCCTGCACACCTTCGCAGCGGCAATTTCCTGCGCCCCACCGTACTGGCCGATGTCGATAACCGTATGCGCGTGGCGCAGGAAGAGATCTTCGGCCCCGTCGCCTGTCTGCTGCCATTTAAAGACGAGGCGGAAGGCCTGCGCCTGGCAAACGACATTGAATACGGTCTGGCGTCTTACATCTGGACACAGGACATCAGCAAGGTCTTGCGTCTGGCGCGGGGTATCGAAGCGGGCATGGTGTTCGTAAACACCCAGAACGTCCGCGATCTTCGTCAGCCGTTTGGTGGCGTGAAAGCCTCTGGTACGGGCCGTGAAGGTGGGGAATACAGCGTTGAGGTCTTCGCCGAGATGAAAAACGTCTGCATCTCCATGGGCGACCATCCAATTCCAAAATGGGGAGTCTGAAATGGGCACATTAGCCTTAGCCGCAAAAATCACCCACGTTCCGTCAATGTATCTCTCTGAGCTACCGGGGAAAAACCATGGCTGTCGTCAGTCGGCTATCGACGGGCACAAAGAGATCAGCAAGCGCTGCCGGGAGCTCGGCGTCGATACAATCATCGTGTTCGACACCCACTGGCTGGTGAACAGCGCCTACCACATCAACTGTGCGGACCATTTCTCCGGCCTCTACACCAGTAACGAGCTGCCCCACTTTATTCGCGATATGACCTACGACTACGACGGCAATCCGGAACTCGGCCAACTCATCGCCGACGAAGCAGTGAAGCTTGGCGTGCGAGCTAAAGCGCACAACATCCCAAGCCTGAAACTGGAATACGGCACGCTCGTGCCGATGCGCTACATGAACAGTGACAAGACATTCAGGGTGATCTCCATCTCCGCGTTTTGCACCGTTCACGACTTTGCCGACAGCCGCAAGCTGGGTGAGGCCATCGTCAGCGCGATTGAAAAATATGACGGTACGGTTGCCGTACTTGCCAGTGGTTCACTGTCACACCGCTTTATTGACGACCAGCGCGCGGAAGAAGGGATGAACAGCTATACCCGCGAGTTTGATCGTCAGATGGACGAGCGCGTGGTGAAACTGTGGCGCGAAGGCCAGTTTAAAGCGTTCTGCAATATGCTGCCGGAATACGCCGACTACTGCTACGGCGAGGGCAATATGCACGACACCGTCATGTTGCTCGGCATGCTTGGCTGGGACAAGTACGACGGCAAGGTGGAGTTCCTGACGGAGCTGTTCGCCAGCTCCGGTACAGGCCAGGTTAACGCTGTTTTTCCGCTCCCTGCCTAAGGACGCATCATGCCGCATTTTATCGCTGAATGTACGGACAACATCCGCGAGCAGGCCGATTTACCGGGTCTTTTCGCCAAAGTGAACGAGGCGCTGGCCGCCACCGGTGTTTTCCCTCTGGGAGGTATTCGCAGCCGCGCACACTGGCTGGATACCTGGCAGATGGCTGACGGCAAGCACGACTACGCGTTTGTACATATGACGCTGAAAATCGGTGCGGGTCGCAGTCTGGAGAGCCGGGAAGCCGTTGGTGAAATGCTGTTCGGGCTTATCAAAACGCATTTTGCCGAACTGATGGCAAGCCGCTATCTGGCGCTGTCGTTCGAGCTTGATGAGCTGCACCCGACGCTCAATTACAAACAAAACAATGTGCACGCGTTATTTCGCTGAGGTTTTCTATGCTCGACAAACATACCCATACCCTGATTGCCCACCGTCTGCATCAGGCTGAGCAGTCCCGGGAACAGATCCGCCAGATCTCACTCGATTACCCAACGATCACCCTCGACGATGCTTACGCCGTACAACGCGAATGGGTAAGCCTGAAAATCGCCGAAGGCCGCGTGCTGAAAGGCCACAAAATCGGCCTCACGTCGAAAGCGATGCAAGCCAGTTCACAGATCAGTGAACCCGATTACGGAGCGTTGCTCGACGACATGTTTTTCCACGACGGCAGCGATATTCCGACTGAGCGCTTTATCGTCCCACGCATCGAAGTAGAACTGGCGTTTGTGCTGGCGAAACCGCTGCGCGGCCCGAACTGCACCCTGTTTGATGTCTACAACGCGACGGATTATGTGATCCCGGCACTGGAGCTGATTGATGCCCGTTGCCACAACATCGATCCTGAAACCCAGCGTCCACGCAAAGTGTTCGACACCATTTCGGACAACGCGGCTAACGCGGGGGTGATCCTCGGCGGTCGTCCCATTAAACCTGACGCCCTGGATCTGCGCTGGATCTCCGCCCTGCTCTATCGCAATGGCGTGATTGAGGAGACTGGCGTCGCGGCTGGCGTATTGAATCATCCGGCCAATGGCGTGGCCTGGCTGGCCAACAAACTGGCCCCGTATGATGTTCAACTCGAACCCGGCCAAATCATCCTTGGCGGATCATTTACCCGACCGGTTGCCGCCAGCAAAGGCGATACCTTCCATGTCGACTACGGCAACATGGGCTCGATTAGCTGCCGCTTTGTGTAAGGAGATCCACATGCAAAATAGCTTCAAAGAGGCGCTGAAAGCCGGCCGCCCGCAAATCGGTTTGTGGCTGGGGCTGACCAGCAGTTACAGCGCCGAACTGCTGGCTGGTGCAGGCTTTGACTGGCTTCTGATCGACGGGGAACACGCGCCTAATAACGTGCAAACTGTGTTGACCCAGTTACAGGCCATTGCGCCGTATGCCAGTCAGCCGGTCGTGCGTCCGTCATGGAACGACCCGGTGCAGATCAAACAACTGCTGGACGTTGGCGCACAAACACTACTGATTCCGATGGTACAAAACGCCGACGAAGCGCGTCTGGCGGTTAGCGCGACACGTTATCCTCCCGCAGGCATTCGCGGCGTGGGCAGCGCACTGGCACGCGCCTCACGCTGGAACCGCATACCGGATTATCTGCATCAGGCCAACGATGCCATGTGTGTTCTGGTGCAAATCGAAACCCGTGAAGCGCTGAAAAATCTGCCGCAGATCCTGGATATCGATGGGGTAGACGGCGTGTTTATCGGCCCTGCGGATCTCAGTGCCGATATGGGCTTTGCAGGAGATCCGCAGCACCCCGACGTTCAGGCCGCCATCGAACAGGCCATTGCGCAGATCCGCGCGGCGGGCAAAGCGCCCGGCATCCTGATGGCGAACGAGGTGCTGGCAAAACGTTACCTTGAACTCGGCGCGCTGTTTGTCGCCGTTGGGGTCGATACCACCCTGCTGGCACGCGCAGCAGAAGCGCTGGCGGAACGCTTTGGCGCAGGACAAAAAGCGCCAGATTCAGGCGTGTATTAACGCTGCTACCCACAACACACCCGCTGCATCCTACAAAAATTCCCATCAGAGGAAAGACAATGAGCGATACATCATCAGCACTTCCGGACCAGCTCGATCCGGCAAATCAGCATAAGCAACTGACCACCCGGCAACAGGCGGTCATCAACAAACTGTTTCGTCGGTTGATCGTATTTTTGTTCGTCCTGTTTATTTTTTCGTTTTTGGATCGCATCAATATCGGCTTTGCCGGCCTCACGATGGGCCGTGATCTCGGCCTCAGCGCCACCATGTTTGGTCTGGCAACGACCCTGTTTTACGCCGCTTATGTGATCTTCGGGATCCCCAGCAATATCATGCTGGGGATCGTCGGTGCACGACGCTGGATCGCCACCATCATGGTGCTGTGGGGCGTAGCCTCTACTGCAACGATGTTTGCCACCGGGCCGAACAGCCTGTACATCCTGCGTATCCTGGTGGGCATTACCGAAGCCGGTTTTCTGCCGGGTATTCTGGTCTATTTAACCTACTGGTTCCCGGCGTTTTTCCGTGCCCGCGCCAATGCCCTCTTTATGATTGCCATGCCCGTCACCACCGCGCTGGGATCTATCGTCTCCGGCTATATCCTGGCGCTGGATGGCATACTGAATTTGCACGGCTGGCAGTGGCTGTTCCTGCTGGAAGGTTTCCCGTCAGTTCTCCTTGGGATCATGGTGTGGTTCTGGCTGGATGACTCCCCTTCCAAAGCCAAATGGCTGACCGATGATGACAAAAAATGCCTGCAGGAGATGATGGATAACGACAGGCTGACGCTGGTGCAGCCCGAAGGGGCAATCAGCCATCACGCCATGCAGCAACGCAGTCTGTGGCGTGAGGTGTTCACTCCGATTGTGCTGATGTATACGCTGGCCTATTTTTGCCTGACCAACACCCTGAGCGCCATCAGCATCTGGACGCCGCAGATCCTCAAAAGCTTCAACGAGGGCAGCAGCAATATCACCATTGGCCTGCTGGCCGCCATCCCGCAAGTTTGCACCATTCTTGGCATGATTTACTGGAGCCGACATTCCGATAAGTACCAGGAACGCAAACACCACACCGCCCTGCCGTATCTGTTTGCTGCCGTGGGCTGGTTACTGGCTTCCGCAACCAGCCACAGCATGATCCAACTGCTGGGGATCATCATGGCCTCCACCGGCTCCTTTAGCGCGATGGCGATCTTCTGGACCACACCAGATCAATCTATTAGCTTCCGCGCACGGGCCATCGGGATTGCGGTGATCAACGCCACCGGCAACATCGGATCGGCGCTCAGTCCTTTTGTGATCGGCTGGCTGAAAGATTTAACTGGCAGCTTCAACAGTGGCCTGTGGTTTGTGGCAGCCCTGCTGGTTGTTGGGGCGATCATTATCTGGACGATCCCGATGAAAGCGTCGCGTCCGCGCGCCACGCCGTAAGGAGCGGTTATGTGCCAAAGCCCGATCGCCAATATTGATATCAGCAAAGAGTATGACGAAAGTCTGGGTACGGACGATGTGCACTACCAGTCATTTGCCCGTATGGCGGCCTTTTTTGGCCGCGATATGCAGGCACATCGCCATGATCAGTACTTTCAGATGCACTTTCTCGATACCGGGCAGATCGAGCTACAGCTCGACGATCACCGCTATTCGGTGCAAGCTCCGCTGTTTGTCCTTACGCCGCCGTCCGTTCCGCATGCCTTTATCACGGAATCAGACAGCGACGGGCATGTGCTGACGGTGCGAGAAGATCTGATCTGGCCCCTGCTGGAAGTGCTCTACCCTGGCACGCGGGAAACGTTCGGTCTGCCGGGTATGTGCCTGTCACTGGCCGATAAGCCGGATGAGCTGGCCGCCCTCAAGCATTACTGGCAGCTGATTGAGCGAGAGTCTACCGAGCAGTTGCCAGGGCGCGAGCATACGCTGGTACTCCTCGCTCAGGCGGTGTTTACCCTCCTGCTGCGTAATGCGAGGCTCGACGATCATGCGGCAAGTGGGATGCGTGGCGAACTGAAGCTGTTCCAGCGCTTTAACCAGATGATCGACACGCATTTCCACCAGCACTGGACGGTTCCGGACTACGCCTGCGAGCTGCATCTGACCGAATCGCGCCTGACTGATATCTGTCGGCGCTTTGCCAACCGCCCGCCCAAGCGGCTGATCTTTGACCGACAACTGCGTGAAGCCAGGCGTCTACTGCTGTTCTCCGATAGGGCCGTAAGCGAAATTGCCTGGCAGCTTGGGTTTAAAGATCCGGCCTATTTCGCACGTTTTTTTAATCGCTTGGTCGGGTGCTCACCCAGCGCGTACCGGGCGCAGAAAGTACCGGTTACCCCTCTCCCTAAAGGGGAAAGAGGGTAATTGTTCCCTCTCCCTTCTGGGGAGTGGGTTAGGGTGAGGGGACCGCGATCACAAAACCCGCACCCGCCCGAAAAGTACCCGCCGTTGTCCCAATCGTCCCTTCACGCCACGCGCCTCTCGCGCTTCAATTAAACAACAAAAACAAAACATAAATTTAACAATAATATTCCGATTAATACTGAAGAGGTCCCTATGAAACCTGAAGATTTCCGCGCAAGCGCCACACGTCCCTTAACCGGCGAAGAGTATCTGAAGAGCCTGCAGGATGGGCGTGAGATTTACATCTATGGCGAACGCGTTAAAGACGTCACGACCCATCCTGCATTTCGCAATGCGGCAGCATCCGTTGCACAAATGTACGATGCACTGCACAAGCCAGAGATGCAGGACGCGCTGTGCTGGGGAACCGATACGGGCAGCGGCGGTTATACCCATAAGTTCTTCCGCGTGGCGAAAAGTGCAGACGATCTCCGCCAGCAGCGCGATGCCATTGCGGAGTGGTCACGCCTGAGCTACGGCTGGATGGGACGTACACCCGACTACAAAGCCGCCTTTGGTTGCGCCCTGGGGGCCAACCCGGCGTTTTACGGCCAGTTCGAGCAGAACGCCCGTAACTGGTACACCCGCATCCAGGAAACGGGCCTGTATTTTAATCACGCGATTGTGAACCCGCCTATTGACCGCCATAAACCCGCTGATGAAGTGAAAGATGTCTACATCAAGCTGGAGAAAGAGACGGATGCCGGGATCATCGTCAGCGGGGCAAAAGTGGTGGCAACCAACTCAGCGCTCACTCACTACAACATGATCGGCTTTGGATCAGCGCAAGTGATGGGTGACAACCCGGACTTCGCCCTGATGTTCGTCGCGCCAATGGACGCAGAAGGGGTAAAACTGATTTCTCGCGCCTCCTACGAGATGGTGGCAGGTGCGACCGGCTCCCCATTCGATTACCCGCTCTCCAGTCGCTTTGACGAAAATGATGCGATTCTGGTGATGGATCATGTGCTGATTCCGTGGGAAAACGTGCTGATCTACCGCGATTTTGATCGCTGCCGTCGCTGGACAATGGAAGGCGGTTTTGCCCGTATGTACCCGCTTCAGGCCTGTGTGCGCCTGGCGGTAAAACTCGACTTCATCACCGCCCTGCTGAAAAAGTCGCTGGAATGTACCGGCACGCTGGAGTTCCGAGGTGTACAGGCCGATCTCGGTGAAGTGGTGGCCTGGCGCAATATGTTCTGGGCGTTGAGCGACTCCATGTGCTCTGAAGCCACCCCATGGGTCAACGGCGCATATCTGCCGGATCATGCCGCGCTCCAGACGTACCGCGTAATGGCCCCGATGGCCTACGCCAAGATCAAAAACATTATCGAACGTAACGTCACCAGCGGCCTGATCTATCTGCCGTCCAGTGCCCGTGATCTGAATAACCCACAAATCGATCAGTATCTGGCGAAATACGTTCGCGGCTCCAACGGCATGGATCATGTCGAACGCATCAAGATCCTGAAACTGATGTGGGATGCCATTGGCAGCGAGTTTGGCGGCCGCCATGAGCTGTATGAAATTAACTACTCCGGTAGCCAGGATGAGATCCGCCTGCAGTGCCTGCGTCAGGCGCAGACCTCCGGTAACATGGACAAGATGATGGCGATGGTCGACCGCTGTATGTCCGAGTACGACCAACACGGCTGGACTGTGCCACACCTGCACAACAACAGCGATATCAACATGCTGGATAAGCTGCTGAAATAACGCAGCGGGAGGTTTCAATGCAACCCAATGAACAACGCCTGCGTTTTCGCGATGCAATGGCCAGCCTGTCGGCAGCGGTCAATATTGTGACCACTGAAGGGGAAGCCGGCCGCTGTGGCATTACCGCCACCGCCGTTTGCTCCGTCACAGACACGCCTCCCTCACTGATGGTGTGCATCAACGCCAACAGCGCCATGAACCCGGTTTTTCAGGGAAATGGAAAACTGTGCGTCAACGTACTGAATCACGAGCAGGAGATCATGGCCCGCCACTTCGCCGGGATGACCGGAATGGCGATGGAGGATCGTTTTACCCTCTCCTGCTGGCAAAAAGGCCCGCTCGCGCAACCGGTACTGACAGGCGCGCTGGCAAGCCTTGAAGGGGTGATAAGCCAGGTGCAAACCATCGGCACGCATCTTGTCTATCTGGTTGAAATTAAAAACATCATCCTGAGTGAAGAGGGCCACGGTCTGATCTATTTTAAACGCCAGTTCCACCCGGTAATCGGGGAGCTTGACGCCGTCGTATGATCCCCAATGCGCTGGCTATTCTCAGGCCAGCGCATCCCCCCGCAAATAATATTAATGTTTCCGCTAAATCACGCCGTTATATAACCATAAGATAAATTTTTTGTGTCTGAATACTGACATTCCCTGTCAGTGCCATCTGCATAATTCAGCGCATCATCATAAAATAGACAGGAATACCTTATGGCTAATTCGACGCGGAGCCGCTCGGCTGAACGTCTGGTCGATATTCTGATGGAGCTACATTTAAACGGTGTGGTCAACCGCAGTGCACTGATGGAAAAATTTAAAATTACTGAGCGCACCGTATACCGGGATTTGAATGCGCTTTCTCCCATTGTTGAACACACCGGAAGCGGGCAATATCGCCTGATTCATTCTGCTCAAATATCCGCCGGACAAGGCCTGCATCACACCATTGCTAACTTCCTGAATGCTGATAGCTTTTTCCCTGACCGGAGCGCGGAGTTTTGGCAAAAACTCGAGTCACGCGTCGACGATAACCATATTCTTATTCTGAGCAATGATGCAGAACATACTGTGCAAACGGATATTCGTCGCCATTTACCCAATATTGAGAAATCGATTAAGAATCGTAATGTTTGCCAGATCGTTTATAAAGGCAAGACGCGCCTCATTAATCCCTACAAACTCATTAACAAAAAAAATATATGGTATTTACAAGCGACCGAGAGTAGCCGACTAAAATCCTTCTCGCTGAGTCAGATAAGCTGGTTTGATATTCAAAGCACCACATTTACCCCTGACAATAATGCGGTTGAATTACTGGAGAAAAGCCTCGATCCCTGGGTATCAACAGATAATTTCGAAGTGAAAATATTCATTAACGATAATATTTCACACTACTTCAGACGACGTAATCTGCTGCCGGAGCAGGCGTTAATCGCCGAACAGAGCGGGGGCATAACGCTACGTTGCCAGGCCGCACATGAGAATCAGATCCTGCCGCTGATTTTCTACTGGCTGCCCAATATCCAGATTTTAGAACCGGAGTGGCTCAAGGATAAACTCCTTGAGACTCTGGAAGGCTATCTGACACAAGTTCCTGAAGAACAATCTTAGTGATCTTAATCACATAATGACACCCGATTGCGGCGAGCCTGAACCACTCGTCCGCATCTTTGACCGCTTACCCACGACTTACAACCACTCACCGATTTACCTTCCTTTACACACACGCGTGTCTGGCAAGATCGCCTCAGCATTACTCAATACTTCCTCACAACGAACCCTGACCCATTTTTCATCTTAAAACCAGGTCTAATTATGGATACGAAAAAACTACTTAAGCACGTGCCCTGGGCATTACTCGGGATCCTCGGCGCTTTCTGTCTGGCGGTTGTCGCATTACGCCGGGGCGAACACGTAAGCGCCCTGTGGATCGTGGTCGCGTCTGTCTCCGTCTATCTGGTGGCGTACCGCTATTACAGCTTGTACATCGCGCAAAAGGTCATGAAACTTGACGAAACGCGCGCCACTCCGGCGGTCATTAACAACGATGGCCTGAACTATGTTCCCACCAACCGCTATGTGCTGTTTGGTCACCACTTTGCCGCGATTGCAGGTGCGGGGCCGCTGGTTGGGCCGGTACTTGCCGCGCAGATGGGTTACCTGCCGGGTACGCTGTGGCTGCTGGCCGGTGTCGTACTGGCGGGCGCGGTACAGGACTTCATGGTGCTGTTTATCTCTTCTCGCCGTAACGGTGCATCTCTGGGTGAGATGATCAAAGAAGAGATGGGTCGCGTACCAGGTACGATCGCCCTGTTCGGTTGCTTCCTGATTATGATCATCATCCTGGCGGTGCTGGCCTTGATCGTGGTGAAAGCGCTGGCCGAAAGCCCGTGGGGCGTCTTCACCGTCTGCTCAACTGTGCCGATTGCCCTGTTCATGGGTATCTACATGCGCTTTATCCGCCCAGGCCGCGTAGGCGAAGTCTCGGTGATTGGTATCGTTCTGCTGGTTGCTTCTATTTACTTTGGCGGCATCATCGCGCACGACCCATACTGGGGCCCGGCGCTGACCTTTAAAGACACCACCATTACCTTCGCACTGATTGGCTACGCGTTTATCTCTGCCCTGCTGCCTGTATGGCTGATCCTGGCTCCGCGTGACTACCTGGCGACCTTCCTGAAAATCGGCGTTATCGTCGGTCTGGCGCTCGGCATTGTGATCCTCAACCCGGATCTGAAAATGCCAGCGGTCACCCAGTACATTGATGGCACAGGTCCACTGTGGAAAGGCGCGCTCTTCCCGTTCCTGTTTATTACCATTGCCTGTGGTGCGGTATCTGGTTTCCACGCTCTGATTGCTTCCGGTACAACACCAAAACTGCTGGCGAACGAAAAAGACGCTCGCCTGATCGGTTACGGCGCAATGCTGATGGAATCCTTCGTCGCAATCATGGCGCTGGTTGCCGCCTCCATTATCGAACCGGGTCTGTACTTTGCGATGAACACCCCACCAGCCGGCTTAGGCATTACCATGCCGAACCTGCATGAGATGGGAGGTGAAAACGCCGCGATGATCATGGCACAGCTGAAAGATGCGAGCGCCCATGCGGCCGCAACCGTCAGCTCCTGGGGCTTTGTGATCTCGCCTGAACAGATCATGCAGACCGCAAAAGACATTGGTGAGCCGTCGGTTCTGAACCGTGCAGGTGGCGCACCAACGCTGGCTGTCGGTATTGCACACGTGTTCCACAAAGTGCTGCCGTGGGCCGATATGGGCTTCTGGTATCACTTCGGTATTCTGTTTGAAGCACTGTTCATCCTGACTGCGCTGGATGCCGGTACGCGTGCTGGCCGCTTCATGCTGCAGGATCTGCTGGGTAACTTCGTACCGTTCCTGAAGAAAACCGACTCTCTGGTGGCTGGCGTGCTGGGCACTGCGGGCTGTGTAGGCCTGTGGGGTTACCTGCTGTATCAGGGCGTAGTTGATCCACTGGGCGGCGTGAAGAGCCTGTGGCCTCTGTTCGGTATCTCTAACCAGATGCTGGCAGCGGTTGCACTGGTACTCGGCACAGTTGTACTGGTGAAAATGAAACGCACCAAATACATCTGGGTTACGGTTGTTCCGGCTCTGTGGCTGCTGCTCTGCACCACCTGGGCACTGGGTCTGAAACTGTTCAGCGCCAACCCGCAACTGGAAGGCTTCTTCTTCATGGCTAACCAGTACAAAGAGAAGATTGCCGCTGGCGGCGGTGACCTGACGGCACAGCAGATTGCGAACATGAACCATATCGTGGTGAACAACTACACCAACGCAGGTTTGAGTATTCTGTTCCTGGTCGTGGTGTACAGCATCATTTTCTACGGCATCAAAACCTGGATTAATGTGCGTAACGCACAAGGTCGTACGGATAAAGAGACACCATACGTGCCTGTTCCGGAAGGCGGCGTGAAGACCTCGTCACACCACTAATCCACAAACCTCACCCTCCCTGTTGAGAGAGGGTTGAGGTGAGGGGAAACAACGCCCGGCGACTCCCCCTCGCCGGGCTTTTTCTTATCAGGATGCGTTATGTTTGGTAACTTAGGCGAAGCAAAAAAATACCTCGGTCAGGCGGCAAAAATGCTGATTGGCATTCCGGACTATGACAACTACGTTGAGCATATGAAGACCAATCATCCGGATAAGCCCTGCATGACCTACAGCGAATTTTTCCGCGAGCGTCAGGAAGCGCGCTACGGCGGAAGTGGAGAAGGCGGCGTACGCTGCTGTTAAAGGAGAGACCATGACACCGATTGCAGTTACCTTACTCACCGGCTTTCTCGGTGCGGGCAAAACGACCCTGCTGCGCCATATTCTCAACGAAAAGCACGGCTTCAAAATCGCCGTCATCGAAAATGAGTTCGGTGAAGTCTCCGTTGATGACCAGCTGATTGGCGACCGCGCAACGCAGATCAAAACCCTTACCAACGGCTGCATCTGCTGCACCCGCTCTAACGAATTAGAGGATGCCCTGCTCGATCTGCTCGACAGTCGCGATCGCGGCGATATTGATTTCGACCGACTGGTGATTGAGTGCACAGGCATGGCCGACCCAGGCCCGATTATCCAGACCTTTTTCTCGCACGACATCCTCTGCCAACGCTATCTGCTGGACGGCGTCATCGCGCTGGTCGATGCCGTTCACGCCGACGAACAGATGAGCCAGTTCACCATCGCCCAGTCTCAGGTGGGCTATGCCGACCGCATCCTGCTGACCAAAACCGATGTCGCAGGCGAGAGTGAACAACTGCGAGAACGCCTGACCCGCATCAATGCTCGCGCGCCGATCTACACCGTGACGTACGGGGATATCGACCTTTCTCAGCTGTTCAACACCAACGGTTTTATGCTGGAAGAAAACGTCACCTCAACGCCGCGTTTTCACTTTATGGCCGACAAGCAAAACGACGTGTCGTCGATTGTGGTCGAGCTGGATTATCCGGTGGATATCAGCGACGTTTCCCGCGTGATGGAAAACCTGCTGCTGTCGTTTGCCGACAAGCTACTGCGCTACAAAGGGATGCTGTGGATCGACGGTGAGCCGAACCGTCTGCTGTTCCAGGGCGTACAGCGCTTGTATAGCGCCGACTGGGACAGACCGTGGGGCGATGAAAAACCGCACAGCACAATGGTGTTTATTGGGATCCAACTGCCGGAAGAAGAGATTCGGGCGGGGTTTGCCGGGTTACGAAAATAGTCGAATATACTGTTTCCCTCTCCCTGTGGGAGAGGGCCAGGGTGATGGCTTCATACAGTGCATCGATCATTCCAGGTATCACAATAGATAATATTCCCTTCCGTATACTTCCTGGTTATCGACTCATAACGTAATTCGAGCGTTTCAAGATGTGTACTGCTCAGTCCATTAGACGAAAGGTATGGTGAAACTGTTGTGAGTTTTACGTTCTCAAGAATGATATTGAAATACTCTGCCTCAGCACCGGACTCCATGATTCGGTACATCTTGATTGTGGCTTTCTTCAGGGTACGGCCTTCACAGATAGCGCGATACAGGAGAGGGGGTCGTTTGATCGAACTCTTTAACTATCACAATCGGACGATGGGCGCGTGTTCCGGTGAGTTTTCCCAGGTTCTGGTCAACAGGGATGGTTACGCCATGAGAGAAGGATTTTAATTCGATAGAGCCTAAACGCCGAGGCATTATACAGCCGCCTGGAATAGGAGAATCATTTTCATCATCGAGCCATAAGTGTGCTGGAGTAGACATACAATATCCTTATTAATGTTTTAAAAAACATTACCGTTGAATTTTCACCATTTTACATAACGAGAAAATATAAAAATCATGAATACGAAGAACAAAGGCACTAACCAAATAGGAGCATCTGAAAAAAACGAGCGAAAATGACTGCGAACAAAATTGTTAGTAGGAAGGGACCATACATTGAAAATAATGATTTGAATAATCTCTTAAAAAAAACACCTAATAAGATTCATCATAAATTATCGAACCATTTTAGCAATAATATAGGCAATACCACGATCCGATATCCACTGTGATTTAAGCGCATTGGCTCGCTCAAACAATGGTTCGATCAGGAAGTACATCATTTCCAGCTCTTGCGCATATAGCGCTGCGTAGTATTCAGGGTAAATAATTTGAAGACGATGTGAACTATCTGCTGCATTCTGAACAACGCCATATATACCCGCTGCCGCGATTCCTCTCAGTGTCCAACCGCCAACCAGTGTGCCGAATTCATACCAACGGCTACGGTCGATGCTGCTGCTAAAGCGAATCCGGCGTTTGTCAGCGAACTGGAAGCTATGTGAACATTCACCGCCATTAACATTTGTTTGATGTGTTCTAACTGCGCAGACGTTTTGTCTTTAAATCTTTCCTCAAAATATATTTTGAGCATTTCATAAACAACATCACCCTGTTGCAAAAGATGCATCACACCTTATGTAAACCGGACATCTTCTGTCTTTTGTCTCTGACAAACATCCTGGTATTCATCGGCAAGCATGACGTGTAATACCGTACTCGCTTTGCGCCAGCACCTATTATCTCAATCTGGTTTGATACCGCCTTATGTACACCTGTTACTGCCTGGTCAAGCTTCAATGCGAGAATGTTATTGGACTGCAAATAACGGATAATGTCATCCCTGTAATACATGGTCACGCCTTGCCATTCATTACATCCGGGAAAAAGTGTATGCATGCTCTGGTGTTGAGTAAATGGAGATTCAGCGTTCTCTTTGAGAGAAGGATCAGAATTTGCGTAGATAAAAGATCGGTTCAAGCAACGCAAAAATCACAATCGCCTTACACAGAAATTTTCCTTTCCCATGGCAATATAAAACAAAGAGGCAGCAAGCATTAGTGCCATCAATACCCATGCACCAGGAATAATTGAGTATATTTTAATCTTTAAAATGTAAATTTACGTTATTATCTGTGACAATAGAAACATTTTTGGAAACTATTAGAACCTTAATTAATTCACTTCCAATCATTATTCCTGCCCCGTTCAGTTTAGGTTTAGCCTGAAAATTAAACTTCGCCTAAACGTTAAAATGTTACCTGTTGACGTCGCAATGAAACAACGTCACCACAACACTATCAAAGCATAAAAATAACAAAAGCAGCATAAAACAGTGACTACAATCACATTTGCAGTCGTAAACATCGCTTGCTAAGGTGTCCTCAGATTAATTTGATGACAAGGCGTACACCATGAAAAAGCTTAATATCCTTCTCCTTTCCGTTTTGACTGCCGTATCGGGCTCTGCCCTCGCGATGGGCGGTAGCATTGAGCAAGGTAAAAACTTCACCAACCTCAATCTGGAAATGGGTAAATCCTCATCTGGCGTCTATGCAGAAAGCAACTGGCTAAAAAACACCCAGGACGGGACGCAAACAGGTGGCGTAGGTGCGGGTTATAACCTTGAAGTGGGCCCGGTGATGCTGAATGCCGGTGCGAAAGCCATCTATATCGGTCCAAAAAAAGGCGATAACGGTGTGGCGTTCCCTATCGGCGGCGGTGTTAACGTGGCACTGACCGACAGCATCCATGTATTCGGTGAAGGCTATGCCGCACCAGAAGGGCTGAATAACAGCGTGAAAAACTACGTTGAAGCCAATGGTGGCGTAAGCTGGACGCCAATTACACCAGTCACCCTGAAAGTGGGTTATCGCCATGTCAGCGTTGATGGCAAAGATGGTCGTCCAAACCACACCCTGATCGATGGCGCTTATGTTGGCGGCGGCGTCTCTTTCTAATCCTGCCCCACGTAATCCACAAAACCTGCCCTCTGGCAGGTTTTTTTATTGCTTTCAGAATGCGCAACAGCACGATTGTGATATAAAAATCAAAAAACGTCTGGACGGGCCGATGACAACACCGCGTGGTATTAATCAGACCTTCACCCGACAATCCGGTTTAGAGCTGCGTAGTACCAGGCAAAGCCGTCAGGCCTACAAATGCCATAGCCATGCCCAGTTGTCGATCGGCGCCATTGTGGAAGGAAAAACACGCTGCGTCTGTAACGGCCAGGAGTACCTTCTTTCGCCTGGTGATATCATCGTGATACCCGCCCATGTCCCGCATAGCTGCAACCCGCATAACGGACACCCCCGCAGCTATCACATGCTTTATATCGAAACCACTCTCCCGCTCGCCCGGCAGGTCATTCGCAGTGAGGCGATTTTCAGACTCTATCTCAACGTCGTGGACACAATGACTCCCTCATCGCTCAACGCGCTGTTGGCCGCTTTTCCCCATCGAGAGCAAGAGGAGGACATATTGCGTCCAACCAGCCAGCAACTGCAACAGACGATACTTTCCAACCTCCTCACCCCGCCGACGCTGGATGAGTTTGCCCGGCGATTTTCGTTACGCAAAGAGACCCTGATACGCACCTTCAGGCAAGACACTGGCCTGACACCCGGAAGTTTTCTTAATATGTCGCGTGTGGAGTACGCCAAAGCACGTCTGCGAGCCGGAGATGATATTGCCGATGTCGGCTATCAGAGCGGTTTTGCCGATCAGAGTCATTTCCATAAAACCTTTGTACGCTATACGGCGGCAACGCCTCGTCAGTACGCTACGGGTCGATCAATATCTGACAATAAATACCCCGCGTAATACCGTAGTGTGACCGCAGATATTCTTCTGAGGTGACTATGGAACTGTTATCGACGCTTTTCCCTTCCACGTTTCTTGCTCTCGCGCTGGCGCATTTTGTTGCCCTGTTAAGTCCGGGGCCCGACTTTTTCCTGCTGACAGGATATGCCGTACGTTACCGACTGCGTGGCAGTATGGGGCTCTGTTTTGGCATTGCGGTGGGCAACGGATTGTATATTTTGCTGGTGGTTATCGGCTGGCAGGTGCTGCGCCAGTTCACCGGGATATTTACCCTGATCGAACTATTAGGGGCACTGTATCTGCTCTGGATTGGCGCGCATCTGGTACGCAGCCCCCCACAAGCTCTGGCGCTCAATGAAACCCATCGGTGCTGCCCTTCGGTGTCCAAACAGATACTGCTCGGACTGGGCTCCGCTCTGCTGAACCCCAAAAATGCGTTGTTCTATCTGGCGCTGATGACGTCGTTATTAGGGCCAGATGTGACACTCCTTCAGAAATCCGTCAGCGGCATCTGGATGGTGATGGCGGTGCTGGTGTGGGATCTCGCCGTGGTGTCACTTATTGGCTTGCCCGCAGTGCAACACAAACTGAGCCACGCCGTGTGGCGGATTGAACGCACAGCAGGCAGTGTGCTGATGGTATTCGGCGGCTGGGTTTTGTGGCGGGTTTTATACACCATCAGTTGACGGCTCTGATTGGCGTATTTGAGATATCCCGTAAACATATTCATTTCGTGAACACTCTGTATTCCTCTACAACCTTTTGCATTTTATCCAGCGCTGCCTCTATCCTTAACCTCATGGACAAAATAGCTGAACTCAAACGCGCCAAGTTGCTGGCACTGTCGCTGCTGCTGATTGCCGCCGCAGCGTTTATCACCACTCTCTTTCTGCCGCAGACCTTCTGGGTGCGCGGCGTCAAGGCCATTGCCGAGGCGGCGATGGTCGGCGCCCTGGCGGACTGGTTTGCCGTGGTGGCCTTGTTTCGCCGGGTTCCGATCCCGTTCATTTCACGCCATACGGCGATTATCCCGCGTAATAAAGATCGGATCGGTGACAATCTCGGCCAGTTCGTGCAGGAGAAGTTTCTCGATACTCAGTCACTGGTGGCACTCATTCGTCGTTATGAACCGGCAAAGATGATGGGCCACTGGTTCAGCCAGCCTGAAAACGCTCAGCGCGTTGGGCAGCACCTGATTCAGGTGATGAGCGGTTTTCTGGAGCTGACCGATGACGGGCGTATTCAGCGTTTGCTAAAACGCGCGGTGCATCAGGCTATCGATAAGGTCGACTTCACCGAAACCAGCGCGGTGATGCTGGAAAGCATGACCAAAAATAACCGTCATCAGGTACTGCTGGACGCCATCATCAACCGTTTGATTACACTTATTCAGCGAGAAAGTACGCGAGATTTCATCGCCACACAGATTGTTCACTGGCTTGAGACGGAACACCCGCGCAAGGCGATGGTGCTGCCGACGGAATGGCTGGGCGATCAGAGTGCGGAGATGGTCGCGAAGGCGGTGAATACTCTGCTGGATGACATCAGCCACGACCGTACTCACCAGATCCGCAAGGCGTTCGACAACGCCACGCTGAAGCTTATCGACAGCCTGAAGAACGACCCTGACATGGCGGCGAAAGCTGAGAACATCAAACACTATCTGAAGAATGACGAAGCGTTTAACCGCTATCTGGGGGAGATGTGGACCGACCTGCGCCAGTGGCTGAAAGCGGATATGCAGAACGACGATTCACGCGTGAAGCAGCGCATCGCCCGGGCCGGATTGTGGTTTGGTGAAACGCTGACGAACGATGCCAGCCTGCGGACGTCGCTGAACGAGCATCTGGAGCAAGCTGCACACCGCGTCGCACCGGGCTTTGCCGCATTTCTTACCCGCCACATCAGTGACACGGTGAAAGGCTGGGATGCGAACGATATGTCGCGCCAGATTGAGCTGAACATCGGTAAAGACCTGCAGTTCATCCGCGTTAACGGTACGCTGGTCGGCGGGACGATCGGTTTGATCCTGTTTTTACTCTCACAGCTGCCCGCCGTACTGCACATTTAATCCTCTTTTGGCGGCGCAATGACGTAACGCGTCGCCTCAAAGCCGTTGAGGATCAAATGCACTAAAAAGACCAGGGTCAGCGTCGCCACCAGCGCAAACGTCACGGAGGTGATCCGGTACAGATCGCTGAACACCAGGTCGCTATCCGGGTGCATGTTTTGCCCGAACATAATGCCGATGGTGGTAATACTCGCAAACCCAACGCCCGCGCCGACTTTCTCCATGACATGCAGACGCGCGCCAAACGCCAGCCCCAGCCCAATCAGCGGCATCATCAGCAGCATATGACTGCTGTGATCGTACAACACCAGTTGCACCACCAGAATGTACAGGCAACCCAGCACCACACCGACCACACGCCAGATTGAGCTCATCACCGAACCGCGGTAATGCATCGGAAACAAAATCAAAATTCCGGCCATCAGCGCTGACAGCGAATCACTTAAATCACTGAGCTGAAAAACCACGAAGATGAGCGTTGCGACTGTACCAGAGAGCAGCGACTCATGGCGCACCCGGGCCGCGTCTTTCTCAATCAGTGGTGGGGGGTTACGCGGCTCAACGTCCGGCAGCAGGTAGTTCATCAACGCACTTAAACAGACGGCCATAACGCTGGCTTCGATATTGGAAAACAGCAGCGTATGCCAGTTCGTGGTGGGGTAGCTCATAAAGTTGAGCATCACGCTCTGACACACCACGCCCATCGAACCAAACAGAAACAACGGTCCCTGGCTCATAAAGCGAAAACGCATCACGTACAGGGCAAACACCACCAGCGTCATGATCAACGGCCATTGCGACAAATAGCCGATAATAATCACCATTTCGACGCAATTTAGTGATGCACTGAACACGAACTGCTTCGCCACATGGCGGTTGAATACCGGAACCAGCGACAACAGCATGATGGGGTACACCACATAAAAGACGCCGTAGCTGGTGTTGTAAAAGCTCGATACGCTAAGCGCAATCATCCCGGCAAAGACAATGCGCAGCGTCTGGCGAAAGTCATTTGCCGTATAAACGATGTTGCCGTGCGGGGTAAACACCCGCGCCAGAGTATTAATAGACATGATCAATAGACATAGTGCAGCAGGCTGACGAGATGGATTTGCAGCCTGGAAAAGAAACGCGCAAACGGCCCTTCACTGTTGTAGAGCTGCACCGTCGCACGTGCTCCGCCAGGCAAATGCTTCGGCAGTGCCTCATCCAGTGCCACATGGATCCGCATACGCTGAGCGTCGCGCACCCAACGGTTAGACGTCTCAGGTTCAGAGAGTTCGCCATTCACCGCTTCCTGACCGGCCAGGATACCTGCATCGCTGCTGGTAACATGCGCGCGGAAAACCTGCCCTGGGAAGGCGTCAAATACCACGGCGGCATCAGTTCCCTGATGAGTATGACGCAGGCTTTTCTCACGGAAATCGGCCACGATATCGGTCTGATTATTCACCAGTGCCAGCGCGGCAGAGCCCGACGAGGCGTAAAAACCGGGGCTTAACTGCAGGTTACTGACCGTCCCGTCAGCTTCCGCGTAGACTTTCGTCCAGCTGAGGTTCAGTTGGGCATCATCCAGAGCATTACGGTATTTTTGCAGCGTTACGTTGCGGTGCTCCTCGCGCTCTCCGCGCTGAATACGCAGGTTGTGAATGTTCGCCTTCAGCGAACTCACAGACTGCTCGCTGCTCTGCCAGGTGGTACGGACTTTATCCAGATCCGCCTGTGAGACATTTTGCAGAGTACTGAGCTTCTGGTAACGGTCAAAAGTCACCTTGTCGTTACGGGCGGTTAATTGCGCCGTTTTCAGGCTGGCCTGCGCAGCGGTAATTTGAGCGTCAAGCTGGTCGTTAGAAAGACGAGCCTGCTCAAGGGCGATTTGCGCGGCTTCAACTTTGTTGCGAAACGGCGTGTCATCAAGTTCAAACAGCAGATCGCCTTTCTTCACCTGACTGTTGTTCTGTACGTGTACCGCAGCGACATAGCCCGCCACGCGTGCAGAGACCGGTGTCACGACGCGCATCACGGTGGAATCCGGGGTCAGCGGGATCCAGATATCCGCGACGATAAAATAGACAAACATCAGCAGGAAAGAGGCAATACTCACCCTTACCCAGCGGGCAAACTTTTGTTCAGGAGTCATTATTTTTCGGTCTTGTTGTCTTCTTCGCGGATTGTCCGCAAATTGCAGGCGAATTGATTCAATGTGGCACTGAAAATCTCAAGATGCTCAGGCGCGATATTCTGTGACACCCGCGCCTGAAAGGTTTCTATCACCTGGGTGAGCGTCTTGAGTATGGCGTTCCCTTTGGGTGTCAACGCCAGCAGCCGGATGCGCTTGTCATAAGGCGATGTGGTACGCAGTAAATATCCCTGCTTTTCCAGTTGGGTGAGCGTACGCATCAGCGGCGGCAGTTCAATGCCCTGCACTTCCGCCAGTTCGCTTACCGAAACATTATCGCCCAGTTGCTGAAGCTGCATCATCACCGTCCAGCTCGACTGGGTTAACCCGGTATCGAGAATGGCATCGTCAATCACCGCACGCCACTGACGCACGATCATCGCCATCCGCATGCCCATTGGCCGGCGGCTAAACAGATCGTTTTCACTCATGGGAAATCCTCTCGTATCACGCGGCAAAGATAATAGTTATCAGGGTAAGTATCAAGAAACGAGAAAGGAAAGAGCAGGAATTGTGAAAGGGACAACGGTGTCACCGGGCATGTTTCAGCCCGTAAAGTGCCTGACGATAGCGACTCTTCCGGAAGCCGTCACCACCACCTCCCGAAAACCCGCCACGCGCTGGATCCATCCTTTGCTTTCGAGATGAATGAAAAGCGCCGCCCCTGCTTCCCCCCCCAGATGAAACCGCCGTTCACTCCAGTCCAGACAGGCGCAGCAGGCCTTACGGCGGGGTTTGTCGCTGAGAGAGATCCCCGCGCGCAGGAACGCCTCGCGCCCACGCGGAGTTAACGAGGAGCCATCCGGTTCCAGCCAGCCATCCGCCTGCATAAACTCGTAGATTTCTACAGCAACCGAACCTGCCAGATGATCGTAACAGGTGCGGGCTTCGCGCATCGTTTTTGGTGCTGTGGTTTCTGGTGGAGTGATTCGGCTCCACGACAACCCCATCATTTGCTCCACGAGTTCCGCCACGTCATGCCCCGCCAGGCGATAGTAACGATGGCGTCCCTGGGAAAGGCAGGTGATCAATTTACCGTCCACCAGCCGGGTAAGGTGACCGCTGGCGGTCGAGGGCGCTACATCCGCGGCGGCGCTTAGTTCTGTGGCCGTCCACGCCCGCCCGTCCATTAAGGCGCAGAGCATTTTGACGCGCGACGGGTCGGCCATTGCGGAGGCAACCGCCGCGACTGCCTGTTCCAGCGCGGTGTTATCCGCTGTGAGTTGGCGCGTTTTCAGCATCGGTGATCCACTGTCGGGTGATCTCAGCCGCCAGAGTATCATTATCTGTCAGCAGAATGAGATGGTTCGCGTGATCGCTGTATTGCGCAAGGATAGACACCCCCTGTGAGGCCAGCGCAGCGGCTATTTCCCCCAACTCACCCGGACGCTCCTGCTTCAGCTTGCGGATCAGTGGCTTACTGACAGATTGCACGTTAAAACCGGCTTCGCCCAATACGCGCATGGCCTTGCCGCCTTCTGCAACCAGGAAGTGTGCGTTGACACCAAACACACCGCCGCCCTCCAGCCCTACGCCATGACACCCGAGCAGTTGACCAAACCGGGCCAGCTCACCGGGCGTCTCCCTGAAAATTACATGAATGTCATACATGGGCATGGCCTCCGTTTTCGGAGCAATACTCCCGCACCACCTTCGCCACCCGAATGTGGTAAAACGCAAAAATCGATTCTCGTCCTTCGGCCTGAGCCGCTTTATGGAACACATTCTGCTTCCAGTTGCGGATGGCGTCTTCATCTCGCCACCAGGAGAGCGAGAGGATTTTGCCGTCGGTCGTCAGGCTCTGAAAACGCTCAATATCAATAAAACCGTCAATATCCGCCAGCAGCGGTTTTAGCCCGGCAGCGAGTTGCAGGTAACGCGCCTGGTGTTCAGGTTCGGCTTTAGCTTCGAAAAGGACTGCGATCATGGTTGTCTCTCCGTTGTGAGGTTCAGGAGAGCATGAAGGAAGGTAAGATGCGATGCTTCGGTGAGGAGCGAAATGTTTTTGTCTTATCACCATAGCTTAACTCGCTATCAATATTTAATGCTGGATATATTCATATAAACAATAAAAACAGAAAGTCTTTAAAATAAAAATCAATGAAATATTGTTTTTTCCATGGAATGGAAACATATCCGTCACACTCAACTAATAATAATATCTGACGCCAGTCATATCTCTTTCACTTTTTTGATTAGCCATATAGCCACAGCATAAAATGCGTAAGAATGAAATAAGACTTTAGCATTACTAACATTCACCACATCAATAATTCAGGCTACACCCTGCTGAAAGATGAGAATGGAGAGACCAGATGCTTAATGAATTCATTGCATTTCTAAAAAGAAAACTGGTACTTAGTGATTGGGATGAAAACAGCTCTCTGAGAAATCTAAGAATTGCAGTTAGAATGATTCGACCGATAATATTCATTGGGTTCATTTCGCTAATTTTCATCAGTATTTTGGGAGACTACACGCGCTATCGTTATATGGGAGCCTTGTTATTATGGATGTGCGCATGTTTGGCCATTGGTGCAGCCCTCGGATTTCTTTTTGGCGTTCCTAAAACTGGACTCAGTACTAATGGCAACAAAGATACACAAATGGGCACACAGCAATCAAGCCAAACCCGCCCCAACACAAACCTTGAAGAAATTTCTGACTGGCTTACAAAAATTATTGTCGGGTTAACGCTCGTCAATGTAAAAACAATTGGATCAACGCTCTGGCAAATCAGCGAAAAGATGGCATTAGTGGCAGGTAAAGATCCCTCTGGCATTAATACATCTGTATCATTAGCTATTCTCATTACGTTTTTAACGGCGGGATTCTTAAATGGCTACTTTTGCACCCGACTCTTTCTCCAACAAATATTCATTTTCTCGGACCGAAAATTAACTGAGATCTTTAACGCCGTACTGAGTAATCCAACGCCAAACGTTGCGCCAGCAGGTTCACCGGTCATTCCATCCAAAGCAGAAATCAGCAATGCTGAACAACTCGCTAAACTCGCGCAGGACAACCCTCCGGAAACGGTAAGTGTTGCAGTGAATCAACTGGCAAGTGAGTACAAGCAAACCCGTGAGGAGATGGAAAAAGGTGATGAAAGACTACAACGAATGTCTGCCGTCGCAAGCCGCCTTCGCCAGTTTGGTAAAGCGGCGCTATTTATGCTACCAGCACTCACAAAAAGCCAGGATCCGGGAGAAAAGCTTGCCGCTGTCAATATTTTGCAAATGTGTTTCAAACCAGAATATATAAATTTCCTGGCAAGCATTATTGCTGGTGAGCAGGGATTCACTGCTTATCAGGCAGCCAGTGCCCTCTATGTCAGACTTATTCAGACCGATACTATCGAAAGAATTAAAATACAAAATGCAGTAAAAGATATTAGCGAAAAAATAAAAGATGACAACACCCCTCTTAAAGCACTCGTGGATAAAATCCTGAATACACCAATCCAGTAACACTGAACAGGAGAGATATAATGCCCGCAACAGTTGACTCTATTATTAATGCCGCAAAGAAAGAGTGGATATACTGGGGAGAGTCCACCTGGGATCTCACCACCCACTCGAAAAAGATCGGTCATAAGGATGACGAAGATGATTACGCCCAATATGTCATTGATCATTACTGTAAAATTGGTGGGGGTTCACCGTCGAAATGGGCAATCCAGGATGATAAATATGCATGGTCGGCGGTGGGAATGAGTGCCTTCATGGCACAGGGTGGGTTTAATAAACAGGAATTCCCTTTTAATCAGAGCCATTCTGTTTACATTCGAAAATTTATCACCGCGTTACAGCAACACGATAAATCTTCTGCCTATTGGGGATATCGAATTAACACTCAGGGCAAAGCACCAGACATTGGTGATCTCATTGCTTATGCCAGAGGGAAAAATTTAACTTCAGAAAAAGCAAATGCTTATTACGATAAAACAACTGCTTATGAGAGCCATACTGATTTAGTCATCGATAAAGGGAAAAATTACATTGATGTCATCGGTGCAAATGTTATGGATTCGGTCACGTGTAAACGGTTAAAAATAGACTCAAATGGCCACATAGTAGACGATCAGCATTTATGGTTTGCTGTGCTCAAACATAATTTCAATTAGTGCTTGTCCACTCGATATTGACCCGGCCTGCAATATAGCGTCATGCAGGCCGGGTGAACGCGGAATTATTCGAGGTTAGCGCGGTTCAGGCCGTAAGCCACATCCAGTGAGCCTGGCTCCATGCGGGACGTAATCCCCAGGCGGTTCCAGGCGTTGATCGCCACAATCGCGAAGTTCAGCTCTGAAATCTCCACATCTGAAAAATGCTCTGCCACGCTGCGGTACAACGCATCGCTCACGCCGTGGGCACTGATTTGTGTCAGCGCCTCGGTAAATTCCAGCGCAGCTTTTTCACGGGCGCTAAACAACGGTGATTCACGCCAGGCCGCCAGATGATACAGGCGCAGTTCGCGTTCTCCGGCGATTTTGGCTTCTTTTGAGTGCATATCCAGACAGAAAGTACAGCCGTTCAACTGCGAAACACGAATGTCGATCAGGTGCTTCAGCGCCGGGTCGATGGAGGTCCTGGCGACCGCCATACTCAGGTCTGACAGCGCTTTGGCGAGTGCAGGTGTCGCTTTATGGTGGTTAACGCGAGTGCTCATTGTCTTTCCTCTTTTGTGTGCGGCATATGAAATGCGATGAGGCAAATTTACGCTGCTCATGACATAGTAAAAAGATACAAAAATGATGAAATGAGGTAGGACATGAAGCCGGGTTATCACGACATTTATACCCGTTACCGCGATAACATTACGCGGGGTGTGCTGAAACCCGGAGACAAAGTACCTGCCATTCGCGTCTTGGCGGAAGAGCTGAAGGTGGCACGCAAAACCGTCGAAACGGCCTATGCCATTCTCACCGGCGAAGGCTATCTGGTCAGCCAGGGGGCACGAGGAACGCGGGTCAACCCGGATCTCTCCCTGCCTGTTACACAAACCGCCACGACAGACCAGACGACCGGCCTCTTACCGGCTTCGCTTATCAGCCAGCGCGAACGGGCCGGATTTTTACGGCCAGGTATTCCCGCCCTGGATAGTTTTCCCTATAAGAAATGGTTGCTGCTGGCAGGCCAGGCTTCGCGCGCTATGCGCCAGGAAGAGATGCTCAACCCACCGGTTATGGGCTGGTATCCACTCCGCCAGGCCATCGCCAGCTATCTCAATATCTCACGCGGTCTGTCCTGCACAGCGGAACAGGTGCTGATCACCAGCGGCTACAGCGGCAGCCTGCGGTTGATCCTCGATACCCTTGCCAGCCGTAGCGACAAAGTCGTATTTGAAGATCCGGGCTATTTTATGGGCCAGCAATTGCTTAAGCGCATCGTGCCACACCTGCACACCGTACCAGTAGACCGTTCAGGAATGGATACGGATTACCTGCTGCGCCATCACCATGACGCCCGTTTTGCGATTGTGACACCCTCACACCAGAGCCCACTGGCGGTGACGCTCTCTCTGCCGCGCAAACAGCAGTTACTTGACTGGGCCACACAAAATGAAGCCTGGATCATCGAAGATGATTACGATGGCGAGTTTCACTACACCCGCAAAGTATTGCCGTCGCTGAAGAGTCTCGACTCACATGACCGGGTGATTTTTATGGGCTCATTCAGCAAAACAATCATGCCGTCGCTGCGTATGGGCTACATCGTTATGCCCGTCAGCACCGTGGATGCGTTTACTGACTGTGCCGACATTGTTGCCAGCGGCCAGCCTGTATTGACGCAAAAAATCCTCACGGCATTTCTCAGCGAAGGGCACTTTTTCCGCCATTTGAAAAAGATGCGAACCCTCTATCAAACCCGCCGTGACTGGATGATTGCTGCACTACAGGAGGTGTATGGCGACCTGTTTTTCACCGAGCAAAACGATGGCGGAATGCACATAGTGGCATTTCTCACCAAAGGCAGTTGTGACCGCGAAATTGCGCAATGCTGGCAGCAACAGCAGTTGCAGGTCAATGCCTTGTCCGAATGGTATCGCGGGTCTGGCAAACGCTACGGGCTGGTGATGGGCTACAACAACGTGCGGACATATGAGGAAGCGCGGGATCTGCTGAGAAGACCAAAACAGCAGACGCTGGATTTACTACTCTGAATTCAGATAGCTATCCGCACAACACCAGACTGTGATAGAGATACACCCTTCGCTATTTTTTATATTTCTAAGGAAAAGAAAAATGAAATCAATTCTGGGATTCGACTACCTGTTAACGCCACGTGTGCTGGTCTTTTTCTACTGGATCGCCATGGCATTTATTTTAATTGGCGGCGTGTATTCCATGTTCACTGAACATCTGATCACCGGGTTTTTCGGTATGATCTTCAGCCTGATCGGTTGCCGCGTGATGTTTGAATTGATCATGGTTGCCTTCAAGAACAATGAATACCTGCGCCGAATTGCAGAAAACACGACAGTGAAATCTGTCGAGTAATCTTTTAACGTTGCCGGGTAGCAGCTATGCCTGCCCGGCCAACGACCTCAGACATCATATCGCGACAGTCCGACATCTTTCAGTTGCTCATCGCTCATGCGGCTTAAAATGCGGCGTGTACGGTTGACACGATACCAGTGTTTGATCGTTTTCCCGATCCAGATAAATGCAATAAACGGACGTTTTGAACGATTTTCAAAGAATTCCATGATGCTCTCCTCACTTTGCCAGAGGCTTTATCATCGTGGAAATGCCCGCCTTCAATACAGATTCAAAAACAACTTTTGTTTAACATACAGATCCGCTAAAACAGTATCTGAATGCTATTTTTACGCACAATCTGTACTGGTCTTGTAATCTGTATGGTGAAAACAAAGGATACAGCATGACGCGCTACCAACATCTGGCCAATCTCCTGGCAGAACGCATTAAACAAGGGCTGTATCGCAGTGGTGAACGCTTACCCTCTGTGCGTACCCTGAGCCAGGAACATGGCGTCAGTATCAGTACCATTCAGCAGGCCTATCAGATCCTTGAAAACCTTCAGTTGATCACCCCGCAGCCACGCTCTGGCTATTTTGTGTCACCGCGCAAAGCTCAGCCGCCTGTTCCGGCGATGACGCGCCCTGTCCAGCGCCCGGTGGATGTGACCCAGTGGGACGAAGTGATGATGCTACTGGATGCGCGCGGTGACCGGGAGATGATCTCCTTTGGCGGCGGCTCTCCCGATCTCACCCAGCCTGGTCTGAAGCCGCTCTGGCGTGAAATGAGCCGAATTGCGCAACATAATCCGTGTGAAATGCTGAGTTATGACGTGCTTGACGGACGCCTTGAGCTGCGCGAGCAAATCGCACGTTTGATGCTGGACGGTGGGTCAACTGTCGCCCCGAATGAAATTGTGATCACTAACGGTTGTCACGGGGCATTGTCGATTGCCCTGCTTTCCGTGTGTAAGCCTGGGGATATTGTTGCGGTCGAATCCCCGTCGTTTCACGGTACGATGCAAATGCTGCGCGGATTTGATATTAAAGCGATTGAGATCCCTACCGATCCGGAAACGGGGATCAGCATTGAAGCCCTGGAGTTGGCACTGGAACAGTGGCCGATAAAGGCTGTGATCCTGGTTCCCAACTGCAATAACCCACTCGGTTTTATCATGCCTGAAGCGCGCAAGCGGCAGGTGCTGGCGCTTGCGCAGCGTCACGACATCGTCATTGTTGAAGATGATATTTATGGCGAGCTGGCGGCTGAATACCCTCGGCCGCGCACTATTCACTCTTTTGATATTGATGGCCGCGTGCTGTTGTGCAGTTCATTTACCAAAACCGTGGCGCCCGGACTGCGCGTCGGCTGGATTGTGCCGGGGCGTTATTACGACCGGGTGATGCACATGAAGTACGCCGCCGGTGGGTTTAATGTCCCGGCAACGCAAATGGCGGTAGCCGCCTTTATCCGCGACGGCCATTACCATCGTCACGTTCGCCGCATGCGCCAGATTTATCAGCAAAATATGGAAACCTACACCTGCTGGGTGCGGCAGTATTTTCCCGCTGAAATCTGCGTGACACGTCCGCAGGGCAGTTTTTTACTGTGGGTAGAGCTACCGGAAAAGGTGGATATGGTTTGCGTGAGTAAACAACTGTGCCGTCTGAAGATTCAGGCAGCGGCAGGTTCTCTGTTTTCGGCTTCAGGGAAATACCGCAACTGCCTGCGGATCAATGTAGCATTGCCACCGACGGACAAAAACCGGGATGCGCTGAAGAAGATGGGCGAGGCGATTGTCATCGCGATGGAAGAGTAGTACGACCCGATGCCCTCTCCGCGTTGAGAGGAAGAAAAAACTAAAAACGGCAACCGTGGTTGCCGTTGTGCTCTCATCCCGGATTCAGAACTTCCAGGACACGCTGCCTACAATGCTGCGCTCTGCCCCGAAGTAACAGTAAGAGAGCGAGTTACAGGCAGCCACATAACTCTTGTCCGTCAGGTTATTGACGTTAAGCTGCGCACTCACCCCGGTCAGCCCCACTTTTGACAAGTCATACCCGACGACCATATCCACCAGCGTATACGATGGCAGGGTATGGGTATTCTGGCGATCGCTGGTCACGCCATTGACGTAACGCACACCAGAGCCGACGGTCAGGCCATCCAGTGGACCGGTTTTAACGTCATAACTCAGCCAGGCACTGGCCATGTTACGAGGGGCGTAAACGGCACGTTTACCCTCTTCTTCCGGGCTGCTTTTCTTGTAGCGAATATCGGTATAGGTATAAGCCGCCTGCATACGCAGACTGTCAGTCAGTTGCCCAATCGCTTCCAGCTCCACCCCTTCAGACTCAATTTCACCGATGGAACGATATGGATCAGTCGGCTCCTCTTTGGTGGCAATGTTTTTCTGGTTGATGCGGAAGACAGATGCGCTGAACTGGCTGTTCATCCCTTCTGGCTCGTACTTCACACCCGCTTCCCACTGCTTTCCCTTCATCGGGTCGAGAATATTGCCGTTCTCATCAGCAAAGCTGGTCGGTGTGAAAGCTGTGGAATAGCTGATGTAAGGTGCAATACCGTTATCAAAGAGGTAGAGCAACGCCGCGCGGCTGCTGAAGTTGTTCTTATCCAGATCGCCGCGGGTGTTGTTGAGTTTATCGATATTCGACACGCTCACCTGATCGTAACGCCCACCGAGCGTCAGACGCCATTTATCCAGTGACATCTGATCCTGCAGGTAGTAACCCGTCTGGCGTAGCTTGTGTTTTTCCTGGCTGTACATGGTGATGTAGTCAGGCTTCGCACCGTACACCGGATGGAAAGCATCGATCGCCGGGAATCCACCGTAGTAACCCGTTGTGTTGTTACTACGATCCTGATAATCCATACCGATCAGCACACGGTGGTTAACTGCCCAGGTGTCAAAGCTGCCGTCGACCTGGTTATCCAGCGTCACCGCGTTCATCTTCTCGTCAGAGCCGGAATAACCACGATTTAGCTCTGTTTCGTTCAGCCAGCCCGCCGCATAGACCTGATTTAGCTCCACTTTGGTATGCAGATAACGCAGCTTCTGCCGTACAGACCAGCCGCTATCGAACATATGCTCAATGTTATAACCGACCATATTCTCGCGACGATCGTATTTGTCGTAATCATCCTCACCCTCAAAGAAGGTATTGGAGATCTTCTTCCCGTCATGCGGATCAACAGTGCCGTCATACGGCAAGCCGGAGTGGCTACCGCCTTCCGGATCGCGGTGCAGGTAGGCCATCAGATCGAGACGCGTGTTGTCGGTGATGCGCCAGGTCAGGCTGGGCATCAGGGCATAACGTTCCTCTTTCAGCGGATCAAACTGGGAATCGGCGTAGCGGGTCATACCGCTCAGGCGCGCCGCCACACGATCGTTATCGTCCAGCGCACCGGTAACATCAAACATCGCCCCGCGCTGATCGTTATTCCCGGCGAACAGCTTGATCTCCCCGCCAGGATCGAACGACGGTTTACGCGATGTCAGGGCCACAATACCGCCCGGCGAAGAACGGCCATACAGCACCGAGGCAGGGCCACGAACCACTTCAATATTTTCCAGGAACCACGGGTCAACCACCAGCGAACTGTGGGAGTTGGTATCCCCCATCATTTTCAGGCCGTCGAGGTAGACGTTATCCAGGCTGCCATCGGAGAAGCCACGCAACACCATGTAGTCAAAGCGGTTTGAAGCACCTATCTGGTTGCTGTACACCCCCGGCGTGTAACTCACCGCCTGGCGCACACTGGTTGCCCCCTGCTCTTCAAACTGCTCGCGGGTGACGATAGAGACCGCCTGCGGGGTTTCAATATCCGGCGTTTCAAGCTTGGTCGCGCCGCTCTGCATTTGCGAGGTGACCACCACGGTTTCGGTTTTTTGGGCATCCTGCGCCAGCAAAGGAAAAGCGACGCTACCGGTAACCCATCCTACCAGCAGTGCCAGACGCGATTTAGCGAACATGAACATCTCCAAAGGCATTTCTAATTGTTAATAAGAATTATTACCTTTTTGAGTTCGCAAACAGCTATGCGCACCGCCAGGTTACGTATGCGGAATGACAAACCGCGCAGATGCGGTTCGCACGACAGGAGAAAGTAGGTTAGCGGGGCTTACGCAACTCACCCGGAGAGATACCGTAGCGGCGGCGAAACGCGGTCGAGAAATTCGTGGCATGTTGATAGCCGGACATCCACGCCGCCTGTTGCACGCTGTGCCCTTCCAGAAGAAACCGCCGTGCCAGCTCAAGACGACAGTCCCGCAGGTAATCAAACAAGGTACAGCCGTAGCGCTGACGGAACTTACTGCGCAGGCTGCTTTGGCTCATTGCAGCGAGTGTTGCCAGTTGACCGAGGGTATATTCCTGTTCCGGCGACTGCTCAAGCATGGCGCGTATACGCTCAAGTCTGGCGTGCTCCGGCCGACAAGGGAGAGTGTGCTGGCGCTGATTCAGACCATGCCCCAGCAACTGATACATCAGCCCTTCCAGTAACAGCTTGCGTGATAACGCGCTGATCCCTTGCTGCTGCGCATGCTGGATCCCCGAGAGCACAAAGCCCGGAACCTGCCAGATAAAAGTGGGGACATGCAGGGTTTGCCACTCCTGAAGCAGTGATTCCAGCAAACTTTCACGTGTTGCATCATCAGGATAAACACCGAACGAGAGCGTTTTCAGCATACCGCCAGCATCGTGACGCGCGCGCATTACCTGCTGCGTGCTCAGACGAGAGCTGAACGCCATGCCAGATCGCACTACGTACTCTTCACCGTTGAGTGCCAGGGTCACGCTCCCTTCCAGCACCACCAGCATATATAAGGGGCTACTGTGACGGGAGGTGGTTTCATACGGCTGTAAAACGCGCACATCTGAATGCGTCAGCGAAATGCCCGAAGAGAGCGTCATCTCTTCAACATCCCCGTGCAAAACGGGGCTGGTGATCGCATCGGCGTCTGTCAGCTGCGGGAAACGGTAATCAATGCCGTAACGCTCGCCGAAGCCGATAAAATCTTCCACACAGAAGAGGCGTTTAGCGCAGAGTTGCAGATTAGCGGCATTGTTCATAAATAAACCCGGACGGTGAATAAGCGGCTCAACCTTAACATTGCCGCAGTACGGCAACAATTATCCGTATAACCGAAGGAAAAAAATAATGTAAAAGCAGGGATGCCGGTGGCAAAAAAAATCATAAAACGGGAACCATGTAATACCCCAAAAAACCATAGCAATCAGACGATTCCCATTGTTATTGATATCCATTAGACTGCCAAAACACGTTATCACTTCACCCTTTTCTCACAGTCTTTGATATGACCATTCTCAGTAAAAATATAGTCACGGTAAAAGCGGCTCTGGAAAAATCACTTTCTATCCCCGATTACCAGCGTCCCTATAAATGGCGCGAATTTCACGTCAACCAGCTCATTGACGATATTATTCAGCACCGGCATCAATCACGGTATCGTCTGGGAACCATCGTGTCGTATAAAGCCAGACACGACAGCCCGACAGAAGAGGTTGTAGACGGGCAGCAACGGCTACTCACCCTGAGCCTTCTGTGCGCCCTGCTTGATGAAAAGCAGATACACTGTTCTCCCTCCCTTCTCCAGCACACATTCAGTAACAACATCACCCAGCACAATGTCGAAAAAAATGCCGAACTGATCCGTCGTCGCCTGAATCAGTTAACACCTGAAGACCAGCAAAATATTTATCAGTACCTGCTGCACAACTGCGAGCTGATCTGTGTGACGCTGGATAATCTCAGCGAAGCATTTCAGTTCTTTGATTCGCAAAACGCCCGTGGAAAACCACTCGAAGCCTACGATCTGTTAAAAGCATTCCATCTGCGTGAAATGGATGAGAATACCCCGGAAGAACGGCAGCGCTGCGTCAGAAACTGGGAAAGCAACGTCACACCGAAGAAAGATCGGCCTGCTCGCCCAGGGCTTGATCTGTTGATGAGTAAAATCCTCTTCCCCCTGCGCTGTTGGACAAATGGTGAATCCGGTCATTCCCTGACCAAAAGCCAAATCTCTATTTTTAAAGGGGTTTCGGCGAATAAAAACACCTGGAACTACGCTGCGAATCTGGTGGCTCTGGATGATCTGGTGGATCAATTTAACCGTGATCCTCAGCGGCAGGATGATAAGCAAACGATGGTTTTCCCGTTTCAGATCGATCAGCATCTGATCAACGGGAAACGCTTTTTTGAATATATTGATCATTACGGCTCACTGTACGAATCCTTGTTCCATCCTGATGTCTCTCCGGTTAAGCCGCTGCTAAACATTCTCACCCAATATGAAGGGAACACGCGTATTGGCGATCGCTACGTGCGTAATCTCTTCAACTGCGCGCTGCTCTATTATCACGACAGATTTGGCCATGAAGGGCTCGAAAAAGCGGCTGAAATTTGTTTTGCGTGGAGCTACAGGCTTCGCCTCAGTTATCACCGCATAACCGTCGAGACCATTGAAAATGCCGCCGTCAGTCCACAGGGACTGCTGCGTAAAATTAAGCTGGCTCACCGGCCCGGCGATGTTCTGAATTATCTGGTTCCTGTGATCCATACCAACGATATCAAAGGGACAAAAATTGATCTGCTTACCGAGGCATTAAAAGAGAAAGGCTATGTCAAATAACTCCCCTGTCCAGAAGGACGTCGCCGCGCTAACGGTCAGCCAGCTTTTCCAGACAGGCCATTATACGATCCCGATTTATCAGCGTAATTATGCCTGGGGACAGGAAGAGATTGAGCAGTTAATCCAGGATATATGGGATGTCGCCCTGCTAAACCGGGGAGATAACCACTATTTCATCGGGAGTCTGGTGGTTGCGGAAAGAGGCCCTGGCCGTTTTGAAACCATCGACGGACAGCAACGGCATACGACACTCAGCATTTTACTCGCCGTGATGAAACACGCCTTCTCTCTGCCACTGCCCAACATTGGCGAAATTAATCTTCACTTTGACTGCCGCGGCGAATCAGACATTACGCTGAGTGCGTTGTTTGAAAAAGGCGATATTCCCGACAACGAAAATGATATTGAACAGGGGATCTATCACGCCTGGCGCATCATGGTGAACTTCATTCAAAAAATGAAAATCGACCACGCTATTTTCCTGCGTTTTTTACTGGAAAATGTCGTTGTTTTACGTGTCACGGTTCCTGCTGATACCGATTTGAATCACTATTTTGAGATTATGAATAACCGTGGTGAACAGCTGGAAAAACACGAAATTCTGAAGGCCCGCCTGATGGATAAGTTAGGGGAAAACGCCAGCGATATTGAACGCATCGCGTTTTCCACGATCTGGGATGCCTGCGCCAATATGCAGCGTTATGTGCAACTGAGCGTCCATCACTCCCTGCGGGATCTGTGGTTTAACCGCAACTGGAATACCATCCCGGATGATTTTGACACCCTTTTACACCCCCATCTGAAACGTGATGAACATGCAGAAAACCGCACTCTTCGCGATATTATCTTCAGCCCAAGAGGAGATATTCCGGAGCCGGTAATCTCCCGTGAGCCTGACGAAGCCCATCCCGGCACGTTTGGTTCGGTGATTACCTTCCCGAATTTTCTGTTGCAGGTACTCCGCCTGACGGAGCGCAATACACCGCTGGACGACAAACGCTTGCTGGATACCTTCACCACCAGCAACCCGGAGCCACGGCAGTTCATCATGCAATTACTGAAATGCCGGATGCTCTTCGATCGCTACATCATCAAACGTGAAAATGACGATGACTGGAGCCTGCAAGCGCTGACGCGTTACGAGAAAAGTTTCAGTTATACCAATACGTTCGCGGTCCCGGAAAAGCTCTCACACAGGGAGCGTAATATTCCGCTCAACGAGAATGCGATCATGTTGCTGTCCATGTTCCATGTATCGTTCCCGGCGCAAATCTACAAATACTGGCTGAACGGTGCATTGTACTGGCTGAATAAATACGCAGAGCCCGGCCAGATGAGTATTAATGGTCGGGATTATCTCAATTACCTCGAAAATATGGCCAATCACTTTTTACTCGAACGTTTAACAGACGCCGGTAGCGAGCAGCCCTATGATTTTGACGTGATGGAGAAAGCACCGGTCATCTTCCCTGTTGAACTCGACGAAGCACCGCTGCATAAAGGTACGGGTGTGCAAAACTATATCTTTAACCGCCTTGATTACCTGCTGTGGCTAAACCTGAAAAATAAACGCCAGTTTGCGGGTGTCGACATGCAATATATTGAGAATCGGGTGAAGAATTTTACCTTCACCTTCCGTACCTCGGTTGAGCATTACTCGCCACAACATCCGATGAACAACGAATTACCACTTGAAGAAACTCAAGGTTTAAAAAATGGCGTCGATAATTTTGGCAATCTTTGTCTGATAAGCCCTGGCAATAATTCAAAACTGAGCAATTACTCTCCGGTGGCGAAGAAAGAGCATTACGAGAAATCGACCCATGCAGAAAGCCTGAAGCAGGTATTTATGATGAGCTACGGCAACTGGGACCATTCTTCAGTGGCGAATATCCTTCATCATAAAAATATGATGATCAATGTTCTGCTGTACCGATATTAACCGCACAACGACAAAAGGAAATGCACACTGTGACTCATCCGACAGCATCACTGAAGTTACATGCCAGCAAGGGGCCAATGCCCACCGTTGAAATCAATATCGACAAGCTGGACAACGCGGAGATCGCTCTTGATGAATTCGTCTGCCCGACGCTAGCCGCCCTTGCGCGTCGTGCGCCCGATCAGAGCTGCACGATTTATCAGTTCATGACGCAAAGCGTTAATTTTATGCACAACTGCTGGTCGGTCTTTCTCATCATTGACGGTAGCGAACGATTTTTAACCGGACTTGCCGATGGCATTGGTTATCGAAAAGAGAGCGAATCACGCATCAGCGATAGCATTCCGCCTCTCGCTGGCACGCCGCTTTATCATCTTCAGGATGGCGAATTGTGGGCTCATGAAGACGGTGAATGGAAACGACTGGATGCCTATGACGACGTGACGGAATACGACGAAGAGGAGCTTACAGAAGAAGACCCCGGCGACGAAGAAGACGACGACTGGAACGATGAAGAGGAAGAGGAAAACGAAACAACAACCGTCACCCGCGCGAAACCAAAAGGCCGTCAACGCGCTGCACGTAACGATGCGCGTGTAGGGAAAATTAAAACGAAGATTGAAACACTCTTCGGCCTGCCGGAGGGGTCTGTCGTACTGCAAGGCCCGGACGGACGACCTTTGCGCGCCGATGCATTCATCCGCACCCTACGCGCCCGCTGGGGTTACGATAATTAATCCTCGCGGTATCATCAGCAGCGGGCACTGCGCCCGCCGCTGATAGCAGGTATTACTCTTCGAAGAACCAGTAACCCTGGTTAATCAGCCCGGTTAACTCTTCAACAAACACCGGGTTATTCAGGGCCTCGCCCAGTTCAGCCTGACCGAATTCCGTATAACGACACAGCACATCTGCGGCTTTCGCATCCACCGTTTCCAGCAGTTCGCTGTTGATAAAGAAGCGCCCACCGATGTTCAGTACGCGCAAACCACTCAGGCGAGTGAGCGTTTCACCGCCCTGAAGCGCATCCAGCACCTCTTCCGGCTCATAGGCCGGTTCCGCTGTCGCAATATCCAGCTCGTGGCGCGGCGTAGAGACAAAGCTGCCAAACCATTTCGTGAAGTCATCCGGTTTGCTGATCATGTCGATCATCATCTGACGAATGCGATCAAGCTCGTACTGTTCCACGCGCCCAGGGTGTTCGCGGCAGGTCAGATCCGGATCGCTGTAGTGTTCCCCCCCCAGATCGTTTTCCAGTGCGTAATCGGCAAAGCTGCTGATCAGGTCACGGCCATTTGGCCCACGGAAACCCACGGAGTAGTTCAGCGCGGTTTCATGGGTGAAGCCGTCGTGCGGGAATCCAGGTGGAATGTAGAGGATATCGCCCGGTTCCAGATCTTCATCGATGATCGGCTCAAACGGATCAACGTGCAGCAATGCAGGATGCGGACAGAACTGACGCATTGGCAGCTTGTCGCCTACACGCCAGCGGCGGCTCCCCATTCCCTGAATGATAAACACATCGTATTGATCGATATGAGGACCGACGCCGCCGCCAGGCACAGAGAAGGAGATCATCAGATCATCAAGACGCCAGTCCGGCAGAACACGGAACGGGCGAACCAGTTCAGCAGACGGCATATGCCAGTGGTTAACAGCCTGGGCCAGCAGCGACCAGCCGGTTTCACCTAAGCCCTCGAAGTCCTCAAATGGACCGTTGCTCGCCTGCCACTTGCCGTTGAAATGGCTCACCAGGCGGCTATCGACTTCCGGCTCCATTGCCAGCCCGGCCAGTTCATCCGGGGTAATCGGATCGATAAAATCGGGAAAGGCATTTTTCAGCACAACAGGTTGTTTTTGCCAGTATTTTTCAAGAAATTCCGGCCAGTTCAGGTTCAGTTGATACGCCATAAGTTGCACCAGTAAGGAGGGGAGACAGGTGCGATTATGAAAGAGGCACAGGCAGGCTGCCTTGTCGTGGGTCAAACGGGGATAAAAAGCCTTGCCCGTCAGCCGTTCGTATGACACAGCGTGACAGTTTAACGCTTTATCGTGATCGCCAGATTTACAGCAGCTTATATCGTTACGTTAAGAGAGAGTGTTGTCATGAGGCCTGAGATGAGCGATTTCCCCGAACTCCCGATTACGGGCAACGTGAGGACCACCATTGGGGTCTATACGCGCAAAGATAATCCGTCCGTGTTTTCACCTGTCGCCCATGCATTACCCGCCGGAAGTGATGTCAGGGTTCAGGCCGCCGTGGTGGGGGATGCGGTAGAAGGTAACGCGCACTGGTATCGTATTGATGACGAGACGTTTATCTGGGCGGGAGCCTGTACGCGGCCTGATCCGTATCCGGCATTCCCGGAAAGCACCCGAATAAACTGGATGGCGGTGGTATTTGATGTGCGTTAGCGCCCGTTTCCGGGCGCTTTTGACCTGAATCAGTCCAGCTTCAGCTCGTCATAATGGGTAATAATTTTCCCCACAATGCCGTAGTCCAGTGCTTCTGCAGGCGACATCCAGAAATTACGGTCGGTGTCTTTTTTCACTTTTTCCAGCGGCTGACCCGTTGCGTCGGCAATCAACTTATTCACGCGATCCAGCATGCGAATGATTTCGCGTGCTTCGATTTCGATATCCGTCGCCTGACCCCGCACGCCACCCAGCGGCTGATGGATCATAAAACGGGTATTTGGCAGCGCATAGCGGTGCTCTTTTTTCGCCGCCAGGAAGATAGTGATCCCGGCGCTTGCCACCCAGCCTGTCCCGATCACATGCACATCCGGGCGAATGAACTTAATAAAATCGTGGATGGTATCGCCCGCTTCCACGTGACCGCCCTGGCTGTTGATGTACAGCTTGATCGGATCGTTACTCACGCTTTGCAGCAGGATCAACTGAGCAATCACTTTCTCGGCCAGCGCCTGGTCGATTTCACCCGAGATAATAATCGAGCGTGACTCAAGCAGTTTTTGCTGCAGAGCGCCCGCGCCGTTTTTCCCCTCTGCTTTCTCAGTGTTGTCGCGATCTTTCTGTGTGTAGTGCATTGTTCTTATCCTCGGCTTTTAGCGCTCAAAACCAGAGTGTAGCCTGTTTTGCCTGTCAAAGTCCTCAAGCGCACACAATGCGAACATCCTGTGCGGCAAACGCGGCGGAAACCTCTTTCTCCATCGGCTTTTCGACCACCAGCACATCGATATCGCGGCTCTTTGCCACCACAAAGCGCGCCACGCCGGGAAGCTTGTCCGTCGTCAGGGCCACAATGGTCTGATTGCTTTGTGCGATCACCGCTTTTTTGAATTCACAGTCGGCAAAATCAAAACCGGTCAGCCCCATATCCGGGTCCATCGCGCAGCCACCAATAAATGCCTGATCGAAAATAATGCCCTGGATCTGGCTGGCTGCCGTCGCCCCAACCGCGCCACCGGACGCCCGCTGGATCTGCCCACCTGTCATGATCACTTCACAAAGAGGATGCCGCAGCAGCTCGGCCGCAATCGCCGGGGAGTTCGTCACCACCGTGATGCTGAGATCTGCCGGGAGTGCTTTCGCCAGCGCCAGGTTGGTGGTTCCGGTATCGATAAAAATGCAGCCGCTGGCTTTGATCAGGGTTGCTGCTTTCTGCGCGATTGTGTCTTTTTTTTCACTATCTTTTTGCTCACGGCTGAAAAAATTTCCCGCATCCGGAAGCTGAAGGACTGCCCCACCGTAGACCTTTTTACAGAAACCTTCTTTGCTAAGCTCATGTAAATCACGGCGAATTGTATGCTCAGACACCTTCATCTGCGTGGCTAGTTCGGCGCACACCACTCTTCCGTTCTCCTGAAGGATCTGGCGGATCAGGTCTTGTCGTTGTTCAGGAAAAGCAGCATAATCGAGCATAATAAATCCTTTTGGAAACGTGAATCGAGCATCAATGCGCATAATGTTGCATAGCGGCTCATTCTGTCAATCGATGTGGTCAGAGGAAGCATCATGATGAAGAGCAACGATCGACACCAGGATCAAGTCGTCCCCAGTAAACCCTATGACGGCTTTTGCGTTGAGCCTGTCATCCACACCGAGAGATGCCGGCAAAAGGTACTGCATGAAGAGCTACCGGCCAGTTTTCCGGGGATCATCAACACCACACCGAACAAACAACGAGGGTTAATATGAATATTGCACATGTCGCACTCTGGACCCGCAACCTTGACGCACAGGTTCAGTTCTGGGAAACCGTTTTTGGCGGGCACTGTAACGAACGCTACCTCAGTAACAACCGCGCCGGATTTGCATCGCACTTTATGACGCTGAACGACGGGCCGACCATTGAGCTCATGACCGTTCCTCAACTGCCCGATGCCCCCGCTTATGCTGAATTTGTCGGTTGGGCACATATCGCCATCAATGTCGGCAGTAAAGGTAACGTGGACAAAATGGCAGAGCAGGCAAAGTTAAACGACACACTGCTTAGCCCGCCGCGAATGACGGGAGATGGGTTTTATGAAGCCGTGATTGCCGATCCAGACGGAAACAGGATTGAACTGGTTGGGGCATAATCCGCTACACTCACTCTCCATTAGCCCACATGGATAATTGCGATGGAACTGACTGCCGTAAGTGCCCTTCACTTCAGCGTTGCCGAACTTACCGGTATTCTGGAACGCTGCTTTCAGGATTATTTCGTCCCGTTCTCGCTCACGCCTGAAGCCTTTGCCTTACGATTCAGTTCCGAGGGCGTCAGCCTGGAGGCTTCCCGCGTCTGGCTCAGAGGCGATGAACCGGTGGCTATCGCCCTTATCAACCGACGAGCCAACACCGCCAGACTGGGCGCATTTGCTATCATTCCAGCTTATCGCGGCAAAGGGCTGGCACGTGGCCTGCTGTCCCCCTTGTGTGAGTCGATCAAAGCGCAGGGCATCACCCACTTTTATCTGGAAGTGCTTCGCGAAAACAGCGCCGCCATCGCGTTGTATAGATCCCTAGGCTTTCACCTCACACAGGGGCTGTGGGGATTTAAAGGGGATGTTCGCGGGGTCCATATCAATGGAGAACTGAACGCCGCAACCACTGATGAACTGCTCAGGGCGGTCTGGTCTGCTCCTGCGGAGCACATACCCTGGCAGCTCGATCCGCTCTCTCTGCCGTTGCTGCCTTGCCAGGTCTTCAGAGAAGACTCTGGCGCCTGGGCTGCTATCACGACAAACGCTCCAATACCGCAGTTGCGCTTTTTATTTGTCGAACCTACGTCGCGCGGCCAGGGGCATGCACGTCAGATGCTGCAACATCTCAACGCCCGTTACCCCGGAATCAGCACACCCGTGGCAGTACCGGAACATTTCGCCCCGCTGTTCGCCGCCGCCGGATACCAGCCGCTGGCGATCACACAGTATGGGATGGTGCAGCGTTAGTCCTGCGGATAAAACTGCATTCCTGCATAGGGCATCTCGCGACACGCTGCCAGCCGTGCCGCGAGATTGCCGACATGCAGTTCCAGCTTGTGCCCGTCCGGATCCAGAAAGTAAAACGATGCCCCTTCGCTTTTGTTCTGCTTCCAGACGCTAACACCCGCCTGTTCCAGCTTGTGCGACAACGGGCCAAAATCGTCCTCTGCAACGCTAAATGCGTAATGGGTGTAGTCGCTCTCCTGCGGGGGAACCACGCGTCGCGCGTCATCATATGAAAGGCAAAGCCAGAGATCGCCACAACTGAGATATGCACCGGTATGCCACTGCGCATGAAGCGTAAGCCCCAGGAGATCGCGCCAGAAAGTGACGCTTTTTTGCAGATCGCTGACGGCAAACGTCAGATGGTTGAGAGATTGCAGCATGGGATGCCCTTTTGTTTTTCGCGCCAGACATGATACGGTAATGGGATGAACATAAACCACGCCGTACTCACCGTAAACCGTTGGTGGCTGCCTTCTTAAAGGCGGCACGGAGTAGTTTTTCCCACATTCAGATAGCCGCCGAAAGGCGGCTATTGCATTTCCAGAACCCCTTTCGGCACTCACCCTTAAGGAGTTTTTATGAATACCCAAAGCACCATTCTCACTGGTGACCGTCCAACCGGCCCGCTGCATCTGGGTCACTATGTCGGCTCGCTGCGCCAGCGCGTTGCCCTGCAACACAGCCACCAACAGTTTGTCTTAATCGCCGATCTTCAGGGACTGACCGACAACGGCAGCAATCCGCAGAAGATCCGCGATAATATCCCCGAAGTGCTGGCCGACTATCTCGCCGCCGGTATCGACCCGAACCTGACCACGATCTGCCTGCAATCTGCCCTGCCCGCCCTTGCCGAACTGACAATGCTGTACATGAACATCGTCACCGTCGCCCGCGTGGAGCGTAACCCGACGGTGAAAAATGAGATTGCACAGAAAGGGTTTGCCCGCTCGCTGCCGGTCGGGTTTATGGCCTACCCCATCAGCCAGGCGGCGGACATCACCGCATTCAGGGCCGAGTGCGTACCCGTTGGTGACGACCAGTTGCCGATGATTGAGCAGACCAACGAGATCGTTCATAAGATGAATAGCCTGCTGCCCGCCCCCGTACTGCGCCACTGCAAAGCGATGCTGAGCGACACCAGCCGCCTGCCCGGCATTGATGGCAGCGCAAAAATGTCGAAATCACTCGGCAACACGCTGCACCTTTCTGCCAGTGAAGAGGCCATTCACCAGGCCGTCAGCGCCATGTACACGGACCCAACTCATCTGAAAGTAAGCGACCCAGGGCAGATAACGGGCAACGTCGTGTTTACCTACCTGGATGCGTTTCATCCGGACAAAACCAAAGTGGCGGCGATGAAGGCGCACTATCAGGCTGGCGGGCTTGGGGACCGGGCATGCAAAAACGTGCTGGAAGCGTGCTTACAGGAACTTATTGCGCCGATGCGGGAACGAAGAGCGATGTATATGCAGGATAAGGGGGAGCTGATGGCGATGCTGAAACGCGGAACGGAACGGGCACAGGGGGTGACGCAGGGGACGCTGCGGGAGGTTAAGGCGGGGTTGGGGATCCTGTAAGCACACCTGTTTTAGTTCCACACACTTTTTGAGATTTCCGGTTTTTCAGCCATCAGCCGGTACTCTTCCGGC
>NZ_WLVC01000028.1:0-65879 GCF_016859735.1 Lelliottia sp. RWM.1 | reverse complement strand
TGGTGTTCCATCTGAAGGGAGATGATTTGCCTAACCAGCTTAGCTTCAGTGGAGCGATAAGCGAAATAATCCGGCTACTGATAACCCTGCCGTGGGCCTCACCGGGAAAAATGCCGGGCGAAATGAGAACGCTGTATGAACAAGCGAAATGGCTGATATTACCGGGGAGAAGGGAGCGAAGTTACCCGCGGGAACTCAGTGTAAAGACCAGAAAATATCCGGATAAAAAGGTTGCTGGTCACCTTAAGTGACCAGCATTAACCCGGAGGTTGCCGTTTTGCTTTTGTTACGGTGCTGGATAGGTATAAATCTGATGCACCGCTTCTATCTCCGCCAGAACGTCTTCGCTCAGTTCCAGATGGAAACTGTCGATGTTTGCTTTCAACTGTTCCATGGTGGTTGCTCCCAGGAGGGTACTGGCAACGAATGGCTGGCGACGCACAAAAGCCAGCGCCATCTGGGCTGGATCAAGCCCGTGTCGTTTCGCAATATCGACATAGGCCGCAACGGCTTTCTGTGTCTGCTCACCGCTGTAACGCGTAAAGCGACTGAACAGGGTATTGCGCGCCCCGGCAGGTTTTGCGCCATTCAGGTATTTGCCCGTGAGCGTTCCAAAGCCCAGACAGGAATAGGCGAGTAGCTCCACGTTCTCATATTGTGTAACTTCCGCCAGACCCACTTCATAGCTACGGTTTAGCAGGCTATAAGGGTTCTGAATGGTGACGATACGCGGTAAATCATGCTTATCAGCCAGGTGAAGGTAGCGCATCACACCAAACGCGGTTTCATTCGAGACGCCGATATAGCGGATCTTACCTGCGCGCTGGCATTCCGTGAGGGCTTCCAGTGTTTCAAGCAAGGTAACAACGGGGGCGCTCTCATTCCAGCTATAGCCGAGTTTACCGAAACAGTTCGTTGGACGTTGAGGCCAGTGAACCTGATACAGGTCGAGATAGTCAGTCTGCAAGCGCTTCAGGCTGGCATCCAGTGCGGCGCGAATGTTTTTGCGATCCAGTACCTGGTTTTGGCGGATCCCGCTGTCATTGTTGCGTGCAGGACCACTGACTTTAGAGGCGACGACCAGCTTTTCACGGTTGCCGCGTTTTGCCAGCCAGTTACCGACGTAGGTTTCAGTTAGCCCCTGTGTTTCCGGACGGGGAGGTACAGGGTACATCTCTGCGACATCAATCAGGTTAATCCCCTGGCTGATGGCGTAATCGAGTTGCGCATGGGCATCGGCTTCGCTGTTTTGTTCACCGAAAGTCATCGTGCCCAACCCCAGTTGGCTTATCTCCAGAGAGCTGTGGGGGATACGGTGATAATGCATAGCCGGCTTCCTTTACAATGGGCGTCAGGAACGTCCCGACGAAGGAGTATAAACATGGCAGAGGGGAGGCAAAAGGGGAAGGAAAAAATCAAAAAGGCCAGCAAGCGACTGACCTTTATCTGTTTATCGCTCGATAATTTGCGACACTTCATCACGATTGATTTGCATTTTATTCCCTTCCTGATCCCGGTAACTGACCAGGCCGGTATCATCGTCGACTTCGGGTTTTCCATCAGTGAGGATCATACGACCATCTTTTGTTGCCATCACATAATCGCTACTGCAACCTGAAACCGCGAAGGCTAAACCGACTGCTGAGATTAACACTGCCCATTTTTTCATCGTTATCATCCTCACCTGGCTCGTATCAAGTCATAGTGTAGTAATAACCTGATATTCCGCGATCGCAAAGCGGTAAAATCTTAAAAAGCAGGTGATTATGTTTGATACTGCGCAAATTTCGTTAAAAACCTATCTTTTTAGTAAGAAATGACGCGCGAGCAGTGCGCCGGTAAAGTTCTTTTTAAGATAAAAACCACGCGGCAAGGTCATGATTGTTTCACCCTGAGCACCAATCGCTTCGGTCAGCGCCTTGCTGTTCGCTGCTTTAGGGCGCAACTGGAGAACGTCTCCATGGCGGGCCGTAATGCGTTCAACCTGTCCAAGCACGATCATATCCATCAACTCCTCCCAGTCCAGACAGAGTTGCCGCTCTTCATGCGCATCTGGGCTCCAGAGAAGAGGCGCACCGACATGGCGTTCCGCAAGTGGGATTGCGCGATCCCCTTCAACAGGGATCCACAGTACTCGTTTCAGTTTGTGGCGAACATGGCTGGTTTCCCAGGTCACACCTGTATTTCCAGTTAAGGGGGCGACGCACACAAACGTGGTTTCCAGGGGTTTCCCCTGGCTATCCACAGGGATGGTTTTCAGTTCAATCCCCAGCGCCGCGAAATCTTGCTCTGGCTTGCTACCTGCGCTGGCCCCCAGCCACTGTTCAAGCAAAATGCCGATCCAGCCTTTATCGCGTTTGAGATTAGCTGGAATGGGTAAGCCTGCTATGGCGGCTAGTTCTCCGAGCGTATAGCCCGCCAGACACTGTGCCTGGTGCAGAAGTTGGTCTTCGCTGGAAGGGGGGGAGAGCAGCGGAGAAAGCGGAAGCATGAAGATAACCCTTTGATTAAAAAATGAACTAATAAATTGTGCTCTGTGGATAGAGTTTAACGTTTTCTGTACTAATATGACATGTGTATGATTTATAGGTTTTTTTTGTTAAATAAAACAAATCGTAGCTCGCGTAAAACACGGTTGTGCAAATCTGGTCACCGACAATAAACAGGATCTTACACTAGGTTATCCACAGAAAAGTGGGATAACTGGGAATAACCCATACTACTGTTTCAATTTACAGCCTTGACGTGCGACGAAAATCGAATTTTCACACAAATTGTGCCTAACTTATTGGCACAATCTGTGGATAAAACCGACGCTGTTCGATCTTTCATCAAGTCGAAGATCTCTGATGTGATGATCATCACGTTATCCAATGATTTTCTCATAGTTAAATGATTAACATAATGAAAAATAACATATTATATTAATTCGTGTTGCAGTGGATTTGTCGAGGGTTTTAGGTTGTCCATCGGTAATTCCATACTTCTTCACAACTATATCCACAGAAAAGGTGAATAAAATTGGCCTTGCGGCCCTTCATCTGTTTATAACTCCATTGTTTTTTGTGAGTTATTCAAATGTTATTCGATTGCAGGCCTGTAAGAGAGAGGTTTACCACCTCCCTGGAGTGTGAAACAATCATTCATATATAAGGTTTAGCTTGGGGTAGTCCGGTGATTGATGACGATGGCTACCGCCCAAACGTAGGTATCGTAATTTGTAATCGTCAGGGTCAGGTCATGTGGGCCAGACGATATGGTCAGCACTCCTGGCAATTCCCGCAAGGTGGGATAAATCCAGGGGAGTCCCCAGAACAAACGATGTACCGGGAGTTGTTCGAAGAGGTCGGCTTAAGCCGAAAAGATGTTCGCATCCTGGCTTCGACCCGCAACTGGTTGCGTTACAAGTTACCGAAACGTTTGGTGCGTTGGGACACAAAGCCGGTATGTATCGGCCAGAAACAGAAGTGGTTTCTTCTGCAGTTGGTGGGCAACGATTCAGATATCAATATGCAAACCAGCAGTACGCCTGAGTTCGATGGCTGGCGTTGGGTGAGTTACTGGTATCCTGTTCGTCAGGTCGTGTCGTTTAAACGCGATGTTTACCGTAGGGTGATGAAAGAGTTCGCAAGTGTTGTGATGTCGCTACAGGAGGTTCCTCCTAAGCCGCAAAGCGCACCTGCCTGGCGACGTAAAAGAGGTTAAGCTACGCAAATCATGCTCACCCGCTTGCGAGAAATAGTCGAAAAGGTGGCCAGTGCACCTCGCCTGAACGAGGCGCTGAATATTCTGGTCACCGACATCTGTCTTGCGATGGAAACCGAAGTCTGTTCGGTGTATCTGGCCGACCATGACCGGCGTTGTTATTACCTGATGGCGACCCGTGGTTTGAAGAAACCACGCGGCCGCACTGTTACGCTTGCATTTGATGAAGGCATTGTAGGCCTTGTCGGACGCCTCGCTGAACCTATCAACCTGGCTGATGCGCAAAAACACCCCAGTTTTAAATACATTCCTTCCGTAAAAGAAGAACGCTTCAGGGCGTTTCTCGGTGTGCCAATCATCCAGCGACGTCAATTGCTCGGTGTGCTGGTGGTACAGCAACGCGAACTGCGCCAGTACGACGAAAGCGAAGAGTCTTTCCTTGTTACGCTGGCGACACAGATGGCGGCGATCCTCTCGCAATCTCAGCTTGCGGCGCTGTTTGGGCAGTATCGTCACACGCGCATTCGCGCACTCCCGGCATCACCGGGGGTCGCCATTGCTGAAGGCTGGATGGACGCAACGCTGCCGTTGATGGAGCAGGTGTACGAAGCTTCGACGCTGGATGCCGTGCAGGAGCGCGAACGCCTTACCGCTGCTCTGGAAGAAGCGGCGAATGAATTTCGTCGCTACAGTAAGCGTTTTTCCGCAGGTGCGCAGAAAGAGACTGCCGCCATCTTTGATCTCTACTCGCACTTGCTTTCCGATGCGCGGCTGCGCCGGGAGCTGTTTGCTGAAGTAGACAAAGGCTCGGTGGCTGAATGGGCTGTTAAAAAGATCATCGAGAAATTTGCCGAGCAATTCGCGGCGCTGACGGACGGTTATCTCAAAGAGCGAGCGGGTGATTTGCGCACCCTGGGGCAGCGCCTGCTGTTCCATCTCGACGATACCATTCAGGGCGCAAATGCTTGGCCAAAACGATTTGTGCTGGTGGCTGATGAACTCTCGGCTACAACGCTTGCAGAGCTGCCGCACGACAGGCTGGCGGGCGTGGTGGTGCGCGATGGCGCAGCTAACTCCCATGCGGCCATCATGGTGCGTGCATTAGGCATTCCAACCGTCATGGGCGCGGATATCCAGCCATCGGTGCTCCATCGACGTACTCTGGTTGTGGACGGCTATCGCGGTGAGTTATTGGTCGATCCTGAGCCAGTGTTACTGCAGGAATACCAGCGCCTCATCAGCGAAGAGAATGAATTAAGCAAACTCGCAGAAGATGACGTTAATCTGCCTGCTCAGCTCAAAAGTGGTGAGCGGGTAAAAGTGATGCTCAATGCGGGTTTGAGCCCTGAGCACGAAGAAAAGCTCGGTAGCCGTATTGATGGTATCGGTTTATACCGCACTGAAATTCCCTTTATGTTGCAAAGCGGCTTCCCGTCAGAAGAGGAGCAGGTCGCGCAATATCAGGGGATGTTGCAGATGTTTAACGACAAACCCGTTACGTTACGCACCCTGGACGTTGGAGCCGACAAACAACTGCCTTATATGCCGATCAGTGAGGAGAATCCTTGTCTGGGTTGGCGTGGGATCCGCATTACGCTCGATCAGCCAGAGATCTTCTTGATCCAGGTGCGGGCCATGCTGCGTGCAAATGCGGCGACGGGCAATCTCAGTATTTTGTTGCCGATGGTCACCAGCATTGATGAAATTGACGAGGCTCGTCGCCTGATAGAACGCGCAGGGCGTGAAGTGGAGGAGATGATCGGTTATGCGATCCCTAAGCCACGTATCGGAGTCATGCTTGAAGTCCCTTCGATGGTTTTCATGCTGCCTCAACTGGCGAATCGCGTTGATTTTATCTCTGTCGGCACTAACGATCTCACGCAGTACATCCTGGCGGTAGATCGTAACAATACGCGTGTTGCCAGCATCTATGACAGCCTGCATCCCGCCATGCTCCGCGCGTTGGCTATGATCGCCCGTGAAGCCGAGCAATACGGACTCGATCTGCGTTTGTGCGGTGAAATGGCGGGAGACTCTATGTGTGTCGCCATTCTGATTGGCCTGGGGTTCCGCCACTTATCGATGAACGGTCGTTCTGTCGCGCGCGTGAAGTACCTGCTGCGGCATATCGACTATGAAGATGCGCAAGAACTTGCTGCGCGCAGCCTTGAGGCCCAACTGGCAACTGAAGTTCGACATCAGGTAGCCGCTTTTATGGAGCGACGTGGTATGGGCGGTCTTATTCGCGGCGGTCGATAATGTCCTCTGTTCCCTTATCGCAGGGGAAAAAACATCATTTTTTTCATCCTCTCCCACAGGGAGAGGACAACAAGCCATACCACCAGATATACACATCTTTTACATCTCAGGCGCATCCTCTGCGCCAGCCTTATGCTATGATTCGCAACTTTGGAGCCCCTGCCATCGGCTGGTGCGCATTTCTACCGCTGTCCACTTTCAGCGGAATAACAACATCTTGTGGTGACAGATGAACAGTGGTTATCTGCATTTTCCGGAATTTGATCCGGTCATTTTCTCAATCGGCCCCGTCGCACTTCACTGGTACGGCCTGATGTATCTGGTGGGTTTCATCTTTGCTATGTGGCTTGCTGGCCGTCGCGCCAGTCGTCCTGGTAGCGGTTGGACGAAGAACGAAGTTGAAAATCTGCTTTACGCAGGTTTCCTGGGGGTATTCCTTGGTGGCCGTATCGGTTATGTTTTGTTCTATAACTTCCCGGTATTCCTGAGCGATCCGCTTTATCTGTTCCGCGTCTGGGACGGCGGCATGTCCTTCCACGGTGGCTTGATTGGCGTGATCCTGGTGATGGTCATTTTTGCCAAACGCACCAAACGCAATTTCTTCCAGGTCTCTGACTTTATTGCGCCTCTGATCCCGTTTGGTCTGGGCGCTGGGCGTCTGGGTAACTTCATCAATGGTGAACTGTGGGGTCGTGTTGATCCGAGCGTTCCGTTTACGATGCTGTTCCCGGGGTCTCGTGCTGAAGACGTGGCGTTACTGCCATCCCACCCTGAGTGGCAATCGATTTTCGATACCTACGGTGTCTTGCCGCGCCATATGTCTCAGCTTTATGAACTGGCGCTCGAAGGCGTGGTGCTGTTTATCATTCTGAATCTGTTTATCCGCAAACCGCGTCCTATGGGCTCCGTATCGGGTCTGTTCCTGATTGGCTACGGCGCATTCCGTATCATCGTTGAGTTCTTCCGCCAGCCAGATGCGCAGTTTACTGGCGCGTGGGTACAGTACATCAGTATGGGGCAGATCCTCTCTATTCCGATGATTGTCGCGGGCATCATTATGATGGTCTGGGCGTATCGTCGCCGTCCACAGCAACAACTTTCCTGAGGAACCATGAAACAGTATCTTGAATTGATGAAAAAAGTGCTCGATGAGGGCACGCCGAAAAACGACCGTACCGGAACCGGTACGCTCTCTATTTTTGGCCACCAGATGCGCTTCAACTTACAGGAAGGCTTTCCTCTGGTGACGACGAAGCGCTGCCATTTGCGCTCGATCATTCATGAACTGCTCTGGTTCCTGCAAGGTGATACGAATGTTGCCTATCTACACGAAAATAACGTGTCTATCTGGGACGAATGGGCGGACGAAAACGGGAATCTGGGGCCGGTGTATGGCAAGCAATGGCGCGCATGGCCAACTCCAGATGGCCGTCATATCGACCAGATCACCACGGTTCTCAACCAGCTGAAAAATGATCCGGATTCGCGCCGCATCATCGTATCGGCCTGGAACGTTGGCGAACTGGATAAAATGGCGCTTGCGCCTTGCCATGCGTTCTTCCAGTTCTACGTGGCGGATGGAAAGCTCTCCTGCCAGCTTTATCAGCGTTCATGCGACGTATTCCTCGGCCTGCCATTTAATATTGCCAGCTATGCGTTGCTGGTACATATGATGGCGCAGCAGTGCGATCTGGAAGTGGGTGATTTTGTCTGGACCGGTGGCGATACTCACCTTTACAGCAACCATATGGAACAGACACATCTCCAGCTATCCCGAGAACCACGTGCGCTGCCGAAACTGGTCATCAAGCGTAAGCCTGATTCTATCTTTGATTATCGCTTCGATGATTTTGAGATCGAAGGGTATGACCCGCATCCGGGCATCAAAGCGCCTGTCGCTATCTGATACGGCAAATCCTGACATAACCGGTGCTTTTTAGCGCCGGTTTTTTTTCGCCTTTATTTTGTTTTCCGAGTCTGCTTCCGCCCGTTTTGCAACACTCTGCAACAGGTAAAATTTACTGGATAGCGGCTCGTAATGTTCCAATTCATGGCTCGTCAGCATGCCTGCATTTCGCCACACTCCTGGCATGAAAAAAGAGAACGGTTTTACGTTAATTGAAACCCTGGTAGCGATATCTGTTGTGGTTATTCTTAGCGCAACGGGACTTTATGGCTGGAACAACTGGCAACAACAGCATCGGTTATGGCAAACCGCAGGTCAGGTTCGCGATTACCTCGTTTTCCTGCGTAACGACGCTAACAGGCACAACCGGGACCATAAACTTAGTCTGATATTGAATGGAACAAGCACCTGCCTTGTCAGTTCGGTGGTGTCTGATTGCGAGGATAAAACACCATTTGTCTTAAGGCCGCTCTGGCCCGAAGTCACAATTACGGAGTTAACGCCTTCGCTGGGGTTTTATGGGTTACGTGACACCGCCTGGGCAGGCAGAGTTCGCGTACATAGCAGTGCAGGGGAGTGGTTGATTATCATCTCGAATGGAGGGCGTATCAGAATGTGCAATACCGCAGGAGAAAGCTCATGCCACTAAGAGCAGGTGGTTTTTCGCTGATCGAGGTGCTGATCGCCATGATGATCAGCAGCATCCTGTTGTTAAGCTCATCGCGTTTTTTACCCGGGCTGCAGCGGGCTATTTCGCTGCAATCTGGGCAACGGGAGCTTGAAGAGGCGGTCTGGCAGCGTCTTTTTTCCATTGGAAAGCAGCTTCAGCGGGCAGGGTATTGCGCTGGGAATTGTCAGGGGCAAGGGCTGGTGATCGGTAAACAGGGGCGTTGTGTCATTGTGCAGTGGGACGCAAACAGCAACGGAAATTGGGACATCACTCAATCTGAAAGCGACCAGACAGGTTTTCGTCTGGAATCGGGGTCTTTGGAAACACTACGAGGTGCAACATCCTGTGAGGGGAAGGGGTGGGAGAAAGTCACCGACCCGGACAGGCTTCGGATCCAACAGTTTGTGGTGACCAAAACTGAACGACTTGGTTTCGCTCCAGAACTGAACATTGAGCTGACGGCAGTAATAACAGGCTCACTCGCTTCCCCTTATAGCGCTCGCCATACCGTGACAGGGTTTAACCTGTGAATCGGCAGCGAGGAATGTCGTCACTGGCCATGGTTCTGCTGTTGCTGGTTCTTGGTAGCCTGGTGCTTTCTGGGTTGAATCAGCAGCTAAATACCTTCAGTGCATTGGTTGGTGGCGAGAGCCGGTCCCTTCAGTCTCAGGCCATCGTACAGTCTGCACTGGAATGGGGACGTATGCAGCACTGGCTGCCAGAAAGCGATATTCAGTGCAAACAGGCACAGCCGCCAGCACGCGTGTGTGTGAAGCTTCTGAGCGATGAGCGTGTTTTGCTGATTGCTGGAAACAATGATCTGCTGTCGTGGCGTACTGGCAAGGTGCTGGAAGGACATATCATTTTTTCCCCACATGGCTGGAGTGATTTTTGCCCGCTTAAGGAAAGTGCGTTATGCCAGTTGCCCTGAGTAAACAGAAAGGATTTAGCATGGTTGAAGTTTTGCTGGCGATGATGCTGCTGGTCTTAATTGTCACGGCGCTGTCTGGTTATCATCGGGAACTTGCCGTTCGCTTTACGGTTTTTAACCAATATCGCGAACTCTGGCACAATGCCTGGAATCAGTCTCAACTGGAAGCCAAAGCGCTGCCGGAAGGTTGGCAGGTTAACCGGGAGCAGACAACGCAGTCGGGATGTGTCAGCATCACGGTTACACTTATTTCTCCTCTGGGGCGGCGTGGTGAGATGACTCGCCTGCATTGCCCGGTCAGCCAGTAGTCGGGAGCGTCTATGTTAAGGGTTTACCACTCAAATCGTCTGGATGTGCTGGAAGCGCTGATGGAGTTCATTGTTGAGCGAGAGCGCCTTGACGATCCTTTTGAGCCCGAAATGGTGCTGGTGCAAAGCACTGGGATGGCGCAGTGGCTACAGATGTCACTTTCGCAAAAATTCGGTATTGCGGCGAACATCGAATTTCCACTCCCCGCCAGTTTTATCTGGGACATGTTTGTTCGCGTATTGCCAGATATCCCAAAACAGAGCGCATTCAACAAACAAAGTATGAGCTGGAAGTTGATGGCGCTGCTGCCGGAAATGTTGGCGCGTGATGAATTCGCTATGCTGCGCCACTATCTCAATGACGATACCGACAAACGAAAACTGTTCCAGCTCGCATCGCGTACTGCCGATCTTTACGACCAATATCTGGTTTATCGCCCGCAATGGCTGACCCGTTGGGAGGCTGGCGAGCTGGTTGATGATCTGCCGGAGGCGCAGATCTGGCAAGCACCATTGTGGAAAGCGCTGGTAGAACATACCGCGAAGCTAGGCCAACCGTTGTGGCATCGCGCCAATTTATACGATCGGTTCATTTCAATACTGGAAACCGCTTCAGAGCGCCCCACGGGACTGCCATCACGGGTGTTTATTTGTGGTATTTCGGCACTACCGCCAGTTTATCTGGATGCGCTAAAAGCACTGGGTAAGCATGTTGATATCCATATCCTGTTTACTAACCCATGCCGCCATTATTGGGGGGATATTCAGGATTCGCGCTGGCTTTCGAGACTGGTGACAAGGCAAAGACGGCGCATCTTTGAAGAACGGACCATCCCGCTGTTTAAGGACAGTGCAACGGCATCGATGCTCTTCGATGAAGAGGGTATTCAGAACCTTCCAAATCCACTTCTTGCCTCCTGGGGAAAATTGGGACGCGATTATATTCACATGCTCTCTGATATCACTTCATCAGGTGAGGGCGATGTTGATGCGTTTGCGGAGATCAGCCCGGATAGCTTGCTACACAATATCCAGTTAGACATTCTGGATCTTGAAAATCGTGCCGTTGCGGGGATCACTGCCGACGAATTTGCGCGTAGCGATCGGAAGAGAAGGTTGGATCCTGACGATCGCAGTATATCGATCCATGTGTGCCACAGCCCGCAGCGTGAAGTGGAGATCCTGCACGACCGTTTACTGGCACTCCTGCAAGACGATCCTGATTTAACCCCGCGCGACATCGTGGTGATGGTGGCTGATATCGATAGCTATAGCCCCTTCATTCAGGCTGTTTTTGGTAGCGCCACGGGGGAGCGTTATCTGCCTTATGCAATATCTGACCGACGAGCGCGGCAGTCTCATCCGGCATTGCAGGCATTTGTTAGTTTGCTGTCACTCCCTGATAGCCGGTTTATCTCTGAAGATGTGCTGGCGCTACTTGATGTACCTGTACTGGCAGCCCGCTTTGGAATTGATGAAGAAGGGTTACGCTACCTGCGCCAGTGGGTGAATGAATCCGGCGTGCGCTGGGGGATTGATGACGATAACGTTCAGGAATTTGATCTCCCGCCTACTGGTCAACATACCTGGCAGTTTGGGCTTACGCGTATGTTGCTGGGCTACGCAATGGAGAGCAGCCAGGGCGAGTGGAAAGATGTTCTGCCTTATGATGAATCCAGCGGTCTCATTGCTGAGCTGGTTGGCCATCTGGCCTCGTTGTTGATGCAGCTTAACCGCTGGCGGCGTGAGCTGATACAGCCTCGCACCCTTGAAGAGTGGCTACCGGTTTGCCGTGAGATGCTCAGTGATTTCTTCCTGCCGGATAGTGAAACAGAAGCAGCAATGGCACTCATTGAAAAGCAGTGGCAGGCGATCGTTGAAGAGGGGGCTGATTCCCACTATACGGAGACGGTTCCCCTGTCGCTATTGCGTGACGAACTGACCCAGAGGCTTGATCAAGAACGAATCAGCCAGCGCTTCCTTGCCGGGCCTGTCAACATTTGTACCTTGATGCCCATGCGTTCTATTCCGTTCAAAGTGGTTTGCCTGCTGGGGATGAATGACGGTATTTACCCACGAGCACTCGCGCCTCTGGGTTTTGATCTGATGAGTCCGAAACCGAAACGGGGCGATCGTAGTCGGCGTGATGATGACCGCTATCTTTTCCTCGAAGCGCTGATCTCAGCTCAAAGCAAGTTGTATATCAGTTATATCGGGCGCTCAATTCAGGATAACAGTGAGCGTTTTCCGTCGGTTCTGGTGCAAGAATTGGTGGATTACATCGGGCAGAGTCACTATCTGCCAGGGGATGAAGCGCGTAATTGTGACGAAAGCGAACAGCACGTGAAGGTGCACATTACGTTTTGCCATAGCCGAATGCCCTTTGATCCGATGAACTATGTCGTAAGTGAGTATCAAAGCTACGCCTGTGAGTGGCTACCCGCGGCGAAAAAAGAGGGGACTGCACACACTGAGTTTATTCAGGAGCTTGAACCACGCCCGTTTGACACACTGACCTTTGAGCAACTCTTGCGCTTCTGGTCACATCCGGTGCGGGCATTTTTTCAGCAGCGATTACAAGTCAACTTTCGATCTGAAGAGGGCGATATTCCTGATACTGAACCCTTTACCCTTGAAGGGCTTGAGCGCTATCAGTTGAATGTTCAGTTGTTGAACGCACTCGTCGAGCAGGAAGATGCACACAGTCTGTTCCGTCGTTATCGGGCTGCCGGGCAGTTGCCATATGGTGCATTCGGGGAAATAGCCTGGGATGCGCAATGCCAGGAGATGCTGGCCCTTGCAGGCCGTGTTATCGAATGTCGCCAACCGGGGAAAAGTCTCGAAATAGACCTCAATTGCAATGGTGTGCAATTGACGGGCTGGCTCTCTCAGGTTCAGCCAGACGGGCTGCTCCGCTGGCGTCCATCCATGCTCAGCGTTTCGCAAGGCTTGCAACTCTGGCTCGAACATCTTGTCTATAGTGCTGGTGGTAATGAAGGTGAAAGCCGGTTGTTCGTGCGTAAAGAGGGCGAGTGGCGTTTTCCTCCGATGGCTGCAGATCAGGCGTTAACCTTGCTGTCAGTGTTTGTTGAAGGCTATCGGCAAGGGATGAACAAACCTCTCCTGCTCCTGCCAGAAAGTGGAGGGGCGTGGATAAAAGCTTGTTACGATGTGCAGAATGATGCCATGTTAACGGACGATGCAACGTTGCAGAAAGCACGTAGTAAATTCTTGCAGGCGTACGAAGGAAACATGATGGTGCGTGGTGAAGGCGAGGATGTCTGGTATCAACGCCTGTGGCGTACACTTGAGCCAGAATACTTCGAGACCATCACGAAAGAGGCGCAGCACTACCTGTTACCCTTGTTTAAATTTAATCAGTCCTGATTGCTGTATAAAAATTGCACAGATTTTGGTGTTCATTTATTATGCACTTCTTATCACGGACCGATGTACCAAAAGAAAGAGATGCTGGTGTGTCCAGCACGCAGTTTGTTAATGATGTAGCCGTGATAAAGAGGTCGTGAATGCCAGGCAGCACCTTGTTCAAAGCGTTTGTTTTGTTTGTCGCCCTTTGGGCTCCCGTCACTCAGGCAGACTCCGGTTGGCAACCCGTTCAGGAAACTATCCGTAAGAGCGAAAAAGATACCCGTCAGTATCAGGCGATTCGTCTTGATAACGGCATGACTGTACTGTTGGTTTCCGATCCACAGGCGGTGAAATCGCTGTCAGCGCTGGTTGTTCCTGTTGGGTCGCTTGAAGACCCTGATGCTCACCCAGGGCTTGCCCACTATCTGGAACACATGACGCTGATGGGGTCTAAAAAATACCCTCAGCCGGATAGCTTATCCGAATTTCTGAAAATGCATGGCGGCAGCCACAATGCCAGTACTGCACCCTATCGCACGGCGTTTTATCTCGAAGTCGAAAATGATGCGCTGGAAGGGGCGGTAGACCGTCTTGCGGATGCGATTGCCGCGCCTCTGTTAGATAAAAAATATGCCGACCGTGAGCGCAACGCGGTGAATGCCGAACTGACCATGGCTCGCACACGTGATGGTATGCGAATGGCGCAGGTGAGTGCCGAAACCATCAACCCGGCTCACCCTGGCTCACGCTTCTCTGGTGGAAATCTGGAGACGCTGAGCGATAAACCCAACAGCCCTGTACTCGATGCTTTGCATGCCTTTCGTGATAAGTACTATTCAGCAAACCTCATGAAAGCGGTTATTTACAGCAATAAACCGTTACCTGAACTGGCGAGAATTGCTGCACAGACTTTTGGTCGGGTTCCAAATAAAAATATCGACGTACCACAGATTAATGTGCCGGTCGTGACGGATGCGCAGAAAGGGATCGTGATTCACTATGTCCCAGCATTGCCGCGTAAAGTGTTGCGTATTGAGTTCCGTATCGATAACAACACGGCGCAGTTCCGCAGCAAAACGGATGAGCTTGTGACTTACCTTATTGGTAACCGTAGCCCAGGTACACTTTCTGACTGGTTGCAAAAGCAAGGGCTTGTCGAAGGTATTCGTGCCGATTCTGATCCTGTTGTTAACGGCAACAGTGGTGTGCTGGCGATCTCTGCCACCCTTACGGATAAAGGCCTTGCGAACCGTGATGAAGTGGTTGCAGCCATTTTCAGTTACCTCTCACTGCTGCGGGATAAGGGTATTGATAAACGCTACTTCGATGAACTGGCCCATGTGCTGGATCTCGATTTCCGTTACCCGTCTATAACACGGGACATGGACTACGTTGAATGGCTCGCAGACACCATGATTCGCGTACCGGTGGAACATACGCTGGATGCGGTCAATATTGCCGATCAGTATGATGCTGATGCGGTAAAAGCACGCCTGGCGATGATGACGCCGAAAAACGCCCGTATCTGGTACATCAGCCCGAACGAACCGCACAATAAAACGGCCTATTTTGTCGATGCCCCTTATCAGGTCGATAAAATCAGTGAGCAGACGTTCTCTGACTGGCAGAAAAAGGCCGGGCAGATTGCGCTCAAATTGCCGGAGCTGAACCCCTACATTCCGGATGATTTCTCGCTGATTAAAACCATAAAAGCCTATCCGCATCCTGAGCTTATTGTTGATGAGCCGACGCTTCGTGTGGTGTATACCCCAAGCCGCTATTTTGCGAACGAACCAAAAGCGGATGTCAGCGTGGTGCTGCGTAACCCGAAAGCGATGGACAGTGCCAAAAACCAGGTTATGTTTGCGCTCAACGACTATCTGGCCGGTATTGCGCTCGACCAGCTCAGCAACCAGGCCGCGGTGGGCGGGATTAGCTTCTCGACAAATGCGAATAACGGCCTGATGGTTAATGCTAATGGCTATACCCAGCGTTTACCGCAACTTTTCCAGGCATTGCTGGAAGGATATTTCAGCTATACGCCAACGGAAGAGCAGTTTGAACAGGCCAAATCCTGGTACGCGCAGATGATGGATTCTGCGGAAAAGGGCAAAGCCTACGATCAGGCGATAATGCCTGCACAGATGTTGTCGCAAATCCCGTACTTCCAGCGTGAAGAGCGCCGTGCGTTGCTGCCCACTATCTCGCTTAAAGATGTGCTGGATTACCGCGGCTTGCTTAAAACCAATACCCGTCCTGAGTTCCTGATTGTCGGGAACATGGGAGAAGACCAGGCGAAAACGCTGGCACAGAATGTACGGACACAACTGGGTTCGAAAGGTGAAGTCTGGTGTCGTAACCAGGATGTCCTGGTTGAGAAAAAACAGAATGTGATTTTTGAGAAGGCGGGAAGCAGTACGGACTCTGCACTGGCTGCCGTCTTTGTGCCAACAGGCTACGACGAATTTGCCAGTTCCGCGCAAAGCGCTGTGTTGGGGCAGATTATTCAACCGTGGTTCTACAACCAGTTACGCACAGAAGAGCAACTTGGCTATGCGGTCTTTGCATTTTCAATGAATGTTGGGCGTCAATGGGGATTGGGTTTCCTGCTGCAAAGCAGCGATAAACAACCTGCGTACCTTTGGCAGCGATATCAAGCCTTCTTCCCGCAAGCGGAAGAAAAACTGCGTGCCATGAAGCCTGAGGAGTTTGCTCAAATCCAGCAGGCTGTGATCGCTCAAGTCACACAACAGCCGCAGACGCTGGGTGAAGAAGCTTCGCAACTGAGCAAAGATTTTGATCGCGATAATCTGAGCTTTGATTCGCGTGATAAAGTAGTGGCAGAGATAAAACAGCTGACACCTCAAAAGGTTGCCGATTTCTTCCATCAGGCGGTGGTTAAACCGCAGGGAATGGCCATCTTGTCTCAGGTTTCCGGCAGCCAGAATGGGAAAACGGACTACGTGAATCCGAAGGGCTGGAAAGTGTGGAAGAGTGTCAGTGCATTACAGCAATCTATGCCCTGGAGTAAGAAAGAATGACCGATACCGCTGAGTCCCTTGATCCCTTACGTTTACCCCTACAAGGGGAACGATTGATTGAAGCCTCAGCGGGAACGGGAAAAACCTACACCATTGCCGCTCTCTATCTTCGCCTGTTACTGGGGCTCGGTGGCGATGCGGCATTTCCAAAACCGCTAAGCGTGGAAGAGCTACTGGTAGTGACCTTTACTGAGGCCGCTACCGCTGAGTTACGCGGACGTATTCGTTCGAATATCCATGAGCTGCGTATTGCCTGTTTGCGTCAGAGTACGGATAACCCTCTTTACGCGCGCCTTTTGGACGACATTGTCGATAAGCAACAGGCGGCCCAGTGGCTGCTGTTAGCAGAACGACAAATGGACGAGGCCGCTGTATTTACCATTCACGGTTTCTGCCAGCGAATGCTTAGCCTCAATGCGTTTGAGTCCGGCATGCTGTTTGAGCAGCAGCTTATTGAAGATGAGTCTGAACTGCGTTATCAGGCCTGTGCAGATTTCTGGCGTCGTCATTGCTATCCACTGCCGCGAGATATTGCCGAAGCGGTTCACGCGCTATGGAAAGGCCCGGAAGAGCTTCTTCGCGCCATTGACCGTTATCTCCAGGGCGAGGCCCCGGTCATTAAATCCCCGCCGCCAGCCGATGAAACCCTGGCTTCACGCCATGAAAAGATCGTTTCGCAAATTGCGGCTTTAAAGCGAAAGTGGAATGCGTCAGTCGGTGAGATTGAGGCGATCATCGAAAACTCCGGGATAGACAGACGCAAATTTAACCGTGGCAATCAGGGTAAATGGATCGACAAGATCAGCGCTTGGGCGCAGGAAGAGACACGAGGCTACCAGCTCCCGGATGCGCTGGAGAAATTCTCCCAACGTTTTTTGGTTGAGCGAACTAAAGCTGATGGCATTGTCCCTGAGCATGCCCTGTTTGTTGCCATAGAGACCTTACTCGCCGAGCCGTTAACCCTTAATGACCTGATGATCACCCGTGCCATGACGGAAATTCGTGAGACCGTAACGCGTGAAAAACGTCGCCGGGGTGAGCTTGGGTTTGACGATATGTTAAGCCGTCTGGATGCGGCGCTGTGTAGCGAAAACGGCGAAGCGCTTGCCTCTGCTATCCGTACCCGCTTTCCGGTAGCAATGATTGATGAATTTCAGGATACCGATCCCCAGCAGTATCGTATTTTCCGTCGTATCTGGCGGCAGCAGCCAGAGACTGCGCTGTTGCTGATTGGCGATCCTAAGCAGGCGATTTATGCCTTCCGTGGCGCGGATATTTTCACCTATATGAAAGCCCGTAGTGAGGTTGAAGCGCACTATACGCTGGACACTAACTGGCGGTCTGCCCCTGGTATGGTTGAGAGCGTGAATACGCTGTTCAGGCGTATGGATACGGCTTTCATGTTCAAGGAAATTCCCTTTAAGCCGGTAAAGTTTGCCGATAAAAATGCCTCATTACGTTTCGAATTCAATGGTCAGGTTCAGCCAGCCATGAACTTCTGGCTGCTGCAGGGGGAAGGTTGTGGCGTCGCGGACTATCAAAATGCGATGGCGCAGTACTGCGCCGCACAAATCCGTGACTGGCTTAGTGCGGGCGCACGTGGTGACGCGGTGTTGTGGAAGGGGAATAAATCGACCCCAGTGAAGGCATCAGATATTACGGTACTGGTGCGTAGCCGTCAGGAAGCGGCGCTCGTTCGCGATGCATTGACGCTACTGAATATCCCGTCCGTTTATCTCTCCAACCGTGATAGCGTTTTTGAAACTCTGGAAGCCCAGGAGATGCTGTGGTTGCTCCAGGCCGTGCTGTCCCCGGAACGAGAGAGCACGCTTCGCAGCGCGTTGGCAAGTTCCATGCTGGGGCTAAACGCACGTGATATTGATGTCCTTAACAACGACGAAGCCACCTGGGATACCGTGGTGGAAGAGTTTGTTCACTATCGCGAGCGCTGGCAAAAGCGCGGGGTTATGGCGATGCTACGAGAACTGATGACCCAGCGTCGCATTGCGGAGAATATGCTCGCAACAGCAGGTGGTGAGCGCCGTCTGACCGATATTTTGCATATCAGTGAGTTGTTACAGGAAGCCGGAACGCAGCTTGAGAGTGAACATGCCCTGGTGCGCTGGTTGTCGCAGCACATTGCCGATCCCAACAGTAACGCCTCCAGCCAGCAGATGCGCCTTGAGAGTGATAAGCATCTCGTGCAAATCGTCACCATTCACAAGTCAAAAGGGCTGGAGTATCCGTTAGTCTGGCTGCCGTTTATTGCCAATTACCGGGCGCAAGACCAGGCGTTTTATCACGATCGTGATTCGTATGAAGCGGTGCTCGATCTCAGCAACGCAGAGAGCAGCGTCGAGCTTGCCGAAGCTGAACGTCTGGCGGAAGATTTGCGCCTGCTTTATGTGGCCCTGACCCGTTCGGTTTGGCATTGCAGCCTGGGTATCGCTCCGTTGTTCCGGCGTCGTGGCGAGAAGGCGGGAGAGTCTGATTTTCATTTGAGCGCGTTGGGGCGGCTTATCCAACAGGGTGAGCCGAAAGATGCTGCGGGGCTTCGTCAGTGTATTGAATCGCTTTGTGGGGATAATATTGCGCTACAGACCCCTGAAGAGTCTGACAGTCGTCGCTGGCAGATGCCTGAGCAGCATGAGCCTGATCTACACGCGCGGCAGATTACACGAACGATAGCAGACGACTGGCGTGTGACCAGTTACTCGGGGTTGCAGCAGCATGGGCAAAGCATTGCCCAGGATCTGATGCCAAAACTGGATGTGGATGCCGCAGGTGTGGGTGACATTCTGGCGGAGCCCGCGCTGACGCCACATCAATTCCCGCGTGGAGCCTCACCCGGAACATTCCTCCATAGCCTGTTTGAAGAGCTTGATTTTACTCAGCCCGTCTCTGCGGATTGGGTACTGGAGATGTTGCAAAAAGGGGGCTACGACGCAAGCTGGCAACCGGTACTGACGTCGTGGATCACCACTATTTTAGAGGTGCAACTGACGCCGCGAGGCCTCTCGCTGAGCCAGTTAACATCCAAAGATAAACAGGTCGAGATGGAGTTCTATCTCCCCATCGAGAGCCCGCTCAACGCAGGGGCGCTGGATGCGCTGATCCGCGAGCACGATCCCTTATCTGCCGGCTGTCCGCCGCTGAATTTCCGCCAGGTACAGGGTATGCTGAAAGGGTTTATCGACCTGGTTTTCCGTCATGAAGGGCGCTATTACCTGCTGGATTACAAATCAAACTGGCTGGGTGAAAACAGTGATGCATACACCCGAGAGGCAATGGCTTCTGCGATGCAGTCCCACCGCTATGATTTGCAGTATCAGCTTTATACCCTGGCGCTGCATCGCTATCTGCGTCACCGCATTGCGGACTACACCTACGATGCGCATTTTGGTGGCGTCATCTACCTGTTCTTGCGTGGCGTTGATGCTGCCGATCCGCAATCAGGTATCTTTAGCACGCGCCCGGACGTAGCATTGATTGAAAAAATGGACATGTTATTTGCAGCCAGCACGGAGGAGATGGCATGACAATGCAGGAATTGTTGCTTGAGGCGGCAGATCAGCGTCTGCTGCGTCAGCTTGATGTGCAGTTCGCTATGGCCATTGCAGGTGATCGGCCCGCCGTAATGCTTGCTGCTGCTATCCTCAGTCGGGATACGGGGGAGGGGCATGTGTGTTTGCCGCTTTCACGGTTGGTACTCGATGAAAAAATGCCGTCGGCGATCCAATCTTGTTTTGCGCTGCTCGGAGAGTCCGTGAACTGGCAAACGCTATTATTGAGCTCTGAAGCCGTCAGTACAGGAGAAAGTCCTACGCCGTTAATCCTGGCGGGTGATCGTTTATACCTCAACCGCCTTTGGCGTAATGAACTCACCGTTGCGCACTTCTTTAACGAAGCCAACACGCCGCTTTCCTATGATGAAGCCCAGCTTCAGCAGACGCTGGAGGGGTTATTTACGTCCGGCGAATCCCTTGACTGGCAGAAAGTGGCCGCCGCTGTTGCGCTAACACGACGGATCTCCGTGATTTCTGGTGGCCCCGGTACGGGGAAAACGACCACTGTTGCAAAACTACTGGCTGCACTTATCCAGATAGCGGGCGAACAAAAATGCCGTATTCGTCTGGCGGCGCCTACGGGGAAAGCCGCGGCCAGATTGACGGAATCCCTGGGAGGTGCGCTGCAAAAACTGCCTCTTACCGACGCGCAGCTTGCGCTGTTCCCGGGTGAGGCCAGCACTTTGCACCGTTTATTGGGGGCGCAGCCGGGAAGCCAGCGTTTACGCTACCATGCGGGAAACCCGTTACATCTGGATGTGCTGGTGGTGGATGAAGCTTCAATGATCGACCTGACCATGATGTCACGGTTGATTAATGCGCTACCGCCTCATGCACGGGTTATCTTTCTGGGCGATCGCGACCAGCTTGCATCGGTTGAAGCTGGGGCGGTGTTGGGGGATATCTGCACTTATGCCAGCCTGGGCTACACCACTGAACGTGCCCTGGAGTTGGCACGTTTAACCGGCTGCCAGGTGGAAGGAAATGAAGAACCACTGGCGGGAACATTGCGCGACAGCCTCTGTTTGCTGCAAAAGAGCTACCGTTTCGGGAGTGATTCTGGTATTGGGCAACTTGCTGCAGCGGTGAATCGGGGTGATTGTCAAGCAACTCGCTCAGTGTTTAATGGCGCATTCGAGGATATCGAGAAAAAGCCGCTGGAGAGTGGTGATGATTATCTGGCAATGCTCAATGATGCTTTGCATGGTTATCAGCGTTTTTTAGAAAATATTCAGCAGCAGAGCATGCCGGGGCAGGTCATTGCCGCGTTTGGTGAATTTCAGCTTCTGTGTGCTCTGAGAGAGGGGCCTTTTGGTGTGACCGGTCTGAATGAGCGACTGGAGCAGGTGCTGACACAAAAGCGCAAGATTGTTCGTTCGGCACATTCACGCTGGTATGAAGGACGTCCGGTGATGATCTCCCGCAATGACAGCGCACTGGGTTTGTTTAATGGAGATATTGGCATTGCGCTTGATCGTGGCCAGGGACTACGCGTGTGGTTCCAGATGCCGGATGGTAGCGTGAAGTCAGTACAACCCAGTCGTTTGCCCGAACACGAAACCGCGTGGGCAATGACGGTCCATAAATCGCAAGGGTCTGAGTTTAATCATGCGGCGCTGATCCTGCCTCCGCAACTCTCACCGGTCATTACGCGTGAGCTGGTTTACACCGCGATAACCCGTGCACGTCAGCGTTTGTCGCTGTATACCGATGAGCGTGTTTTGGTGCAGGCGATTGTCACGCGTACTGAGCGTCGAAGCGGTTTAAGCGCAATTTTCGATGCAAGGTAAGTATCTGCCCCCACCGGACGGTGAGGGCATGAACATCAGCCTAAATCAGCCATCAGTACTTTAGAGCGGCGTTGATAGTTGTACATCTCTTTCTTACTCTCTGGCAGCGAATCAATGTCGACTGGCGTAAATCCGCGTTCCTGGAACCAGTGGATACTGCGCGTCGTGAGTACAAAGAGTTTACTTAAACCAATCTGGCGCGCCTGAGCTGCAACGCGCTCAAGCAGCATTTCGCCGCGAGACGAGCTGCGGTAGTCCGGGTGAACCGCGACGCAGGCCATTTCACCGATCTTCTCTTCCGGGAAGGGATAGAGCGCGGCGCAGGCGATGGTCAGATTATCACGCTGGATGATGGTGAATTTGTCGATCTCCATCTCCAGTTGTTCGCGGGAGCGACGAACCAAAATACCCTGTTGTTCTAACGGGCGAATCAGTTCCAGAATACCGCCAATATCATTGATGGTGGCGCGACGGATCTGCTCAGCACTTTCCATCACGATCTGCGTGCCAATACCGTCACGGGAGAACAGCTCCTGCAGTAATGCACCGTCTTCCTGATAACTGATGAGGTGGCTACGGCGAACACCGCTACGACAGGCTTTTACCGCCCCCCGCAGGAAACGTACTGTCCCGGAGTGATAGTCACCTGCTGCTTCCAGCTCTTCTACACGCGCTTGTGCTTCATTCGGGAATAGTTCGGGCACAATGACACCCAGATCGTTGACCACGCCCTGAGAAGAGCAGAAGCCAATCATTTTTTCCGCTTTCAGTTTGATAGCCAGTTGAGTGGCGATCTCTTCCGAGGTGAGGTTAAAGCTTTCTCCGGTGACGGAGACGGCGACAGGACCCATCAGCACGATAGCGCCGCTGTCCAGTTGACGGTGAATGGCCTCTTCATCAATACGGCGAATACGACCGCTGTGGCAATAATCAACACCATCGTCCACGCCAAGAGGCTGAGAGATGATGAAGTTGCCGCTAACCACGTTAATATGTGCGCCCTGTAACGGTGTGTTGTTAAGGCTCATGGATAAACGTGCCGTGATTTCCAGTTGAAGCAGTCCGGCTGCCTGTTTAACCAGTTCGAGCGATTTGGCGTCTGTTACACGGATATGCTTGTGATATACCGGTTCATGGTGATGGGCAGACAGGTTGGCATCGATCTGTGGACGTGCGCCATAGACGACGACCAGCCGAATCCCGAGGCTGTGCAGTAAGCCGATATCATTGACAATACTGGAGAAATTTTCATGCTCAATGGCTTCCCCGCCAAGCATGATGACAAACGTCTTTCCCCGATGGGCATTGATATAGGGAACAGAATGGCGGAATCCCTGTACCAGTTCGGTTCTACGTTCCTTCACCATGACACAACCCTTAATGAATGTTTATTCGTAATTTTTGTATTTTTATTCGATTATCGCCGCGCGCGCAAGCCTAAATTTTCAGTGAGACATGGAAATTAATAAGTAATGGCTGCGTTAGCGTATGATTGTTTACCCTTTTATAGATGACAGCTTATGCGTCATTCGTTAAAGTTTTCGGTCAATCTGGACGTTTTACTTATAAATTTGATTTCTTGCTCGGGAGAAGCATGTCGGGATCCAAAACAACAATAAGCCGCCGCCGCTTGTTACAAGGGGCCGGGGCGATGTGGTTGCTTAGCGTCAGTCAGGTCGCCTTTGCCGCTGTCAGTCAGGTGGTGGCTGTGCGCGTCTGGCCGTCGTCGACCTATACGCGCGTGACAGTCGAGTCCAACCAGGTGCTGAAATATAAGCAGTTTGCTCTCAGCAATCCTGAACGTGTCGTGGTGGATCTTGAAGGCGTTAACCTGAACTCGGTCCTGAAAGGGATGGGGGCGCAGATCCGTGGTGATGATCCCTTCATTAAATCTGCACGAGTGGGGCAGTTTGACCCGCAAACCGTGCGAATGGTATTTGAGTTAAAACAGAATGTTAAGCCTCAGCTGTTTGCGCTAGCGCCGGTCGCTGCCTTTAAAGAGCGTCTGGTGATGGATCTCTATCCTGCCAATGCGACGGATATTCAGGATCCTTTGCTGGCGTTACTCGAAGATTACAACAAAGGCGATCTTGAACGGCAGGTCCCGCCTGCGCAAAGCGGCCCGCAGCCAGGTAAAGCCGGACGCGATCGTCCGATTGTGATCATGCTTGATCCTGGGCACGGAGGCGAAGACTCTGGTGCTGTGGGGAAATATCGCACGCGTGAGAAAGATGTGGTGCTGCAAATTGCGCGTCGCCTGAAGGCTCTGATCGATAGAGAAGGTAACATGCGGGCCTATATGACGCGTAATGAAGATGTCTTTATTCCGCTGAAGGTTCGTGTGGCAAAAGCGCAGAAACAGCGCGCGGATCTGTTTGTCTCCATCCATGCTGATGCCTTTACCAGTCGTGAGCCGCGTGGCTCCTCGGTGTTTGCGTTGTCGACAAAAGGGGCTACCAGTACCGCAGCACGATATCTGGCAGATACCCAGAACGCCTCCGACCTTATCGGTGGTGTGGGCAAGAGCGGCGACCGTTATGTCGATCACACGATGTTCGATATGGTGCAATCATTAACGATTACCGATAGCCTGAAATTTGGTAAAGCGGTATTAGGACGGCTTGGCAACGTCAATAAACTGCATAAAAATAGTGTCGAACAGGCGGGGTTTGCCGTTCTTAAAGCGCCGGATATTCCGTCGATTTTGGTTGAAACGGCGTTTATCAGTAACGTGGAAGAAGAACGAAAGCTAAAGACGGCGAAGTTCCAGCAGGAAGTTGCAGAGTCGATTCTGGCGGGGATAAAGGCGTATTTCTCGGACGGGGCTACGCTCGCCAGAAGAGGGTAGTGTCATAATACCGGGTGATTGCCCGGTAAATTCACAGATTTCAGATACAAAAAAACACCCATCAGGGTGTCCATTGTTTTTTGAAGAATTGGTTGCGGGGGCCGGATTTGAACCGACGACCTTCGGGTTATGAGCCCGACGAGCTACCAGGCTGCTCCACCCCGCGTCCGTCTTTCTGCTACTAATGTCCAATCACACCAGCGTTTTCGCTTCATTGTGATTCAAACTGCTTTGCAGAACTTACTGCATCAAATTTTAATTGGTTGCGGGGGCCGGATTTGAACCGACGACCTTCGGGTTATGAGCCCGACGAGCTACCAAGCTGCTCCACCCCGCGTCCGTGGATGCGCACTATACTCTGCTGGCTTTCTGATGCAACCCTTTTTCACATAATTCGTCACATTAGTATGTAAATTGAACGACTTTGCGTTCTTTGGACTATTTTTTGCGCAAAATTTGCCAAAGGATGTGTGATGACATTTCTTTAGCCCGGGTGGTTTGTTATCTTCATCACGCGGAAACAGGCAACTTAAAGACGAGATATAATGAAAGGACGTTGGGCGAAGTATCTGATGACGGGCACAATGGTAGCTATTCTTGCGGCGTGCTCCTCAAAACCGACCGATCGCGGTCAACAGTATAAAGACGGGAAATTTACCCAGCCTTTCTCTTTAGTTAATCAACCCGATGCCGTTGGCGCACCGATCAACGCAGGGGATTTTGCCGAACAGGTTAATCAGATCCGCAGCGCATCGCCGCGTCTGTATGGCTCGCAGAATTCGGTTTATAACGCAGTGCAGGACTGGTTGAGAGCGGGTGGTGATACACGCACGATGCGCCAGTACGGTATTGATGCCTGGCAGATGGAAGGGGCAGATAACTACGGCAACGTCCAGTTTACGGGCTATTACACACCTGTTATTCAGGCTCGTCATACCCGTCAGGGCGAATTCCAGTATCCCATCTATCGTATGCCGCCAAAACGCGGCCGTTTGCCTTCTCGTGCAGAGATCTACTCCGGTGCATTGAGCGAAAACTATGTCCTGGCATACAGTAACTCGCTGATGGATAACTTCATTATGGATGTACAAGGCAGCGGTTATATTGATTTTGGTGATGGTTCTCCGCTTAACTTCTTCAGCTATTCCGGCAAGAACGGGCATGCTTACCGCAGTATCGGCAAAGTATTGATCGATCGTGGTGAAGTGAAGAAAGAAGATATGTCGATGCAGGCGATCCGTGAGTGGGGCGAAAAACACAGCGAAGCGGAAGTGCGCGAACTACTGGAACAAAATGCCTCGTTCGTCTTCTTTAAGCCGCAAAACTACGCGCCAGTTAAAGGAGCAAGCGCAGTGCCGCTAATTGGCCGTGCGTCTGTCGCCTCGGATCGTTCAATTATCCCGGCAGGCACAACGCTGCTCGCGGAAGTTCCTGTGCTGGACAATAAAGGCAAGTTTAGCGGTCAGTACGAGCTGCGCCTGATGGTGGCGCTGGATGTTGGCGGGGCAATCAAAGGCCAGCACTTCGATATTTATCAGGGGATCGGTTTCGACGCCGGACATCGTGCAGGCTGGTATAACCACTACGGCCGTGTGTGGGTGCTGAAAGCGGCTCCTGGTGCAGGCAACGTATTCAGCGGTTGATTGTGGTATTCTGAGCGTCTTGTTACCCGGTCGCATTTCGCGTTTCGGGCCTACGGATAACTGAGCAGGGGTGAGGGAATAACCTCACCCTTTTTACATCTGAGGTTTTATGTCTGTGGTAATCAGCGATGCCTGGCGTCAGCGTTTTGGCGGTACGGCGCGTTTATATGGTGAAAAAGCCCTGCAACTGTTTGCAGATGCACATGTTTGCGTCGTTGGGATTGGCGGGGTTGGCTCCTGGGTGGCGGAAGCGTTGGCCAGAACCGGTATTGGTGCTATCACGCTAATTGATATGGATGATGTCTGTGTAACCAACACAAACCGACAGATCCATGCCCTGCGTGACACCGTTGGCCTGGCTAAGTCGGAAGTGATGGCCGAGCGAATTCGTATGATAAACCCGGAATGTCGTATCACGGTGATAGATGATTTCGTCACTGCAGACAACGTTGCTGACTACATGAGTAAGGGTTACAGCTACGTGATTGACGCGATCGACAGTATCCGTCCGAAAGCCGCACTGATTGCTTATTGCCGTCGTTATAAGGTTCCACTGGTGACAACGGGCGGGGCGGGTGGACAAATTGACCCAACACAGATTCAGGTGGCCGATCTGGCAAAAACGATCCAGGACCCATTGGCTGCCAAACTGCGTGAGCGCCTGAAAAGTGATTTTAACGTAGTGAAAAACAGCAAGGGTAAACTCGGCGTTGACTGCGTATTTTCAACTGAGGCACTGGTTTATCCGCAATCAGACGGTTCAGTGTGTGCGATGAAAAGCACTGCGGAAGGGCCAAAGCGCATGGACTGTGCATCAGGATTTGGTGCAGCCACCATGGTGACTGCTACCTTTGGCTTTGTGGCAGTATCTCATGCCCTGAAGAAGATGATGGCGAAAGCGGAACGTCAGGCATGAGCCTGACGCGCTGCATCCAGAACCGCTTCGCTGAGTGCGGTTAATCCCTGGCTGCGTGAGGCGCTCAGTTGCGCGCTCAAGCCCAGTTCATCAAACAGTGCCAGAGGCGGTTGTTCCAGCAGTTGTTCAGCTGTTTTCCCTTCGACCGCCGTCAACAGTATAGCCAGCAAGCCGCGCACGATGCGGCCTTCGCTGTCACCAAAGAAGTGCAACCTGCCATCGGATACTTTAAATCCCAACCAGACGCGGTTTTCACAGCCAGCGATCTCTGCTGCCTGCGTTTTCATCTCATCAGACAGCGTGGGCAACTGCTTGCCCAGCATAATCAGTTGACGGTATTTATCTTCCCATTGTGTCAGCGGGCTGAAAGTCTGCTTTAACGTCTCTTCTGTGATCGTCGTGCCGAAGGGATGTCCGGCAAATACAGGGTTAGTCATTAATCCACCAGGAGTTCAAGGGCACGATCAACGGCAGCAATCAGCGCCGCAACATCGTTTTGCGTATTATAGGGGGCAAAAGAGGCACGCAATGTACCACTGACGCCGAGGGCTGCCAGTAGTGGTTGCGCGCAATGTTGTCCGGCACGCAGGGAGATGCCATATTCAGCGAGCAGCGTTACCATATCGCTATGATGAACGCCTGCGAAATCGAACGCCAGCAGGCTTGAGTCTTGCGCACGAAACGACCGGAAACCAGGACGCTTTTTGAGCTCTTCCTCTGCAAGTGTTGCCAGACCACGGCTCCAGCTTTCAGCCTGGACGATATCCAGATCGGCGAGCCATTCCAGTGCCGCGCTCAGGCCAATCACGCCAGCTACATTCGGTGTACCTGCTTCCAGACGATAAGGTACATCCTGAGTTTTAAAACCCTCGAAGGTGACTTCGGTAATCATTTTCCCGCCGCCAAGCCACGGTGTCATTTGCGCCAGCAGCTCTGGCTTCCCGTACAGCACCCCGATACCCGTTGGGCCATACAGTTTATGTCCTGAGAAAGCATAGAAGTCGATATCGAGTTTTTGCATATCTGCCGGAAAATGCACAACCCCCTGCGCGCCGTCGACCATAACCACAATGCCGCTGGCGTGCGCGACATCAATGGCCTGAGCCAGGTCCGGGCAGCCGCCAGTCACGTTGGACATTTGCCCCAGTGCCAGAATCTTGCTACGCGAGGTGATGATTTCTGGCAAACGCGCTACATCCGGGAGTAAACCAGCGCCAAGCGGGAGTTTGACGATGTGCGCGCCGGTCTGCTCAGCGACCATCAGCCACGGAACCAGATTGGCGTGATGTTCTGCCTCGCTCACGATTATCTCATCACCGGGTTGCAGGAGAGGTCGGGCGTAACACTGGGCAACCATGTTAATGGCCTCAGTGGTTCCCCGCGTCCAGACGATGTTCTTTCCGCTGTCTGCATTGAGCAGGCGAGCGACCTGATCACGGGCGGCCTCATAGCGTTCAGTTAAGCGTTGTGCTGCTGCAAACTGGCTACGATGAACGTTGCCTGCGCTCAGGCTATAAAACTGCGCTGTAGCCTCAATGACGGCCAGCGGTTTGAGTGCCGTCGCGGCGCTATCAAGATAGACAGCAGCGTCGGCCAGCGCGGGAAACTGCGCGCGAAAGTGTGCGGGGCTGAAAGCGTTCATGGTATTCCTCATTTCAATCCGTTGATCGTCGCGCAATTTACGCAGCAGGGCAAGACAGATGTCTTTGTCGGAATAGTCTGTTTATCCCTGACCCTTTGGAAAAGCAGGTTATGCTAAATAGTGTTAGGTGAATGTTTTAGCCTGTTTTAAATCGAGGTTTAAATAGTATTTATTGCTGAAGGAGAATAATCATGAAAAAGACAGCCGCCATCCTTTCTGCCTGTATGTTTACCTTTGTCCTGAGTGCCTGTTCGGGTAACAACTATGTAATGCACACCACTGACGGCCGTTCTATCGTCTCCGAAGGGAAACCAGGAACGGATAATGACACCGGGATGATCTCATACAAAGATGCGAACGGTAACAAGCAGCAGATCAACCGGACTGATGTGAAAGAGATGCAAGAGATTGAGCATTAACAATCGATAAGCGAAAAAAAAGCACCGCAAATTGGCGGTGCTACATTAATCACTATGGACAGACAGGGTAAATGTACAGGAAGTGAAAAATTGGTAGCCTGGCTACCGTGGTCTGAATCGCAGACCAATTGCAAACACAACAACACAACATCACAACCGTAAGCCAAAAGCCCTTCAGAACACGCATTCCAAAAAAAGCTTTTCGTTCCGGCTCAGGAAGTGCCGCCACTATAGGTATTTGCTGGTAGTTCCTCAACGGACAAATTATAATGGCTCAGATTAAAAAAACTAATAGGTTAACTGTTGTTTCCTATATGTTAAATGCTGTTAACATCTAAGCCAGATAACCATGTCGAAGCGATTACCACCTCTAAATGCATTACGTGTTTTTGATGCAGCAGCACGTCATCTGAGTTTCACTCGCGCAGCCGATGAGCTTTTTGTGACACAGGCCGCAGTAAGTCATCAAATCAAGTCTCTCGAGGATTTCCTGGGCCTCAAGCTGTTTCGTCGCCGCAACCGATCGTTGCTATTAACGGAAGAGGGGCAGAGTTATTTTCAGGATATTAAAGAGATTTTTTCCCAGCTTACCGAAGCGACGCGCAAGCTACAGGCGCGCAGTGCAAAAGGCGCGCTGACAGTCAGTTTATTGCCCAGTTTTGCCATTCAGTGGCTGGTTCCCCGACTCACAAGCTTTAACTCAGCTTATCCGGGAATCGACGTGCGGATCCAGGCTGTGGACCGTCAGGAAGATAAGCTAGCGGATGATGTCGATGTGGCGATTTTTTACGGGCGGGGCAACTGGCCTGGATTACGTGTTGAAAAATTATACGCAGAATATCTGTTGCCAGTCTGCTCTCCGGTTTTATTGACCGGCGATAAGGCGTTGAAAACGCCAGCTGATTTAGCGCAACATACGTTATTACATGATGCTTCTCGCCGTGATTGGCAAACTTATACCCGGCAATTGGGTCTTAATCATATAAATGTGCAGCAAGGCCCCATTTTTAGCCACAGTGCGATGGTGTTACAGGCTGCAATACACGGGCAGGGCGTAGCGTTGGCAAACAACGTGATGTCCCAGTCCGAAATTGAGGCGGGCCGCCTGGTCTGCCCTTTTAATGATGTTCTGGTCAGCAAGAATGCGTTTTATCTGGTTTGCCATGACAGCCAGGCAGAACTGGGTAAAATAGCCGCCTTCCGGCAGTGGATTCTGGCGAAAGCGGCGAGCGAGCAAGAAAAATTCCGCTTCAGGTATGAACCATAACTTTTTGTGTGCCGAGCACGCATCACTTTAGGACAGAAACATGACCAGCCGATTCATGCTGATTTTTGCCGCGGTGAGTGGCTTTATTTTTGTCGCACTGGGCGCATTTGGTGCGCATGTGTTAAGCAAATCTTTAGGGGTTGTAGAGATGGGCTGGATCCAGACCGGCCTTGAATACCAGGCGTTTCACACGTTGGCTATTTTTGGCCTGGCTGTTGCGATGCAGCGTCGTATCAGTATCTGGTTTTACTGGAGCAGTGTTTTCCTGGCGTTGGGTACGGTGCTGTTTAGCGGCAGCCTATACTGCCTGGCGCTTTCACATTTACGCCTGTGGGCGTTTGTTACACCTGTCGGTGGCGTAAGCTTCCTGGCAGGTTGGGTATTGATGTTAATCGGAGCAATCCGTCTGAAACGCAGGGGCGTTGTCCATGAATAAGGTTGTTTTATATTGTCGCCCAGGGTTTGAGAAAGAGTGCGCCGCGGAAATTACGGATAAGGCCGCTAAACGCGAAGTGTTCGGGTTTGCGCGCGTAAAAGAGAATGCGGGCTATGTGGTGTTCGAGTGCTATCAGCAAGACGATGCCGACAAACTGGCGCGTGAGCTACCATTTAGCTCACTGATCTTTGCTCGTCAGATGTTCGTTGCCGGTGAATTACTCAAGGATCTCCCGCCGGAAGACCGCATTACGCCTGTCACGGGTATGTTGCAAGGCGTGGTAGAAAAGGGGGGCGATCTGCGCGTTGAAGTGGCGGATACCAATGAAAGCAAAGAGCTGATGAAGTTCTGCCGTAAATTCACCGTCCCACTTCGTGCAGCGTTACGTGATGCAGGCGTGTTGACGAACTATGAAACGCCAAAGCGCCCGGTTGTACATGTTTTCTTTATCGCGCCTGGTTGCTGTTATACCGGTTATTCGTATACCAATAACAATTCACCGTTTTACATGGGTATCCCACGTCTTAAGTTCCCGTCAGATGCTCCGAGCCGTTCAACACTTAAACTTGAAGAGGCGTTCCACGTCTTTATTCCGGCTGACGAATGGGATGAGCGCCTGGCAAACGGTATGTATGCCGTTGATCTGGGGGCATGCCCGGGCGGATGGACCTATCAACTGGTGAAACGCAATATGTGGGTTTCTTCGGTTGATAATGGTCCAATGGCGCAGAGCCTGATGGATACCGGACAGGTGACATGGTTGCGTGAAGATGGCTTCCGCTATCGCCCAAGCCGCAACAATATCACCTGGATGGTGTGTGATATGGTTGAAAAGCCCGCCAAAGTGGCTGCGCTGATGGCGACATGGCTGGTCAATGGCTGGTGTCGCGAGACGATTTTTAACCTCAAACTGCCAATGAAAAAGCGCTACGAGGAAGTCTCGCAGAACCTGGCATTTATTGAAGAGCAACTGAGTGCGCAAGGCATTAATGCTGAAATTCAGGCACGCCAGCTTTACCACGACCGTGAAGAAGTGACTGTACATGTGCGTCGCTGGTGGGCCGCGGTGGGTGGGCGTCGCGACGAGCGATAATCTGTTGTTATGCTCTGACTGGGTGGCGGTGAACGCCTCCACCCAGGTTATCTTGCGGTAATCTGCGCATCAGAAATGATGTGCGTCACGTCATCAAGATGCCCGATACGGGCTTCCCCCGAACGGTTAAATTTGCTTTTATCGATCAGCAATAGTGATTGTGCAGTACGTTTAAGCAAAAGTGATTTGTAATCAGCATTAACCGTATTTGAATCCCACAGCACGCCGCTGTTATCAATACCTTCGCAAGAAAAAACAAACAGATCGATCTCAAACGATCGGAGCTGAGAAATGAGCGAGGGATTGACATAACATCCATATTTACGCTGCAGAGTGCCACCTGAACAAGTGAGCTGTATGTGTTTACGTTTACTGAGCGTCTGGCAGACGGGCTGGCTGTTTGTGAAAACGTGAAGGTCGATATCGGGTAATTGCCGGGCTAAATACCAACAGGTTGAACTGGCATCCAACGCTATCACCATTCCTTCTTCAATCCAGGATAAGGCTTCGCGGGCGATATCCGCTTTGTGCGCATAATGGCTTTTCAGGCGACTTTGGAAGGGGTCACCGCTGTCCTGGTTTTCCCGATGAATGTATTTCGCTCGTCCGTGATTGCGGAGTATTTTCCCCTGCGCCTGCAGTTCACTGAGATCGCGGCGGATCGTCTCTTTGCTGACGCTAAGTGCTACGGACAAGGCTTCAGTTGTCAGGCTCTTATGGTTTATCAGCAGGTCCAGAATGGCTAGCTGGCGGGCCTCTTTCATGATTAATCGTCCCATCATCTGACGAACACCCGCGTTACGCGGGCATACCGGCATGAGATTACGGCGTTACCTCATCATTTAAAAGCGTATTTCCGTGCGGCGTAAGTACTCCTGTGATGTCCGTCGCAAAGGTTCCACACGTGCCATCGAGATTTATTCTCTTACCCAGCGTAATTGCTGTAGGTTGCCATCCAGTTGTAAATCCGTCTGCAGGCGGGCAATCTCGCGGCATGTGAATGCCATCTCTTTGTGTACTTCAAGTTTTTTGCGCCATTTCTCCGGTATGTCTTCCAGATGGGCATAAATTCCCTCCAGATCCTGAAAATCCGTTAACAACTGTGCTGCGCTTTTAGGCCCGATTCCTGCCACCCCAGGGACTTTTGAACTGCTGATGCCTGCCAGCCCCCAGTAGTCGGGGAGTTGTTGTGGCGATACCCCAAATTCACTGGCAATAAACGGAGCATCGAGCCAGCGTTTCTGGAAGTAGTCGCGGATGCGAATGGTGGGAGATAATAACTGGCAGTAACCTTTATCGGTCGAGACAATCGTCGCCTGATGCCCGGCTTCCGCCACTTTAACGGCAAGTGTTGCGGCCAGATCGTCGGCTTCATTACCTTGCGCACCCCAGCAGGAAAAACCGTATTGCTCAAAGGCCGAGCGGATTATGGGCATTTCAGCATGAAGATCTTCAGGCATCGGGGCTCGTCCTGCTTTGTAATCAGGCAGGCGCTGATGCCTCCAGCCGGTATTACGTGCTTCATCATCGAATACGGCAACCACGTGGGTTGGCTGGCTATGGCGAATAAGCTGTTCCAGCGCATGCAGGCAGGTGTCTTTACAGGGTGTGCCTTGTACCGCATGAATGCGGCGAATGAGGTTGAGTGCGTCGACGATAAGCAAATGAACAGCCACAGATAATCTCCCTTAAATCTACTGGGTAAAGGGTAACACTGTCGGTGGGATGAAACGAATAGCGTTGGAGCAAATGGGAAGAAGCCTCGCAAAACGAGGCTTCTTTTGGACTTAATCGCAGGTCACGATCTTCATCGCCAGGCCACCACGAGAGGTTTCTCGGTATTTGGCGTTCATATCTTTACCCGTTTCGTACATGGTTTCGATGACTTTATCGAGACAGACTCGGGGTTCGCTGGTGCGACGCAGTGCCATGCGCGCGGCATTGACCGCTTTCACAGAGGCAATAGCGTTACGTTCGATGCAGGGAACCTGAACCTGTCCTGCTACCGGGTCACACGTCAGGCCTAGGTTGTGTTCCATACCGATTTCGGCGGCAATACACACCTGTGCCGGGCTTGCCCCCAACAGTTCAGCCAGACCGGCTGCTGCCATAGAGCAGGCCACGCCGACTTCGCCCTGGCAGCCAACTTCAGCGCCAGAAATAGAGGCGTTCATCTTATACAGCGAACCAATGGCACTGGTGACCAACATGTAGCGAGCCAGTGAGTTTGCGTTCACTTCGCGGATAAATTTGTCGTAATAGGCCAGAACTGCCGGAACGATGCCGCATGCGCCGTTTGTTGGCGCAGTGACTACACGTCCACCGGCGGCATTTTCTTCGTTAACGGCCAGTGCAAACATGTTGATCCAGTCTACAACCGCCATTGGGTCGGTGGTGGTTTTGTCTGTGCTGACCAGCATACGACGAAGTGCAGCTGCACGACGTGGCACGCGTAGTTTGCCAGGCAGTACGCCTTCGGTGGTGATACCACGCTCGATACCGCCGCGCATCACGTCCCAGACGTTGGCAAAGTGCTGTTCCAGCTCTTCTTTGCTGTGCAGCGCCAGCTCGTTTTTCATCATCAGGCCAGAAAGCGATAAACCGGTTTCCTGGCAATGACGTTGTAAATCTGCAGCATTCTTGTACGGGTAAGGCACAGCAACCGTTGCGTTGTCCGCCTGACCAAAATGGTCTTCGTCGACGATAAAACCGCCGCCGATGGAATAGTACGTTTGGCTGTAAAGCACTTTATCGCCTGCCAGCGCAGTAATACGCATCCCATTTTCGTGCAGCGACAGGTTGTCGGCATGGAAATTCATGCACTGATCAACCGGGAATTCAACTTCGTGTTCGCCGTTTGCCAGTAGCAAACGACCGTGAGTATTCACGTCCTGGATGAAACCAGGGATTGCGTCAATATCAACGGTATCAGGCAGGTTACCCGCCAGACCCATGATAATGGCGATATCGGTATGGTGGCCTTTACCGGTGAGGGAAAGGGAACCGTAAACATCGACAACCACGCGGGTTGTGTCGTGCAAAATGCCGCGTGAAATCAAGTCATCCGTGAATTGTTTACCGGCTTTCATTGGCCCGACAGTGTGAGAGCTGGAAGGACCAATACCGATTTTAAAGATATCGAATACGCTAATCATGATGCGTCCATTGCTATCAGTCAGAGGAGGAGTGCGCCGCCCGAAGACGGCGCAGGAGGTATTAGCTGAACAGTGAGTAGAAAATCGCAGAGATGGCAATCAGACCCATAATCACAACGAATACGTTGCTGATATGGCCGCTGTATTTACGCATCGCGGGTACTTTCTGAATCGCGTACATCGGCATCAGGAACAGAATCATCGCGATAATCGGGCCGCCCAGCGTTTCGATCATGCCAAGGATGCTAGGGTTCAGGGTTGCAACTGCCCAGGTGGTCACCAGCATGAACAATGCAGTGATTTTGTTCAGTTTGTTGATTTCAATGCTCTTACCTTTACCGCGCAGAGATTTGATCACCATACCGTTGAAGCCTTCACGAGCGCCCAGATAGTGGCCCAGGAAGGATTTGGTGATCGCGATAATCGCGATGATAGGTGCCATCCACGCAATTACAGGTGCATTAAAGTGGTTTGCCAGGTAAGACAGGATAGAGATGTTCTGCTCTTTCGCCGCAGCCAGATCCGCTGGAGAGAGGCTCAGTACGCAGCTAAAGACGAAGAACATAACGGTCAGAACCATCATCACATGAGCACGAGCCAGGATGCTGGAGCACTTTTTCTCTGCGCCATTGCCGTACTCTTCACGCTTCGCAACAGCAAAAGAGGAGATGATTGGGGAGTGGTTGAAGGAGAAGACCATAACCGGAATGGCGAGCCACAGGGTCAGTAGCAGGCCGTTACCCGTTGTTGATGCACTGCTCAGTGACAGCGTTTCCAGGGCTGCGCCGTTCCAGTTAGGAATCAGGTAGCAAGCCAGTACCATCAGGGCAATCACGAACGGGAATACCAGCACGCTCATCGCTTTTACAATCATCTGCTCGCCGAAGCGTACGATGGTCATCATACCTACGATCAGAATCAGAGACAGGATGGCACGTGGTGGTGGTGTCATGTGCAACTGGTGCGTCATGAAACTTTCAACGGTGTTGGTGATAGCCACGCTATAAACCAACAGAATCGGGTAAATCGCGAAGAAGTAGAGCAGGGTGATCAGTTTACCCGCGCCAACGCCAAAATGTTCTTCAACCACTTCGGTGATGTCTTCACCTGGGTTTTTACCGGAAAGCACAAAGCGGGTCAGGCCACGGTGTGCAAAGAAGGTCATTGGGAAGGCAATGATTGCCATAATAATTAGCGGAATAAGACCGCCAACGCCTGCGTTGATTGGCAGGAATAATACACCAGCGCCGATTGCTGTGCCGTAAAGGCCAAGCATCCACATGGTATCGGTTTTGCGCCATCCACTTCGGGATTCAATCGAAGCAACGGTGCTGGTTTGAGTGGTTTCCATCTGTATCTCCTGGAGGAAGCAAATTGTCAGGTTTTTAGTCAAATCCGATGAAAAAGTGCCTGACGGTAATATGAAATTCGTTCAGTGACGGTTTTTTAATAATTTTTGCCCGTAACTATTGGCGGGCGGAAAGATACATTCTAGTTATGAATCTATCAGTGATCGCGATCCCAAATGCAATAATCTACTTTTGATGTGGGTATCTTTAGACCATTTATCTGTTAAAAAAACATCAAAGAGAATTTACGGGCGCGAAGGCTACCATTAACAATATATGTCATGAAAGCCTGACCAGTGAGATAGGCGTCTTACGCTGTAAAGAGATGCGATTTTAGTGTTTTCTTGCGGGTAATTTAGATTAAGGATGATAATTTGTGGTCAATAAAACGAAGTAATCGTTTGCGTTCGGCCGATTATGTAAGAGTCATAAGTAATATCTATTTGTTACCTGGGGTATGAGGAGAGAATAAAAAAAGCCGGATAGCGATTGCGCGATATCCGGCCTGATGAGAAGTGCAGGAGTGTTACGTGCAAATCTCGTAACAAGGGATGTAAGCAGAGCCCGGTAACTTCATGCGGTGCTGGGCAACAAAACCCTGCAGCATGTCATCCATACGACGCATCATCTCCCGGTCGCCATGAATTTTATACGGGCCAAACTGTTCAATGGCACGAATACCCATCTCTTTCACGTTACCCGCGACGATACCAGAGAAGGCTCGGCGCAGGTCGGCAGCCAGAACCTCAACCGGTTGATCCGGGTAAAGCTTCAGGTTTGCCATATTCTCGTGCGAAGGCTCGAACGGAACTTGCAGATCTGGAGCAATACGAATTGACCAGTTGAAGCTGTAGGCATCGCCGGTATCACGGCGATTCTCTTTCACCAACGGCATCGCTTTTTTCATCTGGCGTGCCACTTCCGCCGCATCATCAATGATAATGCGATAGTGACGACGAGCCTCTGCGCCTAGCGTATGAACAATAAATTCATCCAGCACGCGGAAGTAATCGGCGCTCTCTTTCGGCCCTGTCAGGATCAATGGCAGAACCTGATCTTTGTTGGCCGGGTTCATCAGAATACCGAGCAGGTAAAGTAGCTCTTCCGCTGTACCTACACCACCAGGGAAGATGATGATCCCATGAGCGATACGGACGAAAGCCTCAAGCCGCTTTTCGATATCCGGCATGATGATCAGCTCGTTAACTAATGGGTTAGGTGGCTCAGCCGCAATAATGGACGGCTCAGTCATGCCGATAAAACGCCCTTCTTTATAGCGTTGTTGAGCATGACCCACTGCCGCCCCTTTCATCGGGGCTTCCATTGCGCCAGGGCCACACCCTGTACAGATATTTAATTCGCGCAGACCCAACTGTGTCCCCACCCGGCGGGCGTAGAGATATTCGGTCTCATTAATCGAATGGCCACCCCAGCACACCACCATATTTGGCGCTTCACCGACATGCAGCGCGCGGGCGTTTCGCAGAATAGAGAACACCAGGTTGGTAATATGAACGGAGCTTTCCAGGTCGAGATGCTGGAAGCGGCCTGCGTTGTGGATCTGTCCGTTAACAAACAGGATATCGCGTAGTACGGCAAACAGGTTGGCCTGGAGTGAGCGAATAATTCGTCCGTCGACAAAGGCGTCTTCCGGCGGGTTAATCACTTCCAGTTTTACGCCACGCTCGCGGCGCAGCACGTTGATATCAAAGCTTTCGAAGCGTGACAGCAGCTCTTTGCTGTTATCGGTCAGACTTCCGGAGTTCAGTACGGCAAGTGAACAGTTACGAAACAGTTGATAAAGGTCGCTACTGGCCGTGCGTTTAAGCATGTCCACTTCCAGCTGCGACAACATATCCATTGAGCCAAGCGGGCTAATATGTGTAATCAAGTGAGCTCCTTACGGGACGATTATCGTCTTTCCCTGTTGATTACAATAGCCCTGGCTTATGACGTTTCACAACCCAAAGCGCGGAATGAACCGCGCATATTTTCAAAATAAATGTTACTGACGAACCAAACGACCGGTTGCCGGAACAAAATCGGTGTTGGTGCGCCATGGGTTGATATCCAGCCCACCACGACGGGTATAGCGTGCATATACGCTTAGCTTCTCTGGCTGACTAAAACGTTGAATATCGTTGAAGATGCGCTCCACGCACTGTTCGTGGAACTCGTTATGGTGACGGAACGACACCAGATACCGCAGCAGTTTTTCGCGGTCGATTTTCGGTCCACGGTACTGGATTTGAACGGAACCCCAGTCAGGCTGATGCGTGATCAGGCAGTTGGATTTCAACAAATGGCTGACCAGCGTCTCTTCCACCACGTTGCTGCGGGTTGCATTTTCGAGATAGTCAGCACTGAATTCATAACTCTCGATTTCAATCTCTTGATCGTCGATACAGGTTCCATGGAAGTGGGCAATTGGCTGGCCTTCCAGTTCATCCAGACGATAAAGTGAAACCGTCACGTCTCCTTGCGCGCAGGCGCTTAAATCCCGTACCAGGGTGCGCTGGACATCATCCCAACTGCTGAATTTTGTCTGGTTAAAACTGTTGAGATAGAGCTTGAAGCTTTTCGATTCCACCAGATTGCTACTGGCATAATCCAGTTCAACATGGCCTACGGCAACTTGTGGCAGGCCACGGGCGTTAAGCCAGGAGAGTTCATACAGCGTCCAGATATCGCCGCCAACAAAAGGGAGTGCATCCGCATGCAGTCCTAATGGATCGCGGTTTAAGCTACGTGGGACACCTTGCAGCAATGTTGCATCATAGGTGTCGCGGTAGTCAGTCGATTTGCCCAGCGTTAAGCCCGTTAACGCCTGATGATTTTCGTAAGACATGTTTCATTGCCACTTTACAGGTACACTTAGGGGCTGAGTTTATCCTGTCTTACGAGAAGAGAGAAATCGGTGGATATTGAAACGGCAAATGCGCTAACTGCATTCACAACACGCTACTGCGATGCATGGCACGAGGCAAAGGGAACATGGCCGCAAAGCACTGACTTATATGGTGTTCCTTCACCGTGTGTTATCTCTTCTGTGGATGATAGCGTGATCTGGCAACCTCGGCCTTTTACCGGTGAGCAAAATGTAAATGCGGTTGAACGCGCAATGGACCTTGTGGTACAACCAGCCCTTCATGCGTTTTATACCACTCAGTTTGCAGGGGATATGGTTGCCCAGTTTGCTGGCACTGCCCTGACATTGCTGCAAACCTGGAGTGAAGATGATTTGCAGCGTGTTCAGGAAAATCTGATTGGACACCTGGTCACGCAAAAGCGTCTTAAACTATCTCCGACACTTTTTATTGCAACGCTCGACAGTGAACTGGATGTGATTTCCGTCTGCAACCTGTCTGGTGAAGTGATCAAAGAGACCATCGGAACCCGCAATCGTGATGTTCTTGCCCCTTCACTTGCGGATTTCCTCACCCGGCTTGAGCCTCTTCTGTAATCCATCGTGCTACTAAGCGTGTGAGAGATCTCTTACAAGGTTTGTGAGAGATCGCCGTATTAGTAAGCTTCGTCTTATCACATCAATATTTCTATCCTTTTATTTTTCAGTTGGTTATATTTTTTTTGGCCGCCTGAAGTGGTAATAAGACGCTTACATGGCTTACGGAGTGGGTTGTAAGACGAAGCGGAATAGCGGATTCTATCTCTGTCGACAGGAAGCCGGCACGAGAAACGAACATCAGGATGATGGCGTTTCTCACTCAGGACACGTCGGGATGGCGCGACAGGAAGGCTTCAGGATGAAGCAAAAGGATAACGCAGGACGCGTAAGGGACACCTCCAGGAAGGAGAATGGGAGCCGGTCAGGATGATTGGTGGGTCAGGAAGGCCAGGACGTTTCGGGATGAAACATTCACATCAGGATGATGTGAGCAGGATGCAGCGGTTTAAGGATGACCAGGCCCTCGGGCTTCAGGAAAAGTTGTCATGGATGAGCAGGGAGCACGAATTGTAGCTGGAATGCTGCGAAACGAACCGGGAGCACTGTTTTTACAGTGCTCCCTTTTTTTATTTCCCGTTCTGCAATGTTATGCTGCGCGCCATTGTGTTTTTCGGTCGAGGTTTTTCATGACGCATCACGATAGCGTACGTGCCCAGTTGCACGCCATCGAAGCAGTATTGCGCCAGCATCAGGTGTGGCAAGAGAGTTCACCGCAGCCAGAGGCGTTCGCCAGTACACAGCCTTTCTGCCTGGACGCCATGGAACCTTTTGAGTGGTTACAGTGGGTGTTGATCCCACGTATGCACGCCCTGCTTGATGGGCATCATCCACTTCCCCAGAATTTTGCTATCGCACCCTACTACGAAATGGCAGTAGATGCTGCACATCCTGCCCGTGAAGTGATCCTGGTTGAGTTACAACGTCTGGATACGCTTGTTTCCGGTGATAATGCATGACGCTGGAAATTCTTTACCAGGATGAGTGGTTGGTTGCGGTCAATAAACCCTCGGGCTGGCTGGTACATCGTAGCTGGCTGGATCGCGATGAAAAAGTGGTTGTGATGCAAACCGTGCGTGACCAGATAGGCCAGCATGTGTTTACCGTCCACCGTCTGGACAGGCCAACGTCCGGCGTGCTCCTTATGGGGTTATCAAGCGAAGCGGGGCGTTTATTGTCCCAACAGTTTGAACAGCATCAGATCCAAAAACGCTATCATGCCATTGTGCGTGGCTGGCTAATGGATGCCGCAACACTTGATTACCCGCTGGTTGAAGAGCTGGATAAAATCGCCGATAAATTTGCCCGCGATGATAAAGGTCCGCAGCCTGCAGTAACGGATTATCGTGGTCTGGCAACCACAGAGATGCCCGTTGCAACCAGTAAATTCCCAACCACACGTTACGGCCTGGTTGAGCTGGAGCCGAAAACCGGGCGCAAACACCAGCTGCGACGCCATCTTGCGCATCTTCGCCACCCGATTATTGGTGACAGCAAGCACGGTGATTTACGCCAGAACCGTAGCGCAGCGGAACATTTTGGCTGCAATCGCCTGATGTTGCATGCAAGCCAGCTCAGCCTGACGCACCCTTTCACCGGAGAGCCCCTGACGATTCGGGCGGGGTTGGATGAGGTCTGGATGCAGGCGCTGTCACAGTTTGGCTGGCTGGGACAACTCCCCGAAAATGAAAGGGTTGAGTTTGTGTCAGGCAACGTCCAGGATGAACAGCAATAGCAAAAACGAAGGGAGCAAAGCATGGCTGAAGTCGGAATTTTTGTCGGCACAATGTACGGTAACTCACTGCTGGTAGCGGAAGAAGCCGAAACCATTCTCGCCAGCCAGGGCCATAAAGCCACGGTTTACGAGGACCCGGAACTGACTGATTGGGAAAAGTACAAAGATAAATACATCCTGGTCGTGACCTCGACGACAGGCCAGGGTGATCTGCCGGACAGCATTGTGCCTCTTTTCCAGGGCATCAAAGATCAGCTCGGCTATCAGCCTGATGTTCACTACGGCATTATTGCTTTGGGTGACAGTTCATACGCCAACTTCTGCGGCGGTGGGAAGCAGTTCGATGCACTCCTTCAGGAGCAAAGCGCGCAGCGCGTAGGCGACATGCTGCTTATCGATGCGGGCGAGCATCCCGAGCCTGAAAGCGAATCCAATCCCTGGGTTGAGCACTGGGCAACACTGCTGAAATAACATAATGCCCGGCGGTGCTTCGCTTGCGCGAGCTTACGGGCTTTGTCGGCCGGGTATGGCGTCACCCGCCACCCGGTGAGACAGATCTCTCAAAATCATCATTTCCGTGAAGTCCCCCCCATTCCTTTGGGCTTTTGCCCCAAACAACCTCTCTCACTTCTTTTAATGTTGTGTTCATGCACGGTGAGCGAAAGAGTCACTCCTTCATATACTTTTTCCGTCAGTTACCAAAAAAGGCAGTGTTTCACTATAAAACGGCACTACGCCGTACCAAAACTGCCAAACACTAACCTCACATTCTGATTACCCTACAGGTGCTGTACAGAATGGACCAGGCGAAAGCTATGATTCAGGAGTGCAACAATGAGTACATTAAGCCACGCGGCGAGCAGCGCTGAAAAGCGTACCAATGCTCGCTACTGGATAGTGGTGATGTTGTTTATCGTCACATCCTTTAACTATGGTGACCGCGCCACGCTGTCGATTGCCGGTTCAGAAATGGCAAAAGATATCGGGCTTGATGCGGTTGGCATGGGTTACGTTTTCTCCGCATTTTCATGGGCCTATGTTATTGGCCAAATTCCCGGCGGCTGGCTGCTTGACCGCTTCGGCTCCAAACGCGTCTATTTCTGGTCCATCTTTATCTGGTCGATGTTTACCCTGTTACAGGGGTTCGTCGATATCTTCAGCGGGTTTGGCATCATCATTGCGCTCTTTACCTTGCGCTTCCTGGTGGGGTTAGCTGAAGCACCTTCTTTCCCGGGTAATAGTCGCATTGTTGCCGCCTGGTTCCCGGCGCAGGAGAGAGGAACGGCAGTCGCAATTTTTAACTCTGCACAGTACTTTGCCACGGTTATCTTCGCACCCATTATGGGCTGGCTGACGCATGAAGTGGGCTGGTCACATGTCTTCTTCTTTATGGGCGGGCTTGGGATCGTTATCAGTTTTATCTGGCTGAAAGTGATCCACGAACCGAACCAACATCCAGGCGTGAACAAAAAAGAGCTGGAGTATATTGCTGAAGGTGGAGCGCTGATCAACATGGATCAGAAAGCGACCAAAGCAAAAGTGCCGTTCGGCCAGAAATGGGCGCAGATCAGGCAACTCGTGGGTTCACGCATGATGATTGGCATCTATCTGGGCCAATACTGTATTAACGCCTTAACCTATTTCTTTATTACCTGGTTCCCGGTCTACCTGGTGCAGGCGCGCGGGATGTCGATCCTGAAAGCTGGCTTTGTTGCTTCTATCCCGGCGGTGTGCGGTTTTGTGGGGGGCGTGTTAGGTGGGGTGATTTCCGACTGGCTGATGCGTCGCACGGGCTCATTGAACATCGCCCGTAAAACACCGATTGTGCTCGGGATGTTGCTCTCGATGACAATGGTGTTCTGTAACTACGTAAGTGCTGAGTGGATGATCATCGGCTTTATGGCGATGGCCTTCTTTGGCAAAGGCATTGGCGCACTGGGCTGGGCGGTGATGGCAGATACCGCGCCAAAAGAGATCAGTGGCCTGAGCGGCGGGTTGTTCAATATGTTCGGTAACATCTCCGGCATTGTCACGCCAATAGCCATCGGCTACATCGTGGGTACAACCGGATCGTTTAACGGCGCACTGATTTATGTGGGAGTTCATGCCCTCGTGGCAGTACTGAGCTACCTGGTTCTGGTGGGTGATATTAAACGTATCGAACTCAAACCTGTGATGGAGCGCTGATGATGACGACGCAATCAAGTCCCGTGATCGTTGAGATGCAGGTCATCCCGGTAGCCGGGCAAGACAGTATGCTACTCAACATTGGCGGGGCACATAACGCCTGGTTCACCCGTAATATTGTGGTACTTACCGACAACGCCGGAAACACGGGCGTAGGTGAAGCGCCTGGCGGAGAGGTGATTTACCAGACGCTGGTGGATGCTATTCCACTGGTTGTGGGCCAGGAAGTGGCTCGCCTGAATAAAGTGGTTCAGCGGGTGCACAAAGGCAACCAGTCAGCTGACTTTGATACTTTTGGCAAAGGTGCCTGGACATTTGAACTGCGCGTGAATGCCGTTGCGGCGCTGGAAGCTGCGTTACTCGATTTACTGGGTAAGGCTCTGAATGTGCCGGTGTGCGAACTGCTGGGGCCCGGTAAACAGCGCGATGCGGTAACGGTTCTGGGTTATCTGTTCTACCTCGGCGACCGTAACAAAACCGATCTGCCTTATCTTGAACGCTCGCCAGGCCATCACGAATGGTATCAGCTGCGCCATCAGGAGGCGCTCTCCAGCGAGGCGGTCGTTCGGCTGGCGGAAGCTGCGCAGGATCGCTACGGTTTTAAAGATTTCAAGCTGAAAGGCGGCGTGTTGCCAGGCGAACAAGAGATCGAAAGTGCGCGCGCGTTGAAAAAACGTTTTCCTGATGCGCGCATCACCGTCGATCCCAATGGTGCATGGTTGCTGGATGAGGCTATTGCCTTGTGTAAAGGACTGGGCGATGTGCTGACTTACGCGGAAGATCCCTGTGGTGCAGAGCAGGGCTTCTCCGGACGGGAAGTGATGGCGGAATTTCGTCGGGCGACCGGGTTGCCAGTGGCGACCAATATGATCGCCACCAACTGGCGCGAAATGGGTCATGCGGTGATGCTCAACGCTGTGGATATCCCGCTGGCCGACCCGCATTTCTGGACGCTTTCCGGCGCAGTGCGTGTCGCGCAGCTTTGCGATGACTGGGGGCTGACCTGGGGTTGCCACTCCAATAACCACTTCGACATTTCGCTGGCGATGTTCACTCATGTTGGGGCCGCTGCGCCAGGAACACCGACCGCCATTGATACACACTGGATCTGGCAGGAAGGGGAAGCCCGTCTGACGAAAAATCCGTTGGAGATAAAAAACGGCAAAATCGCCGTACCCGATGCACCTGGGCTGGGTGTGGAGCTTGACTGGGATCAGGTCCATAAAGCGCATGAGGCATATAAAAAGCTACCAGGTGGTGCGCGTAATGACGCAGGCCCGATGCAGTATCTCATTCCCGGCTGGACATTTGACCGTAAACGCCCTGTTTTTGGACGTCACTGATAAAAGGATTGCACGATGAACACATTTTCTACACCTGTTGTTACTTCCATGCAGATCATTCCGGTTGCGGGTTATGACAGCATGTTGATGAACCTGAGTGGCGCACATGCCCCCTTCTTTACCCGTAATATTGTCATTATTAAGGACAACTCCGGGCATACCGGTGTGGGTGAAATCCCGGGCGGCGAGAAGATCCGCAACACGCTGGAAGAGGCTATTCCATTCGTTGTTGGCAAAACGCTGGGTGAATATAAAAACATCCTGAATAGCGTGCGCAGTAACTTCGCTGACCGCGATGCCGGTGGGCGTGGCTTGCAGACTTTTGACCTGCGCACCACGATTCACGTCGTGACAGGCATTGAAGCGGCAATGCTGGATCTCTTAGGCCAACATCTGGGCGTTAACGTGGCGTCGCTGCTGGGGGAAGGTCAGCAGCGTAGCGAAGTCGAAATGTTGGGATACCTGTTCTTTGTGGGCAACCGCAAACTGACGCCGCTGTCGTATCAAAGCCAGCCTGATGAACAGTGCGACTGGTATCGTCTGCGCCATGAAGAGGCGATGACGCCGGATGCCGTTGTGCGCCTGGCGGAAGCCGCTTATGAAAAATACGGCTTTAATGATTTTAAATTGAAGGGGGGAGTGCTGGCGGGGGCTGAGGAAGCCGAAGCGATTTCTGCGCTGGCAAAACGTTTCCCGCAGGCGCGTGTCACGCTGGATCCAAACGGAGCGTGGTCGCTTGACGAAGCGATTAAAATTGGCAAACAGCTAAAAGGCGTGCTGGCTTATGCGGAAGATCCGTGTGGGGCGGAGCAAGGGTTCTCCGGGCGTGAAGTGATGGCGGAATTCCGTCGCGCGACTGGCTTGCCAACGGCCACTAATATGATTGCTACCGACTGGCGTCAGATGGGCCATACGTTGTCTCTGCAGTCTGTTGATATTCCGCTGGCTGACCCGCATTTCTGGACGATGCAGGGCTCGGTTCGCGTGGCGCAGATGTGTCATGAGTTTGGCCTGACCTGGGGTTCTCACTCGAATAACCACTTCGATATTTCTCTGGCGATGTTCACCCATGTCGCTGCTGCTGCACCTGGCAACATTACCGCTATCGATACCCACTGGATCTGGCAGGAGGGCAACCAGCGTCTGACCAAACAGCCGTTTGAAATCAAAGGCGGCATGGTGCAGGTTCCGGCCGCTCCAGGACTGGGTGTTGAGCTGGATATGGATCAGGTCATGAAAGCGCATGAGTTGTATCAGAAACACGGCCTGGGAGCGCGCGACGATGCAATGGCAATGCAGTATTTGATCCCGAACTGGACCTTTAACAACAAACGCCCTTGCATGGTGCGTTAAGTGTATTGCCGGTTCCTGCGGGAATCGGCATTTTCGCAAGCTGGGCGGGTGTATGCTTAACGTAGTTAACATGCGTAAGGATGGCTTATGAAAATTGTTATCGCACCGGACTCATATAAGGAAAGTTTGAGTGCGCTTGAGGTGGCGACAGCGATAGAGCAGGGGTTTCGCGAAGTCTTCCCATCGGCGGATTACGTTAAATTGCCGGTTGCCGATGGTGGTGAAGGTACGGTGGAAGCCATGGTTGCCGCAACGCATGGGCGAATTATCCATGTTCCGGTTACGGGACCGCTGGGTGAGCGTGTTGATGGTTTTTATGGGCTATCTGGCGATGAACAAAGCGCCTTTATTGAAATGGCCGCCGCGAGTGGCCTGGAACTGGTCCCCCCTTCGCAGCGAAACCCGTTAAAAACAACCTCCTGGGGAACCGGTGAACTCATCCGCCATGCGCTGGATGCGGGCGTTAAACATATCATCATTGGTATTGGCGGCAGTGCAACCAATGACGGCGGGGCGGGGATGGTACAAGCGCTGGGGGCGAAACTGCTGGATGCAAAAGAGCAGGCTATCGGCCAGGGCGGAGAGGTGCTGGAAAATCTGGCGCATATTGATTTAAGCGGTCTGGATAAGCGTCTGACAGCCTGCCGGATTGAGGTTGCTTGCGATGTCACGAATCCGTTAGTCGGAAAAGAGGGGGCATCGGCGGTATTCGGGCCACAAAAAGGCGCAACGCCTGAGATGATCGAATCCCTGGACAACGGGCTTGCCCACTACGCGAGAATTATTGCCCGGGATCTGGATATCGATGTGCTGAATCTGGCCGGGGGTGGTGCTGCTGGCGGTATGGGGGCGGCGCTGTATGCGTTTTGCGGAGCACAGTTGCGTCAAGGCATCGAGATTGTGACGGATGCGCTGCATCTGGATGAACAGGTGGTTGATGCTGATCTGGTGATTACTGGTGAAGGGCGAATCGACAGCCAGACAATCCACGGTAAAGTCCCGGTGGGCGTGGCGAAAATTGCTAAGCGCTACAACAAACCGGTTATTGGGATTGCAGGTAGCCTGACGGCAGATGTTGGGATTGTGCATGACCACGGCATCGATGCCGTGTTTAGCGTGATTTATTCCATTTGCTCGCTGGAAGATGCGCTGGATAACGCACAGCAAAATGTCCAGATGGCTGCGAGGAATATTGCTGCAGCCTTGAAAATAGGGCTGGGATCTTAGCTGGAATTGCCGGTACGGTTTCGCTTTACCGGGCCTGCGTTCATGCACTCGTAGGCCCGGTAAGTGCTCACGCCACCGGATTTTAGCCGCCAGGGATCCGGGCCGCTTCCCGCGCGACGTTATCCATCTCATCCAGCAACTCAAGAAACTCCGGTTCCAGTTCAGACTCCGGCGTACCGGCGCGAAGCTGCTGTTCCAGCAACTGACAGAGGTTTTTCAACCGTGGTACGCCACTGTAACCACAGCTACCGTGCAGTTTGTGGATAGCATCCAGTAAATCTTCAGGGTTTTCTCCCACCAGTTGTTCTTCAACTTTGTTACGGATTTCCGGCAGGAAGGCGACCAGCATTTGCAGCATATCACGTGCCAAATCAGGTTTACCGGCCGCCTGGCGGAGTGCCAGTTGCCAGTCGAATGTAACGTTTGGATTGATGCTGATCTCTGGCGATTCAGGCTGTGTAACAACTGCTCCGCCGATATGTCCTGGCTTATAACGTAACAGCAGGTTGTGCAGTTTCTCTTCGTCGATCGGTTTTGCCAGATAATCGTTCATTCCGGCGCTCAGGAGTTTCTCTCTCTGACCGGCCATCGCATGTGCGGTTACGGCAATAACGGGAGTCTGCTGCTGATGGGGAAGCTGGCGGATCAGTTCGCAGGCACGGATACCGTCCATACCCGGCATTTGAATATCCATCAGGATAAGATCGAACTGCATCTGTTTTGCCTGCTCGACGGCTTGAGCGCCGCTGGAACATAACTCAATATGCTGCACCTGATCGTCGAGGAGTACGCCAATGAGTTTAAGATTTGCAGGATTGTCATCCACGGCCATCACCGTCATAGGCAGCTTATGCTCATCATTGGCTAACGGCAGGGCGTAATGGCTTATACGGCAATATTCAGTTAAGGCCGGTAACAGTCGCGTGGAGGTCAGTGGTTTGAGAAGACACGCCGCAGCGCCGTCATTTTTCAGCTCTTCTGCGTTAATTTGAGCGTGGCATGGCAGTGCCAACAGCAGGTAATCGGTCATTGAAGCCGCTTTTGCAAGCCGCTCCTGTTGCATGCTCAGTTCTCCGGTGAAGGTCACCGGGATCCCCATCAGCAAAATATCGTAATGATCGACAGCCAGGGCAGAGAAAGTTGGACTATAGATAACTTCCAGTGGTGTGGTGCTTAACACATCCAGCGTACTTTGTGCCGCCGCAGCGTTAGGCTCAACGTAGGCCAGACGCTTACCTTTGAGGCAATCGGTCATTGGGCCATCGGTCAGAACGTTCGGGTTAAGATCGAGGTTAATGTGGAACCAGAATGTTGATCCGCGGTTTGGCTGGCTATGGAAGGAGATATCTCCCCCCATCTCTTTCACCAGCTTTTGCGTGATCACCAGCCCTAATCCCGTTCCTCCGTGGCGGCGTGAGATGCTGGCATCGGCCTGACGGAAAGCCTGGAAAAGGCGTGACTGGTCGCGTTCCGGGATCCCAATGCCGGTGTCTCGGATCTGAACTTCTATCTGCACGTTGTTATTACTGATGGCACGTTTTTCTACCAGAACGTCAATGTTGCCGCTCTCGGTGAATTTAATCGCATTACCAACCAGGTTAGTGATGACCTGTTGCAGACGTAACGGATCGCCGATCACATTGTCAGGAACGTCGTTTTTGATATTAAGCGTCAGCTCAAGCCCCTTATCATGGGAAGAGTGCGCGAGGAGCGTTACCACTTCATCCAGCGTACTGCGAAGTGGGAAAGGAATACTTTCCAGAAGCAGCTTACCGGCTTCCAGCTTGGAGAAGTCCAGCACGTCGTTGATGATCGCCAGCAGGTTGTTGGCCGAACGTTCAATGGTGTGCAGGTGATCGCGCTGAGTTGGGTTAAGTTCGCTTTTGAGCGTCAGACGGGTAAAACCAATTACGCCATTCAGTGGCGTTCGCAGTTCGTGAGACATGTTTGCCAGAAACTCAGATTTAATGCGAGCGGCCTCCTGGGCGCGCTTTTTCGCCAGATCCAGCTCGACGTTCTGAATCTCCATCTGCTCCAGCGTTTCGCGCAGGTCAGACGTGGCCTGATCGACGTTGTGCTGCATCTCTTCATGGTAGGCTGCCAGCGACATGGCCATCGAGTTAATGCCATTTTTCAGCATATCCAGCTCGCCCAACATAAAGCCTTCCACGCGGCTATCGAGCTGCCCCCGTCGAATGCGGTCAACGGTGTTCACCATGTTGCGGATTGGTCCCGTTACGTCACGCATTAAGCGCCAGCCGAAAATTAAGGCAATGCCGATACAAAACAGCATCATCACACCGGAAATGAAAATCTCTTTGTACTGCTGGAGCCTGACTGATTTGAGATCCAGTTCGAGTGCCACATACCCCAGCATGTTGTTACTGGATTTGGCATCGGAGATGGCTGATTCATCAGGTGAATAGCTTTCGGAAATAATCGGGGTGCGCAGGATCATAATATCGCCACGCCTTACTACGCTGAGACGGCGCGGGAAAGGTGTACCGTCAGGAATTTTCAGCTCGCCTGGATCAAGATGAAAATTCGAGGTCACAAACAAGCGGTTGTGTTCATCGTAGACGGAAATAGCCCGCACAATTTCAGAATGGCGGCGGTGTAACACGCTGATTAGCTGACCAATTGATTCGCGGTTCTGCAAATTCATCCCATACTCACTGGAGACTGCCAGCGGTTCGATAATGCTGGCTCCGGCATCTTCCAGTTGCCTCTGCAAATCGTTATAGCGGTGCACCACAAAGAAGATACTCAACAGCAAACCGATAAGAACGGTGGGGGCGAGAATCAAAATCATCATGCGCGCACGCAGGCTGTAGTTGGTCATGGAGTTCCGTTATGGGACAATTAGGGTCATTATGTTTATTTGAGAAAAATCTCGGCGATGGCGCAATTCTACTCTGCAAAGCGACGCGTGACGACGCGTCAGATCATAACTGTTGAAGCCACAGACCTCGATCCCTTTGGTCAGGGGGTTGCACGTCATAATGGTAAAGCCTTGTTTATAACAGGTTTGCTGCCAACCGAACGAGCAGAAATTACGCTGACGGAAGACAAACGCCAGTATGCACGTGGTCAGGTTAAACGACGTCTTAATGATAGCCCTGAACGTGTTATGCCGCGTTGCCCACATTTTGGGGTTTGTGGTGGATGTCAGCAACAACATGCCAGTGTAGCGTTGCAGCAAAAAAGCAAGAGCAGTGCGCTGGCGCGTTTACTCAAACATGACGTTAACGACATCATTGGTGATACCCCCTGGGGTTACCGCCGCCGGGCGCGGTTGAGCCTTAACTATCAGCCCAAAACGCAGCAACTGGAGATGGGATTTCGTAAAACCAGTTCCAGCGATATTGTGAATATCACGCAGTGCCCTGTTTTGATGCCCCAACTTGGTGCATTGCTCCCGGAGATACGCGCGTGTTTGTCTGCGCTGGATGGTGTGCGCCATCTGGGCCATGTCGAACTGGTACTGGCCAACAATGGTCCGCTGATGGTGCTTCGCCATACTGCACCCCTGTCGGCAAAAGACAGAGAAAAACTGGAACGCTTTTCGCATTCCCACGAGCTTGCGCTTTTCCTTGCGCCACAAAGCGAGATACTTGAACAGGTTACGGGAGAGTCTCCCTGGTATGTAGCAAACGGGCTACGCTTAACGTTCAGCCCGCGCGATTTCATCCAGGTGAATGATGGCGTTAATCAGAAAATGATAGAAAACGCACTCGCGTGGCTGGATATACAACCTACTGACCGGGTGCTCGATCTGTTCTGCGGTATGGGGAATTTTACGCTGCCGTTAGCGATGAAAGCATCAAGTGTCGTCGGTGTCGAAGGTGTCGAGGCGCTGGTGGCTAAAGGGCAGGAGAATGCACAACAGAATGCGTTGCACAATGTGACATTTTTTCATCAGAATCTCGAAGAAGATGTCACGCAACAGCCCTGGGCAAAACAGGGTTTTGACAAAATTCTGCTCGATCCGGCGCGTGCTGGTGCGCCGGGTGTTATGCAACATATTATTAAACTCGCGCCCAAACGTGTGGTCTATGTTTCCTGTAATCCAGCGACTCTTGCCAGAGATAGCGAAGCATTGATCGATGCGGGTTACCAGATTCAGCGTCTGGCAATGTTGGACATGTTCCCGCACACTGGGCATCTGGAATCAATGGTGTTGTTCGAGCACATCTAATTAGTTCGGCTTGTCGACTTCGACAGGCCCTGGTCCCTAAAGGAGAGGACGATGGTTGCGGTAAGAAGTGCACATCTTAATAAAGCTGGTGAGTTTGACCCACAAAAATGGATCGCAAGTCTGGGAATTTCCAGCCAGCAGTCGTGTGAACGCTTAACCGAAACCTGGGCATATTGTCTGCGAACGACGCAGGGCCATGCTGATGCTGATTTACTGTTGTGGCGCGGCATCGAGATGGTCGAAATTTTGTCCATGCTGAACATGGATCTCGAAACGCTACAGGCAGCGCTGTTATTCCCGTTGGCGGATGCCGAAGTGGTTAGCGAGGATGTCTTACGCGAAAGCGTCGGTAAATCCGTTGTCGCCCTGATCCATGGCGTGAGGGATATGGCGGCTATTCGTCAGCTCAAAGCGGCACAGACCGATTCTGTTTCATCGGAACAGGTTGATAATGTCCGTCGCATGTTGCTGGCAATGGTGGATGATTTCCGTTGCGTCGTCATTAAGTTGGCAGAGCGTATTGCCCACTTGCGCGAAGTGAAGGATGCCCCAGAAGATGAACGTGTTCTGGCTGCCAAAGAATGTACCAATATCTATGCGCCTCTGGCGAACCGATTAGGGATTGGGCAACTGAAATGGGAGCTTGAAGATTACTGCTTCCGTTATTTGCATCCGGATGAATACAAGCGAATAGCCAAATTACTGCACGAACGTCGTATCGACAGAGAACACTACATCGACGAGTTTGTTGGTGGCTTGCGTCAGTCGATGAAAGAAGAGAATGTGCGGGCTGAAGTGTATGGTCGTCCAAAGCATATCTACAGCATCTGGCGCAAAATGCAGAAAAAACACCTCACTTTTGATGAGTTGTTTGATGTACGTGCGGTACGTATCGTGGCGGAGCGTTTGCAGGACTGTTATGCCGCGCTCGGTATCGTCCATACTCATTTTCGCCACCTGCCTGATGAGTTTGATGACTATGTTGCAAACCCCAAACCTAACGGCTATCAGTCGATCCATACCGTTGTACTGGGCCCTGGCGGCAAGACCGTTGAGATCCAGATCCGCACCAGACAAATGCATGAAGATGCTGAGCTGGGTGTAGCCGCGCACTGGAAGTACAAAGAAGGTACGTCCGGCGGCGTGCGCTCTGGTCATGAAGATCGTATCGCCTGGCTGCGTAAGCTGATTGCGTGGCAGGAGGAGATGGCTGACTCTGGCGAGATGCTTGATGAAGTCCGTAGTCAGGTCTTTGATGACAGGGTGTACGTGTTTACGCCAAAAGGCGATGTTGTTGACCTGCCTGCAGGATCGACGCCGCTCGATTTTGCATATCATATCCACAGCGATGTCGGGCATCGTTGTATTGGCGCGAAAATTGGTGGGCGAATTGTACCTTTCACCTATCAATTGCAGATGGGCGATCAGATTGAAATCATCACCCAGAAACAGCCGAACCCAAGCCGTGACTGGCTGAACCCAAACCTGGGATATGTCACGACCAGTCGCGGACGCTCAAAAATCCATGCCTGGTTCCGCAAACAGGATCGCGACAAAAACATCCTTGCTGGGCGTCAGATCCTTGATGATGAGCTGGAGCATATTGGTATTAGCCTGAAAGAGGCGGAAAAACATCTGCTGCCGCGCTACAACTTCAACGAGCTTGACGAGCTGTTGGCGGCAATTGGCGGCGGCGATATCCGCCTCAATCAGATGGTCAATTTCCTGCAAGGGCAGTTCAACAAGCCAAGTGCGGCAGAGCAAGATGCTGCGGCGTTGAAACAGCTTCAGCAGAAAACCTATGCTCCGCAACAACGTAGCAAAGATAACGGCCGTGTTGTTGTGGAAGGGGTCGGCAACCTGATGCACCATATCGCTCGCTGCTGTCAGCCTATCCCTGGCGATGACATTGTTGGTTTTATCACCCAGGGGCGCGGCATCTCGATTCACCGTGCTGACTGCGACCAACTCGCAGAGTTGCAATCCCATGCGCCAGAGCGAGTGGTTGATGCGGTTTGGGGCGAAAGTTACTCTGCCGGGTACTCGCTGGTAGTGCGTGTCACGGCCAACGACCGCAGCGGTTTGCTGCGCGATATCACGACCATTCTCGCCAACGAGAAAGTGAATGTGCTGGGTGTCGCCAGCCGTAGCGATACGCGCGAACAACTTGCCACAATCGACATGACTATCGAAATCTATAACCTGCAGGTGCTGGGCCGTGTGCTGGGCAAACTGAACCAGGTGCCAGATGTGATTGATGCGCGTCGTCTTCACGGCGGCTAAGATTAACATCTCTTTTTCCCCTCTCTGAACGGAGAGGGGATGTATCTCAAGGATTTTTCATGACCCAGATAGACCGCCTGCTCGGCATTATGAAACGCCTGCGTGACCCTGAAAACGGCTGTCCGTGGGATAAAGAGCAGACATTCTCTACCATTGCGCCTTATACCCTCGAAGAGACTTACGAAGTGCTGGATGCTATATCGCGTGAAGATTTTGACGACCTGAGAGGTGAACTGGGCGACCTGCTGTTCCAGGTCGTGTTCTATGCGCAGATGGCTCAGGAAGAGGGGCGTTTTAATTTTGATGACATCTGTGCGGCGATTAGCGACAAGCTGGAGCGTCGTCATCCGCATATTTTCGGTGATGCCACGGCTGAAAACAGTGCTGAAGTACTGGCGCGCTGGGAACAAATTAAAAGTACTGAACGGGCTGAAAAGTCTCAGCATTCAGCGCTGGATGATATTCCCCTGAACCTGCCTGCGCTTATGCGTGCGCATAAAATCCAGAAGCGGTGCTCTGCGGTAGGCTTTGACTGGACATCACTCGGCCCGGTGCTGGATAAAGTCCATGAAGAGATCGACGAAGTGATGCACGAAGCACAGCAGGCGGTTATCGATGAAGCCAGGCTTGAAGAAGAGGTGGGCGATTTACTGTTTGCGACGGTCAACCTTTCGCGCCATTTAGGTGTAAAAGCGGAAACCGCTCTGCAAAAAGCCAACCTTAAGTTTGAACGTCGTTTTCGCGAAGTTGAGCGGATTGTTGCCTCGAGAGGCCTGGAAATGACGGGGGTAGACCTTGATGTGATGGAAGAAGTCTGGCAGGAAGTAAAACGCCAGGAATATGATCTCTAACGGATTTTTGCGATCAAGCGCAATTTGTGTGATTTTTTAAATGACAAGCGCTTGATTTGCGTCAAAAACATTTACCCAAAAGGGGCTATTTTCTCACTCCTTATGTTTGTCATGGCCTGGAATGGAGACGGAGAATGAAAGTTTGTGGCGCTCGCCGTGTTCGGGTATACTACTTTCCCGTCTTGGTTATTCCATCGTTTCACCCTAACTTCTCAGGTTCAGCATGACAACGAACTATATTTTTGTGACCGGCGGGGTCGTATCCTCTCTGGGTAAAGGCATTGCCGCAGCCTCCCTCGCAGCCATTCTTGAAGCCCGTGGCCTCAATGTGACCATGATGAAACTGGATCCGTATATTAACGTCGATCCTGGTACCATGAGTCCAATCCAACACGGGGAAGTGTTCGTTACTGAAGACGGCGCTGAAACCGATCTGGATCTTGGCCACTACGAGCGTTTCATTCGCACCAAAATGACCCGTCGCAATAACTTTACGACAGGCCGTATTTACTCCGATGTTCTGCGTAAAGAGCGTCGTGGTGATTATCTGGGTGCAACGGTTCAGGTTATCCCACACATCACGAATGCGATTAAAGAGCGCATTATTGCGGGTGGTGAAGGACATGATGTTGTCCTGGTCGAAATCGGCGGTACTGTGGGGGATATCGAATCCCTGCCATTCCTTGAAGCGATTCGCCAACTGGCTGTTGATATTGGTCGTGAACATGCCCTGTTCATGCACCTGACGCTTGTGCCTTACATGGCCGCTGCAGGTGAAGTGAAAACCAAACCGACTCAGCACTCTGTGAAAGAGCTGCTTTCCATCGGTATTCAGCCTGACATCCTGGTTTGTCGTTCCGATCGCCCGGTTCCGGCGAACGAACGTGCAAAAATTGCATTGTTCTGTAACGTGCCAGAAAAAGCCGTTATTTCAATGAAAGACGTCGATTCCATTTATAAAATTCCAGGCCTGTTGAAATCACAGGGGCTGGACGATTATATTTGTAAACGATTCAGCTTGAACTGCCCGGAAGCAAATCTGTCCGAATGGGAACAGGTTATCTACGAAGAAGCGAACCCGGCAGGCGAAGTGACTATCGGTATGGTCGGCAAGTACATTGAACTGCCGGATGCCTATAAGTCAGTTATTGAAGCGCTGAAACACGGTGGTCTGAAGAACCGCGTCTCCGTTAACATCAAGCTGATTGACTCGCAGGATGTTGAAACGCGTGGCGTTGAAATTCTGAAAGATCTGGATGCGATTCTGATCCCTGGCGGCTTTGGCTACCGTGGTGTAGAAGGTAAAATCGCAACTGCACGCTATGCGCGTGAAAACAATATTCCATATCTGGGTATTTGCCTGGGTATGCAGGTTGCGCTGATCGAGTTTGCGCGCAATGTCGTCGGGATGGAAAACGCCAACTCGACGGAATTTGTGCCAGACTGTAAGTACCCTGTTGTGGCGCTTATCACCGAATGGCGTGACGAAGACGGTAATGTTGAAGTCCGTACTGAGAAAAGCGATCTGGGTGGCACGATGCGTCTTGGTGCTCAGGCTTGCCAGGTATCTGACGATAGCCTGGTTCGTAAGATGTATGGCGCGCCAGTTATCACTGAACGCCATCGTCATCGTTACGAAGTCAACAACATGCTGTTGAAACAAATTGAAGCTGCGGGTCTGCGTATTGCGGGCCGCTCCGGGGATGATCAGTTAGTCGAGATCATTGAGGTGCCAAACCACCCTTGGTTCGTCGCCTGTCAATTCCACCCGGAATTTACTTCAACGCCGCGTGATGGGCATCCGCTGTTTGCAGGCTTTGTGAAGGCTGCCAGCGAGTACCAGAAGCGTCAGGCGAAGTAAAAAAAGTTAGAACGGCAACGCGTACCTTTGGTACGCGTTGTTTGTCTGGAGTTTTAGTTTAACTTGTACTGAGGAAAATCTAATGTCCAAAATCGTTAAAGTCATCGGTCGTGAAATCATCGACTCCCGTGGTAACCCGACCGTTGAAGCCGAAGTTCACCTGGAAGGTGGTTTCGTTGGTATGGCTGCTGCTCCGTCAGGTGCTTCTACTGGTTCCCGCGAAGCGCTGGAACTGCGCGATGGCGACAAATCCCGTTTCATGGGCAAAGGCGTACTGAAAGCTGTTGGCGCTGTAAACGGTCCTATTGCTCAGGCAATCCTTGGCAAAGATGCCAAAGACCAGGCTGGCATCGACAAGATCATGATCGATCTGGACGGTACTGAAAACAAATCTAACTTCGGTGCGAACGCAATCCTGGCAGTTTCTCTGGCAAACGCCAAAGCAGCAGCTGCTGCAAAAGGCCAGCCACTGTTCGAGCACATCGCTGAACTGAACGGCACTCCAGGCAAATACTCCATGCCAGTACCAATGATGAACATCATCAACGGTGGTGAGCACGCAGATAACAACGTCGATATTCAGGAATTCATGATTCAGCCAGTTGGCGCGAAATCCCTGAAAGAAGCCGTACGTATGGGTTCTGAAGTGTTCCACAACCTGGCTAAAGTTCTGAAAGCTAAAGGTATGAACACTGCTGTTGGTGACGAAGGTGGCTATGCGCCAAACCTGGGCTCTAACGCAGAAGCACTGGCTGTAATTGCTGAAGCTGTTAAAGCTGCTGGCTATGAGCTGGGCAAAGACATCACTCTGGCGATGGACTGTGCAGCATCTGAATTCTACAAAGACGGTAAATACGTCCTGGCTGGCGAAGGCAACAAAGCATTCACCTCTGAAGAATTCACTCACTTCCTGGAAGACCTGACCAAACAGTATCCGATCGTGTCCATCGAAGATGGTCTGGACGAATCTGACTGGGCTGGTTTCGCATACCAGACCAAAGTACTGGGCGACAAAATCCAGCTGGTTGGTGACGATCTGTTCGTAACCAACACCAAGATCCTGAAAGAAGGTATCGACAAAGGCATCGTTAACTCCATCCTGATCAAATTCAACCAGATCGGTTCTCTGACCGAAACTCTGGCAGCGATCAAAATGGCGAAAGATGCTGGCTATACTGCCGTTATCTCTCACCGTTCTGGCGAAACTGAAGACGCTACCATCGCTGACCTGGCTGTTGGTACTGCTGCAGGCCAGATCAAAACAGGTTCTATGAGCCGTTCTGACCGTGTTGCTAAATACAACCAGCTGATTCGTATCGAAGAAGCTCTGGGCGAAAAAGCACCATACAACGGTCGTAAAGAGATCAAAGGCCAGGCGTAATCGCTTAAGCCCTTGAAATGAAAATGCCAGTCATTCGACTGGCATTTTTTTGGCTATTTGAAATCAACGGCCATCTGTTCGGGAATTGTCAGACCCTGTGTCGTCTGCACACAGCGTGCGATGTAGTCCGTAAAGCGGGGCGGTTTTGGCATTCCCATACTCAGCAGCTTATCATTACTGAAACGTACGTTCAGCGTGGCAAACGCACCGTACAAACGCATTGCCTTCAGCATCAGACGTTCGTTGCAAGGACCGAAGATATCCTTCAATTCGCGACGCATTTTGACCAGTGTTCCATAGCTCACCTGGGCATATTTATCCCCTACAGGCGCTTTCTCCAGAGCCTGAGCCATCGCCTTATCAATATCAGCAAACCGAACGCTGTTCTCTTCACCGGCAGAAATATGTACCACTTCACCCTGGCTTGCTTTGCTTTCCAGCAGCATTAACAGCGCATCAGCACAGTAGTCCACGGGAACCACATCGATTCTATCTTCCATTGAGCACATAAATTTTTGCAGCATTAGGCCCATACTGAAGACCCAGAAAATACTGCTTGAAGGTTCACATCCGTGGCGGGTATGGCCGACCACGATTGACGGACGGGCAATCAGCAGGGGTAACTGCGGACAATGCTGGCGCATCAGTTGCTCGATGGTGGATTTAGAGTACGTATACTCCACCAGGTGCTCAGCGTTTTCCCTGAATTCAGCACTTTCCGCCACCAGTGAATCTTGCTCTGGTGTACATGACATCGCGGTTCCTACATGCAGGAAACGCTGTAAACCTGCAACCTGCTCCATTCTGCGGGCCAGCGCCAGTGTGCCTTCCACGTTCACTTTCCAGATGAGAGGGTTATTACCAAAAGAGGCCACGGCAGCACAGTTAAGTGCGTGGGTCACCTGGTCCAGGCGCGGATCGTTCAGGAAGGCATCGGTATTACCGAGATCGCCGATGATAATATTGTCCGGCTTCAGTACCGCCAGCTGATCCTCATTAACATTGAATTTGCGCATATTTTCTTTGACGCGCTCAAGCCCTTTCTCTCGGTTGCTGGCTCGTACCAGAAGTAACAAATTTACTGGTTGATCGCTGGTAAGTATTTTTTCTAGTACTGCTCCGCCAAGAAATCCGGTCACACCCGTAATGAATAACGTATTCATGGATACTGTCTCATGATGATAGATTAGGCGGATTGTAGGCGGGGAAAAGTAAACGGCGTTTAAATAAGGAAAGGGCACGTTGCGCTGTATCTTAAGCTTATTTTAAGGTAAGAAAATCGGGAGAAGATATTCGACAGTTAAGTACGATGTAAAATTCAATTTAATTATTTTTAATATTTAATATGTTGTTTTTTATGCATTTTATAAAAACTCACTGTAATGTTGAATTGATTCAAAATGTAAGAAATAAAATGACTTGTTACACCATTAATTCAGACTATGAATAACGTCATTATCCTAAAGTGAAACGCTTTACATGTATAAGGTTATAACGTAGCAGGCTATAAAAATAGCCTGCTAAGTAATAATTATAATAACAATGGCAGTGTTGCACTGGCAGTTTGCTGATTGATATCGCTGTAATGGCTATCAAGCGCGATCAGCGACGTGGTGAGTAGCTCCACCAATAACATCACCCCCACTTTCGCATTCAATGCTCCGGCACTCAGCGGTCCTTCCGGTTTTGCTGCAACTAACTGGATATCGCACAGTGAAGCCAACGGGCTACGTGGCGTATTACTCAGCGCCAGCACCGGAACCCCTCGCTTGCGCGCCAGCTTAACAACATGCAGTAAATCCCGCGTCGAACCCGAACTGGAAATGGCCACGACCAGAGAGGTTTTTGGGAGCGTAGCGGCATTCATGGCGGCCCGGTGCATATCACTGAAAAGCTGTACCGGCTTGCCAAGACGCAGCAGCTTATAGTGCAAATATTCGCCCAGGATCGCACTGGCTGCTACGCCGTAAATCTGAATGGATTGTGCCTGATGCAGAGCCAAAGCGGCGTTCGCCAGAAGTGCCCTGTCGAGCAGCTTTGCGGTGTCCAGCAGGGCTTGTACCGATTCGTCGACGACATTATCGATTTCATCACCATTCTGGCGAGCGGGTTGCCCTTGCTGAATATCCAGCGCCAGCGCCATTTTAAACTCGTTATATCCCTTACAACCTAGCGCACGGCACAGACGTGTCACGCTGGCTTCGCTGGTATCGCTTTCGCGCGCCAGCTCAGTAATCGTCAGGTAGAGCACCCTGGCTGGATCGTTTAGCACAAACTCTCCCAGCTTTTGTTGCGTTGGGCTGTATCCAGAGACGCCCTGCCGCAGCCTCAGCAGCAGATTTTCATTTTCTGACATGCAAGATCCTTAATGCGTTTCCCTGCCGGATAGTGTGGCGGAAAGCGGGGGAGAGATGCCAGTCATTTTAAAAAAGTATGATCAACCTCCAGGTTGTTGGTGATAATTTTCACATTTAAATATTAATATGGTAAAAATTTTCATCAATTGGCGGAGGGAATGAAAAAATGATGCACATGTTCAGTGGAACCTCTTCGGGGGCATGGTTTGAGAAGGCACAACGTTTTGGTAAATCGTTTATGTTGCCGATCGCGGTATTGCCTGCGGCGGGCTTATTGCTGGGGATTGGTGGCGCGTTATCTAATCCCAATACGTTAACGGCGTATCCGTTTTTAGATGTGGGTTGGTTACAGGCCATTTTCACGATCATGAGCAGTGCGGGGGCGATTGTCTTTGCCAACCTCTCTGTGCTCTTCGCTGTGGGTGTGGCGGTAGGGCTGGCGAAAACCGACAAAGGAACTGCCGGGTTATCGGCATTGCTCGCGTTTCTGGTGATGAATGCCACCATTGAATGCCTTGTTGATCCTGACGGGGAAACTGGCCCATGAGAACCCTGGTTCCGTGGGGCAGGGGATGACGCTAGGTATTCAGACGTTAGAGACCGGTGTGTTTGGTGGTGTAGTGATAGGCCTTGTGACCTGCGCGTTGCATCATCGGTTTAACAAAATTGCGTTACCTCAGTTCCTCGGTTTCTTCGGTGGCTCACGCTTTGTGCCAATTATCTGTTCACTTGCCGCTATCGTTGTTGGTGCGGTGATGACGGTAGTTTGGCCGCATTTCCAGAAACTGATTTTTGGTCTGGGAGGACTGGTGGATGCAACCGGTTATCTGGGTACGCTACTCTACGGTTTTATTCTGCGTATGCTGGGTCCATTCGGCTTACATCACATCTTCTATCTCCCATTCTGGACAACCGCTCTGGGCGGCAGTGAACTTGTGAATGGTCAACTGGTTGAAGGGACCCAGCGGATCTTCTTTGCTCAACTGGCCGATCCTCATACTCAGCAGTTCTATATCGGCACATCGCGTTTTATGTCCGGACGCTTTATCACCATGATGTTTGGCCTGCTTGGGGCATGTCTGGCGATGTATCACACGGCAAAACCGGAGAATAAAAAGCGCGTGGCCGGGCTTCTTCTCTCCGCGGCGCTGACCTCATTCCTGACGGGGATCACTGAACCTATCGAGTTCTCGTTCCTGTTTGTCGCTCCGGTGCTGTATGTCATCCATGCTTTCTTTGATGGTCTGGCGTTCATGCTTGCCCACATTCTGCACATCACTATTGGTCAGACGTTTTCTGGCGGATTCATCGATTTCATTCTGTTTGGCGTATTGCAGGGTGAAGCAAAAACTCACTGGATGTATGTCCCGTTGGTCGGCGTGCCGTGGTTCTTCCTCTACTACTTTACTTTCCGTTACCTGATTAACCGATTTGGCTACCTGACCCCGGGGCGTGAGAAAGACGTCGCAGTGGAAAACTCACTTCCACAAAGTGAGCGGGCAGCGGCGGTGATTGCTGGGCTTGGCGGGAAAGACAATCTCGATGAAGTGGATTGCTGCGCTACGCGTTTACGCGTGACGGTGAAAGATGGCAGCAAAGTGAATGAATCTGCACTGAAAGCGACCGGGGCGCGAGGCGTCATCCTGCGCGGCAATGGCGTTCAGGTAATCTACGGGCCGCACGTCACTATTATCAAAAACGAAGTTGAAGAGATCTTATCGTAATGAAAACAGTACTGAATCACCTGAAAGGCAAATTGGTCGTCTCCTGTCAGGCGCTGGAAAATGAACCGCTTCACAGTCCGTTTATCATGTCACGGATGGCACTGGCGGCGGCGCAGGGGGGAGCTGCCGCGATTCGTGCAAATAGTGTGGTGGATATTGACGCGATTAAACAGCAGGTCTCGCTACCCGTGATCGGTATCATCAAACGTGATTATCCGGATAGCGATGTGTTTATTACCGCCACCATGAAAGAGGTGGACGAGTTGATGAGCGTATCGCCGGAGATCATTGCTCTTGATGCGACGGCACGTCCGCGGCCAGGTGGACAAACGTTAGACGTGCTGGTTGGGCAAATTCGCCACCGTTATCCCTCGATTCTGCTTATGGCTGATATTGCCACTGTTGAAGAGGCCATCACGGCACAGAAACTTGGGTTTGATTGCATAGGGACAACGCTTTACGGCTATACCGCAGAGACGGCGGGGCACACCTTGCCCGAAAATGACGGCGCTTTTCTGCAAGAGGTGCTGGCAGCCGTCTCGATCCCTGTGGTGGCTGAAGGGAACGTTGATACGCCTGAACGGGCAGCGAGATGCCTTGAAATGGGCGCACATATGGTTGTTGTTGGCGGCGCAATTACTCGTCCACAACAGATCACCGGGCGTTTTATCGCGGCAATCAGCCACCAAAGCATCGATGGAGCATGATCCTCAGACGGGGATCTGCGATACTTATCGTTTATCCCCCTAACTGAGATGACTATGCAGTACCCGATTAACGAGATGTTCCAGACCCTGCAAGGCGAGGGTTACTTTACCGGCGTTCCCGCTATTTTTATTCGTTTACAGGGATGCCCGGTTGGCTGTGCCTGGTGTGATACCAAACATACGTGGGATAAACTCGCAGATCGGGAAGTGTCGCTGTTTAGCATTCTGGCAAAAACCAAAGAGAGTGATAAATGGGGCGCGGGAACCGCGGAAGATCTGTTGGCTATCATTGGTCGTCAGGGCTGGACGGCTCGCCATGTGGTGATTACCGGGGGTGAACCCTGCATCCATGATTTGACGCCGCTGACCGAACTGCTCGAAAAGAACGGGTATAGCTGCCAGATTGAAACCAGTGGTACGCACGAAGTACGCTGCTCCCATACAACCTGGGTGACCGTATCACCAAAAGTGAACATGCGTGGCGGATATGATGTGTTATCTCAGGCGCTGGAACGGGCTGATGAGATCAAGCATCCGGTTGGTCGTATGCGCGATATCGAAGCGCTGGATGAACTGCTGGCGACATTATCTGATGATAAACAGCGCATTATTGCCCTGCAGCCGATTAGCCAGAAAGACGATGCAACGCGTCTGTGCATTGAAACCTGTATTGCCCGCAACTGGCGCTTGTCGATGCAGACGCACAAATATCTGAATATTGCCTGATCCATTGAAAGGGCCGGAGCTTGTCTCCGGCCCTTTACCTTTCTACCTAAGCATTTGACCAGCTCTGAATTGCATCAATTTTATTCAAATCACCCTGAAATACTTCATAGGATTTCTTCAGAATCGGGTCCGTCTGTTTTGTCAGATCTCTGAAAATACCGCTGTTCATGGTTTCGTAGCGTTTGGCATGCGCTTCCACAGGGGCGAAGAGATCTTTCATCCTCACCATTTTCTCCACCGCTTCTTTGTAGGACGGATACAAACCCAGTCCGACAGCGGTATTGATTGCGGCTCCCAGGCTTGCACAACCATTAATCACATTTCGTCTTGCGGGTAAATTAAAGACATCAGCGAAGATCTGCATAAACAAATCGCTGTTTGATCCTCCGCCTGTGATGATGAGATGTTTTGCCTGGTGGTGCATTTCACTACACATGTTGTCGTAGTTGTTTTTTAACGTTAGCGCGATGCTTTCCAGAATGGAGCGATACATCCAGGCGTAGTTCATGCTGGAATTAAACCCAATCATAATTCCGCGTTTGTAGGGTTCCCACGGATTGGTTAGCCAGTCCAGAATAGTCATTAAACCCTCACAGCCTGGCGGGACGTCCGCGGCTTTGTGGTTTAATAAATCTTCAGGAGAAAGCCCCTGAGATTGAGCATCCTGAATTAAGGATTCACCGAGCATGTCTCGTAACCAGCTCACCGTCCACATGCCTTTTCGAATGCCGTATCCCTCATACAAAAGGGTTTCAGGAATGGAAGACATGATTGGCCAATACCAGGTTGGATCTTTAGGCAGTGTTTTTCCACTGGTCATCAATGCGATGTAGGTTCCAAGAGAAATAACCACGGTGTCATCATCAAGCAACCCTGCTCCCAGCGCTTCAACTGCTTTATCACTGGTGCTGCACACCACGGGAAGTCCTTCAGGGAAACCCGTCAGCCGGCATGCCTCTTTTGTGATGTAACCCAATACTGTGCCAGGCATCTGCACATCGAACAGCATGTCTCGCGGGATACCAAACTGGCTGAGAACCTTATCATCCTCAGTCCACGTCCAGGTTTTAAAATTCACCGGCCACTGGCCAAAGTAGTTGCCGATATTATCTTTTAACTCACCGGTGAGACGATGAGATAAATAGCCTGAGAACGAGGTGACGTAGGCTACATCAGGATTCGTGTGTTCATAGGGCCTGGTGACACGAGCATCCTGCCAGCTAATCAGGGGAGCCGCAGGCGTCCCGTCGGCCTTCAGTAATGCCCGACAGCAGCGGATTGAGCCAAGACCGATACCCACAATATCGCCCACGTTGCCGGTGAACTTGCGCATCAGGTCTTGCCCGGCTGCGCACAGGGACGTCCATAAATCATCGTCAGGATGTTCTGCCGTGTTGGCATCAGGCGTGTGCATTGGTTGCAGCAGGCCTTTTCCTTCACACACCACGTTCCCTTCGAGGTCGTACATCACGACTTTTGTGCTTTGACTTCCGCCATCAATACCAATGATATATTTCTTAGACATCATCATTCTCCATGTGTTGATCACGACCCGCTGCCCGAGACTTCCGTGGCGAGTGAGGTTTTATTTTTGGATTGTGTGTCGGTCTCACGAATTTTTCGGAACAATAAAAAGGTGAACACAACAACCATGCAAACGGCGGCAAGCCCCATCAGCCACATGTTGCGATAGGCTTCAGTTGCCGGTAACGAGTCTTGCCAGTATCCGACAATGGGGTAGACGAATACGTCGGGAAGAAAACCAATGACTGAACAGATACCTACTGTTGTGCCCATGATGTAACCGGGTGTCCGGGCCTCGCCAGGGCAAGCAAAATAGAGACCGCGAGAGGCATAACAGGTAAACGCCAGGAGTAAAATCAGCCCAATACCGATAGCAACAGATTGCGGGTTGTTATTGGTAGCAAGCAACGCCACTAACGCCATAATGCTGACAACAGAGAGGATTTGAATCACGCGTGTAGGCGATTTAATGCGGCTGTAGGTGGTAATAATGCCTCCTAAAGGGCCGCAGATGGCTCTGAAAATCTTATTAATCACAATCCCCATATAGCTGGCAGCAACCAGACTCATGAATCGCCACGGGTTTAACAGACACCTCAGAGTCATTTAAGATGACTTAAAGAGAGGTGCCCATGAGCGGTAAGCG
>NZ_WLVC01000027.1:0-67116 GCF_016859735.1 Lelliottia sp. RWM.1 | reverse complement strand
AGTCAACGGGCATATCGGCCTCCCTGCCTGACGGGCATTTAGTAACATTTTTCCAACCGTACGAAATGTTATAAATTCTCGGACACACTAAAATGGTGTTGTCTAGGTGTCTATTAAATCGATTTTTTGTTATAACAGACACCCACTGTCCGATATTTGATTTAGGATACATTTTTATGCGACTTTTTGGTTACGCACGGGTATCAACAAGCCAGCAGTCCCTCGATATTCAGATCAAGGGGCTTAAAGAGGCGGGGGTGAAAGCCAGTCGCATATTTACCGACAAAGCATCCGGCAGTTCTACCGACAGGAAAGGACTGGATCTGCTGCGAATGAAGGTGGAGGAAGGTGACGTCATCCTGGTGAAGAAACTCGACCGGCTTGGCCGCGACACTGCCGATATGATCCAACTGATAAAAGAATTCGACGCTCAGGGAGTCGCGGTCCGATTCATAGACGACGGGATCAGCACCGACGGTGAAATGGGGAAAATGGTTGTGACCATTCTTTCAGCTGTAGCCCAGGCCGAACGCAGGAGGATTCTGGAGCGTACGAACGAAGGACGGCAGGAGGCCAGGCTGAAAGGTATCCGGTTTGGCCGAAAGCGCATCATCGACAGAAATAGTGTACTGGCACTTCATCAGCAGGGAACTGGTGCAACAGATATTGCCCGCCGGCTCAGTATTGCCCGTTCCACTGTTTATAAAATTCTGGAAGATGAGAGCCGGGTTAATCTGAGCAAAATTTGAGGACGAACATGAGTGATGTAAAGGCATTCAACAATTGCATGAGTGTGTTCTGGCGACAGCATGAAGCCGAATTCTCTCGCTTTCTGACATCGAAGACAGGTGATAGCGAAAAAGCAGCAGACCCGGAGAAGACGAAGGTGATTATCGTGACGCTTGCCGAAACGACACCTGTACTGGAAGCCGCTAACCTGCAGCAGGATCTACGCCGAGCTGGCATCGAGCCGTGGGCATGGGTCGTTAATAACAGCCTGGCAGCTGCTCAACCGTCTTCGCCTTTCCTGAAGATCAGGGCGAACCGCGAGCTGCCTCTCATCTCTGATGTGGAAGAGCAGTATGCAAAGCGTATTGCATTAACAGCGCTACAGAGCGAAGAGCCGGTTGGTATTGACCTGCTGGAAGAAATGGCGAAGTAATAATGAAGGGGGCAAATGCCCCCTTCGTCTTTATTTCAGTCTTTTACCTGAATCATCAACGACTTTTTCACCGTCTTCCTTGGTGAAAGCCGCTTTCTGGGCATCTGGAAGGATATCGAGAACAACCTCTGAAGGACGGCAAAGTTTAGTTCCCAGTGGCGTCACTACGATCGGACGGTTGATCAGAATCGGATGCTGTAGCATAAAGTCGATGAGCTGGTCGTCAGTAAATTTATCTTCTGCAAGACCCAGTTCCTCATACGGCTCGACGTTCTTACGCAGCAAAGCCCGGACGGAAATGCCCATATCCGCAATGAGTTTGAGCAGCTCATCGCGTGAAGGTGGAGTCTCAAGGTAAAGAATAACGGTCGGCTCGATACCGCTGTTGCGGATCATCTCCAGCGTATTACGCGACGTGCCGCAGGCTGGGTTGTGATAAATGGTGATGTTGCTCATATCAGTATCTCATTACAAAGTGAAAGAGAGACGTAGCGCCAGCGCGGCCAGCGTTACAAACAGCACAGGCAGAGTCATGACGATCCCGGTGCGGAAATAGTATCCCCATGTGATGGTCATGTTCTTCTGTGAAAGGACATGCAGCCAGAGCAACGTTGCCAGGCTACCAATAGGTGTAATTTTCGGTCCAAGATCGCAGCCAATCACGTTGGCAAAAATCATCGCCTCTTTGATAACGCCTGTTGCAGTGCTGCCATCAATAGAGAGAGCACCAACCAGCACGGTAGGCATATTGTTCATGATGGAAGAGAGGAAAGCCGTCAGGAAGCCAGTACCAAACGTCGCGGCCCAAAGTCCTTTATCTGCCAGCACGTTCAACACACCGGAGAGGTATTCTGTTAGTCCGGCATTACGCAGACCATAGACCACCAGATACATTCCCAGAGAGAATATGACGATCTGCCATGGCGCACCGCGAAGCACTTTGCCAGTGTTAATGGCATGGCCTCGCTTCGCCACCGCAAACAGAATGACAGCCCCTACAGCAGCAATCGCACTGACCGGGATACCCAACGGCTCAAGGACGAAAAAGCCAACCAGAAGAAGGATCAACACTATCCAGCCGGTTCTGAAGGTTGCCAGATCTTTAATCGCTTTTGCCGGTGCTTTCAGGAGAGCCAGGTCGTAAGTTGGCGGAATATCTTTGCGGAAGAACAGATGCAGCATCACCAGCGTGGCGATAATGGCTGCGATATCCACCGGCACCATTACCGACGCATACTCAGTGAAACCCAGCCCAAAGAAGTCTGCAGAAACGATGTTAACCAGGTTGGACACGATAAGCGGCAGACTGGCCGTATCGGCAATAAACCCGGCGGCCATGACAAATGCCAGCGTAGTGCCTTTGCTGAAACCTAATGCAAGCAGCATGGCGATAACAATTGGCGTCAGAATCAATGCCGCACCATCGTTGGCAAACAGTGCCGCCACCGCTGCGCCGAGCAAAACGATATAGGTAAACAGCAAACGCCCGCGACCGTTACCCCAACGTGAAACGTGCAGCGCCGCCCATTCGAAAAAGCCCGATTCATCGAGCAGAAGGCTGATAATAATCACGGCAATAAAGGTCGCCGTCGCATTCCAGACAATATTCCACACTACAGGGATATCACCAAAATGGACTACGCCAGAGATCAGCGCCAGTACCGCGCCCAGCGTCGCACTCCAGCCGATCCCTAATCCCTTCGGTTGCCAGATAACCAAAACGATGGTCAGGACAAAAATAGCGCCTGCCAGTAACATAAATCCTCCAGACAGGACGGCTTTGCCGCCCTGTATATACAAAAAAAATTAAACAACCAGCTCTCTGAGTTTCTCGATGCCAGTGGGCTCTGCAGCCATTACCGGTACTAACGCTATGCGGCTTGCATGCTGGTTTTTCACAACCTCGATTTGAGGACGCTCTTGTAGGGCGCGCTGGCAAAGCAGCGGCGATTGCGTCTGTGCAATCGAAAGGCTGTTATTGATAATCCAGCCCCAGGGATGAATCCCCGCACGTTCAAGATCGGACTGCAGGTTTGCCGCTTCCAGTACAGGTGTGGTTTCAGGCAGAGTGACCAGCAAAACTTTGGTACGTTCCTGGTCCTGAAGCTGCATCATCGGAGTGGTAAAATGACCTTTATCCCCCATCTTCCTGGCAATCTCACGGTGATAAGCCCCGGTAGCATCAAGCAGTAATAGCGTATGCCCGGTAGGTGCCGTATCCATGACCACAAACCGTTTGCCAGCTTCACGAATTACGCGTGAAAACGCCTGGAACACCGCAATCTCTTCTGTGCAAGGAGAACGTAAATCCTCTTCGAGCAGCCGTTTCCCAGCCTCATCCAGATCCCTGCCTTTCGTCTCAAGAACATGCTGACGATAGCGTTCAGTTTCATCGTGAGGGTTGATTCGGCTGACCTGCAGATTTTTGAGGCTGCCATTGAGCGTTGTACTGAGATGTGCAGCAGGATCTGAGGTGGTGAGATGCACATCAAAACCCTTATCCGCCAGACTGACGGCGATAGCCGCAGCCATTGTGGTTTTGCCCACACCACCTTTGCCCATCAGCATAATCAAACCGTGTTCACTGCGGGCGATATCATCAACCAGGACAGACAACGACATATTCTCTGGCTTGTTCTGTGGGCTTTGTTCAGGAAGCGATGTTATCTCAGCGTGTTCGTTGAGCAGGCCTTTCAATGCGGATACACCAACCATGTTCAGCGGCTGCAGGTATAAGTTGTCTGTCGGCAAATCAGATAACCCGGCAGGAAGATTTGCCAGCGCCTCTTGCTCCCGTTGCCATATTGCAGCGGCCAGTGCATCACGTTCTGCTTCGCTCGCAGGCAGGACACCGTTAATGACTAAATACTGATTTTTAAGGCCAATAGCTGATAATTCGTCATGAGTACGAGCGACTTCCTGCAGTGTTGATTTTTGCAATCGCGCGACCAGCACAAGGCGAGTTCGTTCAGGATCGGATAATGCCTCAACCGCATGAGCATATTGCTCGCGTTGTTTTTCCAGCCCAACCATTGGACCAAGACAGGAAGCACCATCCGGGTTACTTTCGATGAAGCTGCTCCAGGCTCCGGGAAGCTGAAGAAGGCGAATAGTGTGGCCAGTTGGGGCAGTATCAAAAATGATGTGATCAAAGCGGGTCAGCAGAGAAGCGTCAGTCAGTAAGCCAGTAAACTCGTCGAATGCAGCGATCTCTGTCGTACAAGCTCCTGAAAGCTGTTCACTGATGCTGTTAACAACGTCATCAGGCAAAAGACCTTTAATAGGGTCAACGATTCTGGCGCGGTATTGCTGGGCGGCGTCCTGCGGGTCAATCTCCAGAGCCGAAAGACCAGACACAGCAGTCACGGGCTGGATAGTGTTACCGATAGTCTGATCGAATACCTGACCGACATTGGAAGCCGGGTCGGTACTGACAAGCAGAACACGCTTTCCCAGTTCAGCCAGACGTATAGCCGTTGCGCAGGAAATCGAAGTTTTGCCTACACCTCCCTTACCGGTGAAAAACAGGTAAGACGGGATATTCTCTAAGAATTTCATATGTCCTCCTGACATACTCAACAACAGGAAGTTTTACCACCACAGCAACTGGTGGAAGCTAAACCCACCTTTTCCAGCGGTATACCAAACCAGCGAGCCAGTTCAGCGCGTTTTGGGTATCGCCCGGCCATCACCGTTTCACCATCAAGCAACAGCAGCGGAAGCCCTTCAGCTCCAGAAGCCTCAAGGAATGCTTTCGCTTTTTCGTTCTCAACGAAGCTCATAGGCTGCTGCGCCAGGTTATAACGTTCGATCTGAACCCCACGCCCTTTCAGCCATTGCACATCAGCAGAAAAATTGACCAAAACCTGATCGACATCTGAACCACAAACGCCGGTACTGCAGCACATCGCCGGATCAAACACCGTTAACATTTTCATCTTTAACACCTCATATTCGTAAAAACATATATGTACAGGCAAAATTTTTAGATACAAACAGCCTTACCGCTGCCAGAGCAGTTGGCCGATGCCAGCTTACGGGCGATGGCCTGTACGTCGTCCTGTTGACTTAACCAGGCCTGCTCAATCACCAGGGCAGCCCAGGAAGGAATATGCGGGGATAAGCGATAATGAACCCATTTCCCCTGCTTGCGATCCAGCAACAGGCCACTTTCCCGAAGCATCGCCAGATGGCGGGAGGTCTTGGGTTGTGATTGTTCCAGCGCTGTGCAGAGATCGCATACGCACAGCTCCCCCATCTCCCTGAGCAGTAGCACGATACCCAGGCGGGTTTCATCAGATAGTATTTTGAAAAGTTGTAGGGATGCAATTTCTGGCATTATGTACTCCTGCTATGAATGGGTATTGTCTCTCCACCAAAACAAGAAGTCAAAATCATATGTGTTTTCTCGCATGTGAGTGCAGGTGTCACTATGCGGTTGAAAAACGACCTGATGTGCGATCGTTACGTTAGTTGGGTAGGTAAAAAAGTCATTTGAGGCTAAAACATTGCTTAGTGCGGGCTTTCAGTTCATAGAGAAGAATGAATAATATCAATTATAACAATTGGTTATTTCCTTAGCGTACGTTTTCGTTCCATTGGCCCTCAGACCCCAAATACACCAGTGCCGGGGGTACCCAGTCCTTAAAGTCCACGCGGTTGAGCCAGAACAGGTGCTCGTTGATCGTCTCGGCGTGCTCGGTCGCCTCAAAGTCAGCGTCGCGCACGAAGTCCCATACTTCTGCATAAGGTTTGATGACGGAGTCGATCAGGGCGATAGGGTTATTGTACTCGGTGACGTGCTCTTGGAATTCCTTGACCAAAATGTACTTCTGCTTCTTCTTCGCATAGATGCTACGGATGTGACCGAACAGATCACCAAAGGCGTCACGGCCCAGTGAGGTTTCGATGCGACTCCACTCCTTGGCATAGACCCGACTCTTAATGTCGCCTGCCGTGGTGCGGATTAGGCCCAGAACCTGCGCCTTGATGATGTCGATAGGCGCGAGGTCAAGCCCCCGATTATTGAGCACGGAAAAGATGCGGTAGGCAGCTTCAAGATCGGGCGTGGAGATAACAACCAGCGAGCAGTTGTTGGCCAGGAACTGCCACAGTGCGATCAGATCGGCGGGCGGTAGCGCCTTGGCTTTGGCAAGCAGCAGCATGGCGTTTTCGCGGTATCGAAGTCGGCTGTCTTCCAGCTTGTCGGTGCTAGTGACCAACTGTGCGATGCCGCCCGGCTCTTGAATGTTGGTGCGAAAGAAGTCGACATCCTCCTCGCGGGCGGTCAGGCGGTATTCATTTTTCTCGCCGAGGCTGACCTTGCCCTTCTTGTAGAGGAAATCGGTGATGTCGTCGGCTGCGTGCGGCATGGCCTCGCGCAGCACTGCAAACAGCATCGTCAGCGTCGACAGGCGCTGCTGGCCATCGACCACCGACGATTTGGGCTCTCGGTCGTTCTTGATCAGAACGATACTGCCGAGGAAGTATTGGCTGGTTGCACCGGAGACACGCGCATCCAGCATCGCCGAGTGCAGATCATCGAACAGCTCTGTGGCCTGCTCGGTTGTCCAGGCATAGGGACGCTGGTAGTCCGGAATCTCGAACTGGTAGCTGCCTTCGAAGATCTCGCGGATCAGTTTGTCGTGGGCTTCAAGTGTCTTGGCCATTGTTTTCCTCTTTCCTATGATCCCTTGGAACTGCTCAGGGCTTGGTATCCTGGAGCCAGCTTGGCGCTCTCGACTCCGTACAGCACCAGCGGATCGCTAAGCCATAGGCGATACTGTTCTTCTTTGAGGCGATGGTCAGGCGAGCAGTCCACGCTCCAGTGCAGCAGCATGTAGCCCGCAACAGCAGCCCGCACGCGCATCTTGATCGACCCGTTGGTCATCCCGTAGTCCATCTTGATGACCTCGGGACGCGCAAAGCGCGGATGAGGCACTAAGTCCAACTCCACGATCCGAGTCCACTGAATGTCGTTGTCCGAACGCTCGTTAGCCTTGGGTTCTTCATCAAGCAGGATAGGCGCTTCAATGCGGGTGACAACGAAGTCGCGGAACTCGCCACTCTTGCGATCAAAAGCTCGGACGTGCCAGCGCAGGCCGGTATCGACCAGCGCAAAGGGCACAATGATCCGCTCGGTCTCACCGCTGCTCATTGAGTGGTAGCGGATGGCTACTGGCCGCTTGGCGTGGATAGCCCGGCAGATTGGGGCCAGCACATCCATCCGTGGGCAGCTCAAAGCCACTGGAGACTCGCATGGCAGCAGCGGCCGCGAGTCGACGTTCACACCATCTCCAAACCCAAGCGCGAGTGTCGACAAAACACGTTGCGTCGAGTGCTCGAAAATTGGAACAAACGCCTTGCCTATGCGGTAGATCTTGTTGCTACCATCGAATTCAATGTTCTGCGGTGCGATTTCCCGGTAAAGAGCCAGATCGCGAGTTGCCCCTGCCGGCGCCACACCGAAGCGCTCAATCAGGTCTGGGCGCCCAATATCACCGAAGAAGTAGAGCTGGAAGTCGATGTAGGCCAGCCGCTCGCGCTGGGCAAGGCTCAAATCCTCGACCCGTTTAGAGGGAGAACTAATCATGTGCCGCAGCTATGAAATGAAAGGAGAATGTAGTGATGTGATCCATATAGCGCTATTGTTATCATCAAATTGATTACAATCATGCACCATCTTTACTATAACAACAAGATATAAAGCCTCAAACGTAGACATAGTTCGTCTTGTATTAAATCTCTTCAATACGTTAGATTGATGTCATCCAACTGTGAAATCTTGCCGCCCAGTGCTCTATCGACTCCTCATGCAACTTGCCCTTATCCACGGATTTGGTCTGCGGGTGAGGAATGCCGGAATAGCCATCCTTGCCGCAGAGCATTTTTAACCGCTGATTTGGCCAGTGCAGTGATTTCTGGGTTAACTCTTCTGCCAACAGCGTAAGCTGCTTGGGCCAATCCAGAGGCGACTTCAGCCGTAATAGCAAAGTTGATAGAGAACAAACACCGTCAGATGTATCGACTTCTAGGATATAGAAGGTGCGGCCCTGCAACTCCACCTCAACAACGGCCAGGCACCTTTAACCTGCTCCCCGTATTTTCACACAGACTGCTGTTAGTTACTTCCGCTTTTGGCACAAAGCAGACGTTAAGACTTACAGCATCGGGAAACTTCTGGATGCCGCGTCAGCGGCATGGAGGCGCCAGATGAGGTTACATGTGTCTGTGGAGTCAAATGGCGCCGAAAGCCCGGCGTAGCCGGTTGCCGGGCTATAAATTCTGCCACCCTACCCCCTGCCCTGATTAGCCTTAACCCGCTAACAGCAATGAAGAAGTCAAAGTAATCCCTTTTAACCCCGGTGAGCGGGCTTTACGGCGTTTACGACGTAAAGGGCGTGATTTCCGGGGCCTTAGCGGCGGCAGCTTGCTGCTGACGCTTAGGGGGATGTTCATCAACTATCTCAGCGACACCAGGGAACTTAACACGGTAGCTGCAAAGCTATACCCGCTAAAAACGTCTCAGATGCCTCTGTACGCGGTCGGAGTGGTCCCGGCAAGGCGTAAGCCGTAGCCGTGGCGTATCTCCGCGTTAGCGGGCCGTCAGGGCCGCTTACGAGCGTGTACTCAGAAACTCACCGCAGCTCCACCTAAAGCGATGAAGAAGGTTAGTTACAACACCCATCATTAAAAGCGACGTTGTTCCGGGCCTTCGGCCCGGGGCGGCCTCGCTTTTCAGTGGTGGGGAGGGGCTGTGAGGGTTCAGGCAGGCACTGTTCCTGCTTTTGAGTGAGTATTTTGAATGTTGTAACTATATGTGCCGTGCCGGGGCCCGTCGCGTAGCGATGGGAGCTACTTTAGGCAGTTGCCGAACCGGCGCGGACGTGAGTCCGCTGCAAGGGCGGGCATTTTCAGGAGCCTGTCCACAGGTCAGGCGACGAACAGGTTATATATTTATATGAATGAAATAAAAGATATTTAAAAGAAGTACAGAGCAGGTTTTTAAAGGAAACCACGCACTTTGAAATCAGGTCGGCTGGCGCTCTGTAAGCATAACGGTTGTAACCTTATGGAAAGGTCCCTTGCAGTTATTTGTGGGTAACTGAATCTGGCGACGAGATGTGGCCACTCTGATGCAATTTCTGGCCATTCTGATGGCGGAATGGGGTGAATGTCAGGAAGGACGGCCGTCATTTCGTGCAGAAAACCGTCAACGATGGACTGCAGACGTGCGAAACCCTCCGGCGCCAGCCGGATTTTTCACACAGGAAGGGTTATATGGGGACGGTGGCCAGCCGCGTGTAGTTGTTACCACGCGACATCAGCATGCGCTCTTTCACGCGCCGCTCCAGCTCACGCTGGAGAGCATCCCTGTCGCCGACGAAACGCCCTTTGGCGTAGTCACGCGTCAGCTGCTGTTTCACCAGCGTCACAATGTCCTTACGGGCTCTGTCCGCGTCACGTCGGGCGCGGGCGCGCTTCAGGCCATGCTGTTTACGTTCGGACTGGTAGCTGCGGAACCGTTCGCGCACAAACCGCCAGGCCTTCGCTATCAGCCCGTCCATCTCCAGCGGCTTCAGGTTCTGCTTCTTACGCTGCTGATTCTCCCATTCCACACGGCTGCGCCTCGCGGCCACAACGGCCACGTCAGAGACGTCGAGCGCGGAGAACAGTGCCGGCGTGAAGGTGGTATCGGTCGGGATATTGCAGCCAATCTGCGGGTCATACTCGGTCTGATAGGTAATCAGCCCCAGCTCCGCCATAAACGTCAGCGCCCGCGTGGCGCGGGTGATGGACAGATTACCGCTTTTCGACTCGGTGGCGAGACCGCACTCGATGGCCAGATTGGTGATGGAGCGCTGAACGCGGTTGGCCAGCGGGTCATAGTGGAAACACAGCCCCTGGAGCAGGGCATCGATGGCCCGGCGGCGCAACAGTGGCGGCATCCGGTGACGTTTACCCAGCGAGCGTAAGAACGCCACATGGATGGAAAAGTCAAAACGGGACGTGAAGCCTTCGGCTTTCGCCATCAGCTTACGACAGAACGGCAGTGTCTTTTTGCCTTCACGCGGCGTGAATGCCGGGTTCGGGTTTTTGACCTGACGGTAATGGGAGAACAGGGTCTGGGCGTCAGTCACACCTTCCCGCACTTATGTTGCACGGAAGGAGTAAATGGCACAGAAACGGGTATTGCAGTTTTCTGAGCATAAAACTATACTCCCTGCATAGAGCAACAGCTTCTATACAGTTTAAGTAGGCCCCGTTAATCTTCTCTTAGTCGCCAAACCTGGTGAAGATTATCGGGGTTTTTGCTTTTCTGGTCCCGGGTAGACACCTCATCAGAACCAGTTCCCTGCCACCTTATGGCGTGGCCAACCAAGAATTCACTAAAACGATCAGTAATCTAGCATCCAATGAGAAAACGTTCAAGAATGTGAAGTCTTTACATCGAGAACGCCGCGTTCAGAAAGTTCACGTTCGAGTAAGGTCTCAATAAACTGAGCTTGAGTGAGCCCTTCCTCTTCACAGATCGTAATCATCCAATCTTTAAGAGGATTTTTAACAAAAACCTTCACTTCTTTATGTGTTTCACGTTTACGCGCAATCGCGGCAAGCTGTCTTTCACTCGCCGACATCGGCTTACCTTTTCGGTAAGAACGCTTTTCTTTCGATGAGGAAGTTACTGCATTTTCGATCTGCGACATCTCTGCCTCCTCAAGGATCAAACTTGGATCGTTTGCAGAGAATACTACAGATATCTGAAATCAGCGACTTAACTTTACGCGAAGGTGTGAGCCATGTTGGCGCATGGTTCACCAGGATAGATGTAGATTGCGGATCAAATGACGATGCGACTTAGTATGAAGAATGCCAGTCCGTTCCTCCGTCCCAGCGCGACTGCCAGTGCTGAAGGTAGGTTTGTGCCACTTCCGGCACCTCATTAATAACCAGCACATTCTCGCTATTCCGCGATGCAGCAGAGCGAGTGTAGTTAAAGCTACCAGCCTCAACTGTATGATTATCAACAATAATGACTTTGTCATGCATGATGGCGTAGCGACCGTTGGTGCGCAGCGGAATTCCCGCGTTCACCACGATGTTCATCGCCGCCTGGCTGGCTTTGCTCCGGTTGCCCTTTTCATCAAGCACTATCTTCACATCCACACCACGACGTTTTGCCCTGACAAGCGCACTAACCACCTCCGGAGACGTAAATGAGTAGCCCATCAGCCGAATTTCCTGCTGTGCTGACTCAATCGTCTTAAGGACCAGCTGCAACGCGCTGCCTTCAGGTGAAAAGCCGACCTGAACGGAGGATGCCGCTGCTGCGGGCTGAATACAGCTCAGCGAAAGACATACCAGACCGGACACGGCCAGCTGGCGAAAGGTGAACTTACGCATTAAATAACCTCAGAAATACTGTTCGGATGTGTTAACCAGAAACGCCGGAGACGGGGAAAACTTGCTTTTACCCTTCTCCGGGGTTGGACAACTGAGCACGGCGAAGGCGTCAGTCTCTTTTAGCGGTATCAGTTGGCGGACGCCTGATTATTTTTTGGTATCACCGGCAGCATGACTGATGGCCTGCTGCAGGGCCTCCGCGCTGGTGTATCCCGGAATAACCGTCACGTTATCAGCACTGGCGCCGGCTGACGGGAGAACCACCAGGGCCGGGGTACCGCTGAAGCCCAGCTGCTGCGCAAGTGTGTTTATGCCATCCAGGGTCCCCTGAACATCTGGGGCTGTTTTCGCATCGAACTTCACGGCTTTTGCGGCCGCGCTGATATCAGCATCGGTCAGCTTACCCTCGTTGTGGGCGGTAGCGTAAATCGCGTTGTGATAGTTAAGGTAAGCATCGGCCCCCTTCTGCTTCCAGATCTGAAGCCCGGTTTTCGCCGCACTGAGCGACGCCGGCCAGCGCTGGCCAAATATCGGGAATTCCTTGAACACAAAGCGCACGTCCGGGTTAGCTTTTATTACCTTCTCCAGTTCCGGCGCCAGGCGGGCACAGTAGATGCACTGGTAATCAAAGAATTCAACGACCGTCACTTTCGCATCAGCAGGACCATATGATGGTGTGCCTTTATCGTTCAGCAGCGCTGCCTGATTCTGAACCACGGCGGCCGTCATCGCCTGCTGCTGCTTCTCCTGCTGTTGGGCCTGCAGCTTCTGGCTGACCTCAACCAGCACTTCCGGATGAGCCAGCAGGTAGTCTTTCGCGATTTCACCAATGCGGGCTTCCTGTTCCGGGGTAAAGGCAACGGCAGGTTTCTCTGCTGCCCCCGCCACGCCGGAGACCAGAAGGCCTGCGGCAAGCATGACTGAAAGGGTTTTATTCATGTTCATCCTGTGTTTTTCTCTTCTCGGTTGTTATCAGTTCGTTCCGTGCACGGGTGGCGACGCTTCTAACCGCCCTGCGCTGTCGTTTAGCGTGCTCCTGAGCCCTGCGCTCCACGGCATACGCCGCCTCCTCCGCACTCACCGCTGCGACCGGTTCACCGGCAAGGTTTTTACGCCACGCGCCCACCGTCATGGCGCCCAGATACGCATCCGAGCGGGTGACGGCGGCAAGGCAGCGTTTCAGCGTCTTCACGGAAATCTCCAGCCCGCGCCGGCGAATGTCATTGACCATTGCCTCCCGGATGTTGACCGCCAGGAGCTGCGGCTGGCCGTCCGTCACCAGGGCTGGCCAGCAACGCTTCAGGAGCGCGAGCGCGTCCGCAAGCGGCATGACCTTCCGGTACACCGGTTCCGGGGCAGGTTTGCGCCTGGCCGCCCGCATGGCCTCCCTCTCCTGGGCCTGTCGCTCAGCCCACTGCCGGGCTTTCTCTGCTTTTCTGGCGGCCTTCTCGTCCGCCTGCGCCTTTTTCGCGCTCTCATCCACCGCCTGCTTCCTGACCTTCCAGGCAGGCGTCGTGTTCACCACCTCGGTCTTTTTACGCGTGACCCGGCCCGGACCCGCACCGTCCGGTTCACTGTTGCTTACGGCACGCTGACCTTCTGGCTCCGCTTTGCGGCGCAGCGTCAGCGTGGGGCGCCCCTGCTCTGTCATCCTGCCTCCGGATAAATCTGTTTCACGTATACTCCCCTGACTGACCCTATTCTGACACGGCAGATATCACATCACCATCAGTCCGATGACGGCAAGGTGCACCGCGTAGAACAGCGGGAAAAATTCGCGCGGCCAGAACCTCGGCACGCGGCAACAGGTCCGGCTCAGCACCGTCAGGGTAACGCCGGGTATTACCAGACCCGCGATGGCAAAGGCGGGGCTGTCCGCGGCATTCAGCGCGAGTATCGCCAGTGCCAGACACAGCGCCAGCCCCGTGCGCGTGGTGCGCCGGCCCGTCATACATACGCCGCAGGCCAGCATCAGCATCACTACCCCCGCCAGCCCGTAGCTTCCCGCCGAAAACGGCAGCCAGGCCAGAACCAGCATCAGGGAGAGCGGCCACGTGCGCGGCCCGTGCCGCTGCATCATCGCCAGTGCCTGTCCGCTGACCGCAAAGGCAAACAGAATATTGCCCAGGTCCGGGCGCAGCCCGGCCAGTATCCAGCCGCCCTGCGCCACCCCGGCCCATATCCAGAGCCGGTTCAGGGCGCGCTGCTGAATCTGCGGATGGCGGGCGAGGTTCATGGCCCAGACCAGGCCAAAGAGCGGAAACGCTCCCCGACCGGCAAGACGCAGCCAGTCATTATCCAGTCCGCACAGCATGCTGATGTGGTCGGCCACCATCAGCAGCAGCGCCACGGTTTTGATAAGGTCGGTCTGGCCCGGCGTCCACACAAGCAGACGCTGCAGCCAGCAGTCGGCCACCACCACAAGGGGGAAGAGCTGATGGTTTTCAGCGCGCATATCAGTCGCCTCCCAGGGTCTTTTCACGCTCAAGGTCTCGCACCGTTTCGCGCTCCATCTGCTGCAGGCGGTCCCGCTGCACGCTCTCGCGCACCACCTGAGACACCGCCTCATCCCGGCGGCGTTCTTCCGGCGCATCCGGCAGCGTGAGGGGAGATGCCGGCGTTTCTTTTATCCGATCCATATCCCGCACCACATCCCGGACGGCGACGTCAGCCCCTCCGGCCGGCCTGTCGCCGCTGCGGGCCATCTCGCGGACCGCCTCTTCGGCACGCTTATCCAGCTCCCGCTGCACCTCAGCCTCCCGGGCCTGCTGTGCCAGCACCTCCGGCGGCACCGTTTCTGCGGGCTGCGTACCAGTGGCATCGGGCAGGCCGTCGGCCCAGACCCGACCGCCGGTAATGGCGCCGGGGTTCCACGGTCGCGCCTCGCCTTCGAGCCGCACCACCACGCCGCTCTGCGGATTCTCCCTCGCGAGCCGCACGCCCTCTTCCATATCCCGCGCCAGCAGCGACTCGCCGTTACGGCTGGCCTGCAGACCCGCAAACGCCGCGTCCCCGCTGCCCATCACCCGGCCTTCACCAGCGAGCCCCTTAAGCTGCCCGTCTCCGGACGTCAGGGCGCTCAGCCAGACGCCCGCCTTCCTGCCGTTGCGGTCGAAGGCCGGGAGCGCCACGTGCGGCTGCGGGTATTTACGCCCCGGCGAGATATATTTCGCCATCGAGCCCTCGGGCTGCAGCCCGGCCTGGCGCAGCGCGGCGCGACCGGCAGGCACCTCACCCAGCGCTTTTGCCGTCGCCGTCAGGCGGGCGGCATTCGCGACGGCGCGGTCGCCGCGCGGCTCCAGAATGTCATGCGCCGTACTTTTCGCCTGCGATTTTTCCATCGCGGCCACCCACTTATCCCGGTTGTCGGTATAGACCTGCGCGTGCTGCTTCATGCGGCTCAGCGCCACGTAGGCTGACTCGAAGCTCACCATCCGCTTACGTCCGCCGTCCGTACCCTGCAGGGAGATTGAGAAGGGCTCGCTCGCACCCTGTGAGCCTTCAACGGTGACGGCATAGGCCAGGTCGATGTGCTGCTCTGCCTGCTCGGCTGACGGCGTGAGCGTACGGGTCTGTTTCCCGTCCGACAGCGTGACGCTGTCACCTTTTATCTCACTGACCGACCAGACGCTGTTGGCCACGAAGCCCCGCTCGTTGTCGCTTTTCGAAAAGCGCATCCGGTCGCCTTCCGACACGGTAATGGTGTCCTGACGGTAGAGCGTGACGCCCTCTGTCGCCGCCTGCGCGGGCGACAGGCTGCGGGTGTTGCCCTGCGCATCCTTCAGCATCACCAGGTGCGCCTCCCCGTCCAGCGCCTCAATGCTGTAATAGGTGCTGTCCAGCAGAACCAGGCTGTCGCGGGATGCCTCCCACGTTGCCATGCGCCGCAGCTCCCCGTCGCGGATATTGGCAGGCGTGAGAACCGGCAGCGTGACCTCTTTTTCGCCCACCTCGCCGGCACCCTGACGGGCGTCATGAATCATGGCGTTCACCTGGCGGCGGTCGGCGTTCAGGGCGGTGATAACGATGGTCTGCGCCTGCGCCTCTGACGTGCGCCCCGTGTAGTCCTTCACGATGGCCTCCAGCAGCGTCGCGGGCTGCCCGCCGGGCATCAGGTCGCCGGCCGCCACGGCTTTCGCAATGGCCTCCTCCCGTTCGCGGCTGAACTCCATGACGGAGCTGTCCGGCTGCCAGGCATCCGCCCTGCGCGGCACCTGTGCCGGCGCCACGCTCTCAATGGTCGTCAGGGCGCTGCCGATATCGCGGCTAATCAGGCTGTAGACGGCAGGTTTTAGTTCCGGCGTCTGGCGGACGATCTCCTGCATCACCGCCACGTCAATGGCGCTGCGCTTCTGCAGCAGGCGGAAGGGCTGGCCCGGGGCAATGGACTGCAGCTGGTCGGTATCCCCGCTGGAGACCGCGCGCCCCCCGCCCCCGGCAATCAGGCTGTACGCCTTCGCCATGTCGGCGTTACCGACCATTGAGCTTTCATCCACGAGAAACAGCACGTTGCTGAAGTCCGTTCGTTCGCCGCCGCGCAGCTGCTGCTGCGTGTCGTGAATAAAGGCCGCCAGCGTCTGCGTTTCAGGCACGCCCGCATCGCGCATCTCGCTCACCGCCCGGTGGGTGGGGGCCACGCCGATAACGCGCGGCTGCTCCCGTTCCGGCAGCGTGCCGATGGCCGACATGACTGCCCGGAACTGGGTGGTTTTACCCACCCCGGCGTAGCCCTGCACCAGGGTAAAGCGGTCGGGGGATTCAAGTATCATGCGCGTGGCGTTCCGCTGCCCGTCGGTCAGGCCCGCCAGCTGCGCGTCCGGAACCTTATCCATCAGCGGGGTGACGGCCTCCTTTCCCTCAAGGACGTGGCGGATAATGCTTTTTTCAGCGTTGTACGACTGGCGTGAGACCAGCAGCTGCAGGCCGTTTCCCGGCGATACCGGCACCGACAGCAGGTCGCCGCTGCGCACCTGACGGTCCGCTTCCTTTTCGATGGCCTGCAGGCTGAGGCTGTCCTGCTCAAATTCTTTCGCGGCGGCCATCAGTTGCGGCTTCGTGAACGCCAGGCCGTTCCCCTCCAGCACCGGAATGGCCAGATGGATAGCCTGCTGCTCCGGCGTGTGCAGACCGGCCTTCTGGTGCGCCAGGGCATCATCGAGCCTGTCATGCCCCGCCGCATCCTTAATCTGTTCGGACACGACGCTCCAGGCAGACTGACGCGACAGCTTCTCCGTCGTTTTCTGCGCCGTCTGCGCGGAATAGAGCCGCACCGCCCGGCCGCTGAGCGCCAGTTTGTTCAGCGTGGTGTTATCCAGCTCGCGCTGCGACAGCGAGGCAAAAACCGTGGCGCTGTCGCTCACCGAGCGGCCCGGCGACTCCACCCAGCCTTGAACCACCTTCGCGGCGGTAAACGGGCTGTCGCCGGCGGGCAGGACCACGTCCGCCTTACGCCCCGGCAGGCTGACGACGAGCCCCGCCTCCCCGAGCGCCTTAACGGTCACCGTATCGCCTCCCCTGAGCCGCGTCCCCTGCGCCTGACCCAGCACTGCCAGACGGTCGCCTTCGGCCACCTGCAGCGTGCCGGTGCGGTACAGCGACCAGCTGCTGTTGAGTTCAGACAGGCGGGTCACCCGCGTCTCACCCTGGGCGTTGCGCAGCGTCAGGCTGTTGTTGCGGCCCGTCACGCGGTCAATGACAAAGCGTTCCCGGCTGCGCTCTTCGGCATTCCAGCGCTCCATGACCATCCCCTCCCGGTAGTGGTCGCGCACCTGCTGATGGCGGCTGTCGAGCCAGACCGGCTCCAGCGTGGTGATACTGACCTCCCGCTCGCCCAGCACCTTTTCCGCCTTAAGCGCCTCGCGGACTACGCCTGCGAGCACCGCCTGCTCGCGCGGACCGGTGACCTGCGCCACGCTGTGTTCACCTGCGCGGACGCTTCGGGCAAAGTCAGCGGCCAGGCGGTCATACCGCTGCCGCCGGTCAGGCTCGCTGATAACCGAGACCTGCGTCTTCTCACCGCCCTGCCACGCGAGCGTGCTCACTCCCGCTTCCTTCATGACGGTGAGGGCGCTGCCGGTCCCGGTGCGCTGGCCGCTGTCGGCAATCAGCAGCTGGACGTTATGGCGCAGCGCACCGTCGAGCAGCGTGAGCGTTTCTTTCAGGGTCAGCTTCTCCCCCTGGTCCACAATCAGCGTGCTGCCGGGCGTAAAGGCCATGCCCTCCGTCAGCCCCCGCCTGTCGGTGATATGCTCGCCGCTGAGGCGCTCATCCTGCATAAGGGCGCTGCGCGAACGCCTGTCGGCGGCGATAATCTGCACGTCACGCCCCTGTTCGCGCGCCATCATCGTCAGCTCCGCCACGCGCTCACGCTGGCCGGCCGCCCCGCCCTGACCCGAAATGATCGCCACCGGCGGACGGTCCTGGGCCAGGACACTCACGGCATCGCTGTATGACCGGCTGCGGGGCACGCTTTTATCCGGAAAAATGTCGGCCTGCCCCGTCCGCTGTAAATCGCGGGTCATCGCCGACACCGACAGCTCATCCAGCACGTGGATGTTCGAGGTAAACAGCCCCTTCTCTTTATCCAGCGGGATGAGCTGCTCATTTTTTATCGCCGCATCGATGCCGTCACGCGCCATCTCCACCATGCCCGACCGCGCGGGCAGCTGCCCGAGGGTGGTGGCCAGCAGTTCGGAATACGTGAACCGCGCCCGCCGGTCGCTCAGCATCGCGATGGCCTGCCCGACGCTGCTGTTAATATCAATGGCTTCAGGCGTCGTTGCGGGAATATTCCCCTGCACAACCCGCAGGTCTGCCGCCTCACGGTAGGCTTTAATGTCAAACCCCGTCTCTTTCAGGGTATGCATCCACTCGGCCATGCGCTGTTCGGGGTCAACCTTCTGCTTCGACTGGCGGGTATCGAGCGCCGCCACGTCGCGGGACTTCAGGGACGCGTCATCCCCGACCGCCTCGCTGATGGTCCTGCTGCGGCTGGAATACGGCTCCGTCGGTACGCCCTTCAGCTCCCACATGCCGTGTTTGCCGACCGTCTCAGTCTCATAGCCCATCGCCGCGACGTCATCCTTCAGCGCGGCACGATACAGGCGGCCAAAGGCAATCTGGTTGGCGTAGATATTCTCAATAAACCCGGTTTTACCCACTTTGTCGCTGCTGAGCGTTCGCCACTCATCGCCATGCTGAGTGGCATTGGCCACCACCGCGTGGGTGTGCAGCTGCGGCTCCTGGTCGCGGCTGGTATCGTGGTTAAACAGCGCCATCACCAGGTTGCCGGTCAGCTGCGTCTCGCTCCTGCCCTCCGTCATAACCCGCGTGGAGGCCATTGCCTCTATCTGCTTAATGGCGGTCTCCACCGCGCGGTTGTGTGCCTCAATAAGACGCTTGTCGCCTCCCAGCATGGCCATCACGGAGACACTTTTGGGCGCAGAGAAGGTGAAGTCGTAGCCCGGACGGTGTTTGTTCGCCCCGTCCTGAGTCCGGCTGAGGTCGCTGCCGTCCGGCAGGCGTCCCTCCAGAACCTTCGTAAAGACCTTCTGGTCCACCCCGCCGCTGAGCCCCAGCGCTTCAGCCCCTTTTCCGGCCCAGCGCTCGCCCATACTACCGATAACGTAGTAGTTGTCCTTGTCGGTGTAATAATTGCCCGCGCTGCCGGCGGATTTTACCGATCCGATGCTCATCATCAGATGTATCCTCCCGGCTCAAGATCCTTTTCAGGCGCCCGGTGAACGTTGATGTTCACTTCTTCACGACGCTGCCTCTCCTGAGGAGACAGTTCGTCCTGCTCCGCCTGCCACGCCTCCCATGCCGCCATATCCACTACTTCACCGCTTTCACTGATGCCGGGCGGCAGCTGCTCTGCCTCTTCCGCCTTTGTCTTCAGCTCAGGCTCCACACCGCCGGCGCCTGCCGCACCTGCTACGGATGCCGCGTCTGCAGCGCGGGGCGCGGGCGTCAGTTGCTGTGGCTGCTGTGGCTGCTGTGGCTGCTGTGGCTGCTGTGGCTGCTGTGGCTGCTGTGGCTGACCAACATTCTCCGCACCGCCCTCTGGCGCGACAACATCGGCATCCGGTTCAAAGAGCATGGCGATGCTGCGGGATTCATGTTCACGTGCAGCCAGCGCGGCATTCAGGCGTTCCTCCGCTTTCCCGTCGATGGTGCGCGGAATGAATTCCGGTGCCACCTTTGGACGCTGCTGATACTTCAGCGCCATTTTCACGGCAGGATAAGGTCCGGGAAGCGTGACGTAGCAGGAGAGATCCGGCAACGTCTGGACGTCGGAGTAACTCACCAGGGTGACGCGCTCCATGTCCTTGCCGACCGAGGTACCGTCGCGTACCGGGTCCACACCGTAGGAATACTGCTCGGACGCCTTGAGGATTTCTTTTTCACCGATTTCGCCAGCGGCGAACTCGGCGATATTGCGCGACGGCGAGCGGAAGAAGGCACGGGTGTTCAGCACGTCGAACAGCGTTTCCGCCGGCTTCTGCCCGTAAATATCTTCCAGCTGGGCGTAGGACTGAATGCCAATGACGTAGCAGCCGCCAAACTTACGCGCCTCCGGCAGGATCTCAACCAGGTCCGGCAGCTTGTGCAGGGTAGGCAGCTCGTCGGCGAAGATCCACACGCGGCGGTTACGGTTTTCCCCCATCGCCAGCAGCCCGCGAATGGCGATGGACAACCACATGGAGATAACCGGCTTGAGGGAAGCGTGGGTGTCAGCATTGGAGGAGATAAACAGCCAGCCGTTTTTACCATCCTCACGAACGCCGCGCATCCAGTCGCGTATGGTGAATGACTCGCCGTTATTTTCGATGCCCTGCAGGTAGCGGATAGCCTTGACGTAGTTGGTCAGCACGGCGCGGATGGAGATGGCCGTTTTCTCGATTTTCTCTTCCACCAGGTTCGCCGCCGGGGAGTTTTTCAGGTACGAGCGCAGCTTCTCAATCTTGATGGAAAGCAGCGTGTCGACCAGCTTGCTGTAGCTGCGGTCCTTGTCGTTGCGCATCAGATATGCGGCTTCGGCAAAGATGGTACGTCCCGACCCCTGCCAGAAGGGGTCTTCCTTCGTGCCCATAGGAATAAGCGTGTTGGAAACGTTGTCGAAGTCAGGCTGCGTCAGGCACTCCCGCCACAGGTCCCATGCAGCGCAGCGCGCATCCAGCGGGTTAAGGATTTTATCTGTGGCCGGATCATAGTAGCTTTTGACGAACTCACAGGAGCGGTCATACACGATGACCATATCGCCACGCTGGCGGGCGTAGTTCATCAGACGGCGGATAACTTCTGATTTACCGGCCCCGACGGTACCGTGCAGACAGAAGTTCTGGATCTCCGAGTCCTTAATAAGCGGCAGCTCACCGATTTTGATGTCGGATGCGAGACCGTCGCGCCTGAGCATTTTCGCCACCGCTTTCGGGTCGTCAGTCAGCTGGCGCCCTCCCGTTATCTCGTCCTCACTCTGCTGCTTACCCTGATGGCCCAGAATCCAGGTGGTGACAAAGAAGGTAATAACGCACACCACGGCCGCGATGATGGCAGCAAGAATAAAGGCCGTCCAGACCTGGTCGGCGCACCACTGGATATATTTGTCCTGCAGTATTTGCTGCGCGTTGTACTTCAGCTCATGGCCGTAATAACGGATGGTATAGACAGGCTGGGATTTAAAAATATCGCGCATGGGGGCCAGCGTCTGACACCAGTAATAAACCATGCCGTTCACGAACGTCTGCCAGGTCAGTTTAACCGACAGCGTAATCGCGACAATGATGCCGAAGAGAATGACGAGACAGTACACGATGATATTGGCAATTTGACTGAACATACGGATACGCATGCTCGCGATCTGACCGCCCTGGGTCATATCCTTAGCATTAAAACTCATATTAGCCTCATAGAGGTTGGTCTATATGTATAGCGACCATGATTTCAGAAAGCAATTGATTTAATGTCATCCGTTACAAAACACTAGGATGACATCATTTAACTAAAGGCGGGGAGATTATTAATAATGAATGTTATTTTTTAAGTAAATCACACGCTCCTGCATATCCATGTGAGCATGATTTTTTCAAATAGATATCTGCCATTCCAGAACCTGGAAATACACCATCACCTCTCATATAAGCCCCTGCCAAATTAAACTCAGCCTGTCCGTTATTTTTAATGGATGCTTTCTCCCACCAGATCACCGCCTCGTGCATATCCCTATTAACACACTCACCTGTAGAATACAGGTTTCCAATATTCAAATATGCCAACTCAAAATCTTTTTGAGCTGAGGAGTTAAGCAAATCCATTATTTTATCACAACGGGCATCTTTCAATAATCCATTTTTATAAAGCATTGCCAAGTCATTCTGAGCAGATGCATTCCCTGCATCTGCTGCCTTCCCCCACCAATAGCCTGCTTTTTTTATATTTTTATCAACACCTTGCCCATAATAATAGAGCAGACCTAGGTTATTTTGGGCATCTGAATTACCCTGAATCGCCGACTTATTAGTCCAATAAAAAGCTTTTTTATAATCACCAGATACGACCAAATACATTGCACCTAGCTTATATTGAGCTAATGCGTTTCCAGAATTCGCATCTTTTTTTAAGTTAGTGTAGTAGTCGTCGCTAGCCCTTACACTCAAGGTACACGACAGGAAAACAAAAACTCCCAACATCCCATAGAACACTCGCATTGTTTACCTCCATAAAACTAAATATTATATCCATACACAACCATGAAACTGACTATGAAATCCTACAACTCAATCTAACGCTTCCAACCCATTGGATAATTACTTTCCGGATTATAATTAACATTATCAAAGTCCACGGATTCAAAGTCATTATTTATAGAGTGGGCGCCATCTACCTTGTTTTTTTCAAGCCACTCTTTGATGCTTATACACCCGCTAACCTTATATAAATCCATCAATGTACCCACAATGAATACAAAAAAAGTAACAAGAGGAGGAGCCAGTGAACATATAGGCATTATCACATAGCAAACTACCCTGTTGTATGTGTAGGGTTCAACACTGCCTTTATTCTTAGATATTTTATAAAACAAATAGATGAACAATCCTTGCCATAAGAGCACAGTTGCACCAATGAATACCACCTCCGTAACTAACCATCCAGCCAGATAACAAGCAATAGACTGAAACAACACTACCATGAATATCTGAAGCAGATTTCTCATCGCACCCTCTCTGGCATCCTGTTACTGCTTATGTTTATCTTGATATTTTTTTGCCTTCTTCATCAGTTCTTCAGGACTGTCAGCCCCCGGCACTCGTTCTTGAGACTCCTTTTCCTTATTATACGTATTCATTTGCGAAGATTGCTCTGAATTATGATGTTTTTGCAGATCAGAATACTGTTTATTTATGCTGCCTTCTTCATCGCGTATTCCTCCTTTAGTATCGGCTATATTCTCTCTCGATGTTGTGAGCATATTATCAACTTGGTCTTTTACATTATTCTGAATTCCGCTGTCCTGTGTACGTTGTTCGATAGTAGCCTGATGAGACTGGTGATCGGCACTAACATCGCTATTTCCACCGCCACCAGAAATGGCCCCCATACCATGGCCAACATTTCCTTTAGCTGCTGAATATGATGCATCAACGCTCGGTTGTACCTGCTCCTGAACAAATCCCCAAGCCAGTTCCCGACGTTTTCCTGCGATTTCTGCTGAGCTGGTATTAGTAAGCAATGTATCTGCATCTTGAGGTGCATGTTTACGGACATACTGGGCAAACTGCTGATTTAGATCCTCGCTCATTTGACCACTCATACTTTCTGTACGAGACGCCATTTCAGCATATTCATGGCTACGAGCCTGACTTGTGGTGTACTGATCATAGCTCTGTTTTGCTGAGTTCAACGATGCCGAAAGTTGATCTGCTCGGGAAGCCGCATTATTGTCCGTATGGCTCCCAGATTCACTGACTTTACGGCTAGTAAAGTAATCACTCGCCTCCTTAAAGTCCTGGGTTGCTTTAGCATCCATATCATGTCGAGCATCATGGCTAGCTCGAGAGCTATTTGTTGCTTGGTGCATATCGTCATCGGAAAAATCAACTCCCGCCTTAACTCCTGCCTGAAACCCTACCCCTCCTCCGGTACCCAGCACATTCAGCCCCATACTTCCTTTAGCATGTGCATCACCATACAATCCGAGTGACGCTCTGGTGCTCCTTGACGCTAACTCTTGAGTGGCCTGTTCATTACTAATATTATGCCCTTTCGCATAGCTTTCTACTGCGCTGCGCATCCTGCTGGCCATCATAGAATCCTGAGCACTCATAGTGCTGTCTGCGCCACTGGTCATTGAATTACTGCTACCACGGTTTGAGCCAAACTGACTAAGCGTATTCCATGCGCTACTCAAACTACTGTTATATCCATGCAATGCACTCTCTGACTGGGTTTGTGCCTCGCGGGCCATTGCCTGCTGTGCGGTTGCAATCTGACGAGTCATGTTGATACTCATAGGAATACGTGACGTAGCACCACTGGAATCTGTCACTACACTACCATCACGCATTTGCGTCGAACTGGCTCCGTTAGCCAACTGTTGGCTCATTTGTCCAAATACTGTTGAGCTATTGGTATTCCAGTTAAAACCACTCACATTTTCTGTCTGCATGTTAGCGTAAGAGTAGTTACCATCAACAGCACCAGAGGCAGCAGTGGCTGCAGGGCTGATAGCGGAAGAGGCCAGATGGCTGTAGAGATTTGAGAACCCCGCCCCCAGTCCCTTCAGCATTCCCCATGCCAGTGGCGGGATAAGCATCGACAGATAGCCTGCCGTGGTAGCGAGGTCTGAGTATTTTATCTGCACCTGTGACAACTCCGAGAGAACCACTGGTGAACCGTTGGCCTTCGCATAGAAGGTCATGCAGCTGTTGAGGATGGCGTAAAGCAGTGGCCAGCTCTGCACCCACATGATAGCCAGCACGTACCCCTTCAGCACATTAAGGGTGACGGCGTTAAACATCCCGCCCAGCACCATCAGGGGGAATATTCCGATGGTCAGACCGACAATCAACGTCTGAGACATAGGTAGTGAGCGTAATGCCACCTGACCGACCGTCGCATGCGCCAGCCGCTGCTTCTCCATCGATGACGTAGTGGCGATATTCAGCAGGCTTGAGGTGTCACCGTTGCGGGCTGCATAGCTCATGATGCCATTTCGCAAAGCGTTCATCGTCACATTCTGACGGACAATCGACGCGGCGCTCTGACCAGCACCATAGAAATAGTTATAGCTGTCCCCGATCATCTGGCTGAACAAAATGTCAGGATTCGGACGTCCGCCAAAAAGCTGACGCACGTAGTAACTCCATGTTTTTCCTCCGGTCTGAGTATCCAGGGCAAGCTTTGGCTTAATTACCGCAGCGGCTTCTTCACAGGTTAAAAACTGATTATTGTTGTTGAATACCCCCCTCAGCGGACTCGGCTTTGAGAAAATCAGCGTATACGGGTCTGCACTGTTCATTAGATCTTCCATGGTATATTTTCCGTTCAGGAAAATATCGCCCATCACGCAGTTCTGCACATAGTCCGTGAATATCGTAGTTATCTCTGGGTTCTGTGATAAAAAGTCCGTACTGCGTGAAACCAGATTCGCCCCAAATATCATGCCGGTTTTGCTGTAGGTGATGCTGTCGGGCTGTGAAAAGACCATTTCATACCCCTGAACAAGGGCATATCCGATTTTGGTGGTCAGCGATGCAGGCAGTGCCAGCCCGACGGGCACGTTATCGACTTTATAGACCTTTGTCTGATTACTGATATCGATTATTTGTACGGAGGTGCGAACACTGACCAGCAGCGACATCAGCACAATGACGCCTGCCCAGCCCAGCATATCCATGATGTTGTGCCGTCGTATCCACGAAATGGCTACAACCAGCACAGAGAAAGCCGTCGCAATACGCCGAATAACAACCCAGTTCTCCGTCGACATGAACGTGACGATGGCATTCAGCGTCTGCGTCAGCCAGTCGCCGCCCGCGATGACATAGATTTCCTGCATCAGCGCGCCCCCCCGAAGTGATAGTTGTTCTGGTAGCGCTGCAGCATGCGTGCCGAGACCTGCTGGCGCATGTAGCTCATCTGGCGGTCAACAACCAAAAGCGCATCCTGCTGTACCTGCACCTGTGCCTGGAAGGAGGCTATCTGCCGCGTGGCTTCGTTGAGGTTATTATTGATGCTGTCGATAACCGCCTGGTCATAGTTTCCCGTTGCCACCATTGCACGGGCCTGCTGGACCAGCTCCTGGATGTACTGGAGAAGAATGTCGTAGCCGATGTAATCGGTTAGCTGATAAACGAGGCTGTTAGAAACCCCCAGCATCTGTGGATCAACCAGGTACTTGAAGACCGGGATGGTAGTACTTGTGATAAATCCCTTCTCTTTCTCGGTTAACTTTAGATCGGCAACGGCTTTATTCTGAATGCTGGAAAGGATGTCTTTTATCTGATTTTTCAGTGCATTTTTCTGGCTGATCGTGACATTAGCATCGGCAACCACCTTCAGACATTTATCGCTGTCATTACAGTGATACACCCGTGCAGTCCCCCCCTCCATCATGGCCCGAATAAGGTCGCGATCGGTCGTTCTTGCCGGAAGCGGGGTTATATTACCCTTCTCATCAAAGACCATTGTTCCGGTCAGGGTCATGATGAACTCCTTAAGCTCTTTATTCCCGTCAAACATGCGGTTCTTTCCGAGCGCATTCCAGATGACATTGATATTCTTCGTTATGCGCTCTTTATCCTTATCACTGGCCTTATCACGGACCTTATCCATGCTTCCCCCCACCGTGCAGCCCTGGCGGGATGCCGCCCAGTCGGCAAACATGTTGCTCTCACCGGCAATGTCCTGGCAGACCTTCTGCTGGGAGACCTGAGTGCGCGGAAACAGACCGCCGACAATCCCCTGCGCCGCCTGGCAGGAGCTGAGGTTCATGCTGTTAATGTCGCTGGCCATCTTCTGCAGGAAGTCTTTAGCGGTCTTGATTTCCGGTACCGTGGTCTGCAGCGCCAGATCGAAGAAGTATCCGGCCGCATTGGACATAATCTGCTTGGCGAAACGCTGCAACTGATCGCTGTTAATAAAGCTGAAGGAGCCCAGATAGGCATCGATGCCGCCGCAGCCGGCGTTGATGTCGGGCAGCGTCATGGAGATAAGCTGGACGGTTTTCACCTGCGTGCGCGCGTAGAGTGAGCCGCCCGTGGCGTAGCCCGCGGCCTGGCCCTGCCAGACCTGTGGCTGGCTGGTGTTGGACGCAAAGCCCAGCTTATTAAAGAAGGTGTTCATGTCACTGTTCACGTCGGCACTCACGCTCGCTGAACACGCAAGAAGGAGGCCACACAGTATGGAGAGAGGTTTACGGACGAACATCGGCACCCTCCCGACTCGCCTGCAGGGCGAGTTTTCCCATTTTTCGTTTTAGTATGAACATTTGCCCTTTCGTATAAAGCGAGTTCAGGATTGCATAAACGCCACCTGCAACGGCAAGCCCGCCGCTCAGCGCGATAAATATCAGTGGAATGGCGTACATCAACACGTTCCACAAATCTTTCAGCTGCAGGTGACCGTCCCTGAGCCAGTCGCCGACGCAGGCATTGAAAACGTATGTCATAAAGACGCGCGACAGCACGCCGGCAATGAGCAAAATGCCCGCCCACTCAGCATAAACGCCGAACCGTGCGTCCTCTTTCCGTGCCCTGAGCGCGATTAACTCTGGCGTCGTAGCTCTCTGAAGCATTCCGGAGGTCATCATGTCGTGTTCCTCTGCATTGTTCTGATCAGCCATTGTTACCCACTCCACGCATCTGAAGGACCGTATCCATGCGGGCCATAAAGCCCTGTTCGTCGGTCGCGCCCTGCAGCAGGGGCAGGGCTTCAAGGGTGTTTACGTTGACGAGAAAGGTGGTTGGCGTGGCCACGGGCAGGTTAGGGAAAAAGGTTTTCATCACCTCCGGCGGCGCGGGCAACGCATCGGGAAAGGACGCATCCCCCTGACCGTCGATGGTGTAGGCCATCACCCCAAACCCCACCCGTGCCGACAGCGACTTCAGGACCGGATCAAACTGGTGGCAGTACGGGCAGTGTCCCTGCATAAACAGCACGACCTTCCAGTCGGCCAGATTGATCTGGCGGCCGTTGCTGAGGCGGTACCAGACCGGCGGCTTCGCCGGAAGTGGCTTAACTTCAGGGTCTTCCGGGGATGTTGGCAGAGATCCCGACGTTCGCGCCCCCTGTGGATGCCATAACGATTTGATCTCGTCCATTGTGGAAGCCTGTGTGGCCAGGCAGAGGGACATGAGCGCCACGGTAAACACGGTATGTCTAAGGTTCATGTCGGCATCCTCCGGCATCACGGGCCTTTTCGGCCTCACGGGCGGCATCAATCCAGCGGTTGATGATGCGGTAGCCCCCCCAGAGCGCCATCGATACGCCGATTATCTGCGCCAGAAGAATGGCCATCTCCGGCTCGCGCCGGACCAGGCGGGAAACAATGTGAAACCATATCCCGAGGCTCAGCACCCATAATCCGGGCACGTCGAACTCAGGCAGGCGAAAACGGAATTTGCGCATGCGAACTCTTCCTGTATTAAAAGTTGGGGGCAAAATCTGTGGAAACGTTGAGGAACTGCTTCGCCAGGTCATCCTGGCTGATAAAGCCATACGAGACGGGTTTGACCGCCCCGCTTTTAGGGTCGGCCAGCATCAGCGCCGGGAAGTAACGAATACCCAGCCGGCTGGCCTGTCCACCGTCCATTCGGGTATCCGGCAGGAGTGGATTCACGATACCGTCCACGGAAACCGGAATGACGCTGAGGTGATACGTTTCGCGGAAGTTTTTAATGACCTGAACCAGCTGGCCGTCGATCGGGTCCTGTCCGCGGTAGAAGAACATCACGCCATAGTGCTGAGCCAGCGTTTCAATGGCGCGGCGCTGGTCGGCAAAGTCCGCCGCCAGCTGGTTGCGCACGGTACCGTTGTAGTGGCTGTGCTGCAGGTTGTAGTCCAGTTCGGGGTGCTCGAGCATGGCTTTTTTGGCGCTCATCGAGAACAGCCCGGCCTGCTGCGTCCAGTAGTTCTGCAGGCGGAAGTAGCGGGTAAAGTTCTCCACGCCCGGATACAGAATGGCCTCGTACATGGCGCGCTTCGTGGCCTGCTGAAGCGTGGCAAGCTTCTCCATGATGTCCGGCGAGGCCTGCTGAGGCTGTGTTGAAGAGGATTTGTCGTCCTCCGGCGTTCTGCGCGTTTCGTTGTACCACTGCCAGCCGGCATCTTTTCCTGTGGCGGTAAAAACGCTGCCAAGAAGCAGCAGCGCTAACGCTGTCTTTCTCTTTTTCACTGGAACCTTCCTTATCCCGAAGCAGGTCGGTTATCGTTTGAAAAGCGGGTTTAACAGCCACGCCAGCAGAACTCCCGCCACGAAAAGCACAACCATCAGCGCCATAAAAAACACATCGATGCGGGTTGTTTCATCAACGATATTCCCGCGCCAGTAAAGCACCGGTGAGGCGACAATCAGGCTGATGATAAGGCGTCCAGTAAATCCTTTAATTTTCATGATGGAGAGTCCTGAGTGAGTGATGAGTGGCTTACTGTTTGTTCTTCAGTTGCGCGGCGATTTCCTCGCGGACGCGCTTCGTCAGGGTGTCGTTATCCGGGATTTTCTTGTTCTTTTGCAGATCGTCGAAAAAGTTTGAGAAGTCGAGTTTGTCGAACTTGATTTGTTGCAACTCAGTCTGGGTGATGCCGCGACAGTCCGGGCTGCTGGCCTTGCCAAAGCCGATGTGAAGCTGACCGTTACGTCCCTGCTGCTGCACAATCTGGGCAAGCTTTGAGTCAAACTGACAGTAGCTGCGCTTCTTCTCGAGACAGACGCCGAGCACTTTTTTTGAACAGAACTCACCGATACTGACCGTGAGCTTATTCTCTTTGGCCTTGCCCAGCGCTTTCTCCTCGCTGCTGCACCTGGCAAGCCCGACGTCCTGGCCCCAGCCGCCGTCCTTACAGCAGCTGCTGAAGCCTGCCGCAAACTTCTTGCAGAACTTCGCGCTGCCGGTAAAGGCGCGTACGTTAACGCTGTTAATGGCTGCCACGTCCTTGCCCGCAGCGGCCAGCGCGGCGAGTGCCGAAACGACAGGTGCAAAATCGTTGTTTTTACCGTTCTGCGCCCGCTCACAGTCACCATCGAGACAGAAGGTGTCGCCGCCACATATCATCACCTGGCCGGAAGTACGTGTTTCACAGGAGTACGTCGCGTATTCATGCAGGCAGCCGCTGCCGTCTTCTGCCGTGAAGGCGCAGGTGCGTGAGGCAAGCGTACAGGCCGGATTGTTCATGTAGGTTTTGCAGGTGCCATTGTCAGCAGCCTGGGTCATATACGTGTCTTTGTACTTCCAGCAAGCCTGCGTGACCGGGTATGACACGCCGTCAACCACCACCGTTTTTGTGCTCCCCGGCTCAATACATTCCGTCTTTTTGAGCGTACCTTCGCTCTTGCTGAACGGGCAGGATTCGTTCCAGACCACGTCTGGTACCCATTTTTTGGCGGGAATTTCAATCTGGAGCGTAACGGTGAAGCTGTAGCGCATATTGCTGTGCTTCCAGATTGAATCTGTAGTGGGATTGTTTCTCCTGGTACGAATGGAAAACACCATCCCTGCGCCTTTCTTCAGCTGCATGCCGCTACTCAGCGCCAGGCTACCGGTATCGTTATCCATGGAAATCAACCCGAAAGGCGTGGTTACTCGCATAAACCAGTTAGGATTACTGAACGCCAGACGTTTATTCCAGGAATAGGTGGCTGTTGCAGCAACAACCTTCCCTGTCACCGGCGCAGTCCATGTTCCTGTGTATCCCGCTTCGGAGGAAGCAAACGAAATATTCTGAGACTGGATAACAATCTGTTTTGTTTCAGATGTATCTTCATAGTGGCCGGTAATGCTGGCCGTGCGCGTACAGGCCTGCTCAACCAGCAGGTCGCGCTCACAGGTATAGTTGGTGAACTCACTGCGGCTGATATTCTGCGCTTCGCACTGCGTCTGCCCCGTTTTGCCGATGATGGTATCAGCGCGGGACTGGACATCCTGGCTGGCCTTAATAAACGGCGCGTCGGGCGAAATGGGCTCCTTCGGGTTGTTAACAAACGAGTCGGTGACGGCTTTTGTAGCCTCATTAGTAGTCCAGCCCGTGGTACCGTCCGCTTTCAGCGCACCATCACCGGTCGCCGTCACACCGCCATAGTACTTTTTCTCACCGGGTGAGGCGGTATAGTTGGGGATAGACGCTGAGGGGTTAAAGTTTTTCAGGCTGCTCTCACCCTGCCCCTGTACCTGACGGGCAAAATCAGCCCCCGCCCTGTACTGCGCGTCAGCATCGGCAAATGCATTCACGCTTGCCATCGTGGTGGCAATGGCCAGCACCGACATCAGTATTGCTCTTTTCATCGGGCATCTCCTTTATTAAGCAGCTGTTGCGCCTCATCCCTGCACTCGCCCTTCCCCACCACCTTTTCCAGCGCCTGCTTCAGATGAAGATTGCCGCGAATCACGTCGTGGCCCGCCTCGCAGTACACCACCAGGGACGGCACGCTGGTGATCCCGTACTCACGAAAGCGGGTCGGGTCGATGGCGACGCCGCTGGCTGAGCCGTCCTGAACAAGCGCCATCACGGCGGTTGCCGTCGTTTTCATGTCGTTGTTGACCATACCCCGCAGGGTGGCGGGAATATCGTAGCGGCGGGCCTCGGTCAGCATGCGCTTAAGCCCCGCCTGCGGGATGGCAAAGGAGACGAAATACAGGGCACCGTGCGTGGGTTTATCCTGCTGGTCCTCGCGCTGGCGCTGTTTCAGCTCCCCGATAAAGCGGGCGTCGTCTGCTGAAAGAGGGTTCTGGCGCACCTGCTGCTCCAGCATCTGGCGCAGCGGCGCGTTGTCCTGCCCCCTCAGCTGCTGGCTGAAAGACTCCTGCTGACGAATAAACTCGCGGTTCGCCTCATCAGCCCCTGACGCCAGCGCAGTGCAACAGTATGCTGACAGCAGCAGCGCCGCCGTCAGACCGGACAGAGTTTTCATGGAAGTTTCCTTTTTCTCAGAGGAAGACGCAGTTGCGCTTGCGCCAGAGAAGATAGCCGTAGTTTTTCTTCGTGTTCGGCGGGTTACGCCCCGTTTCCCAGCGCATGACCGTTCGGCCGAAGGGATGGCACTGCGCCACGTCCGGATACATATTCACCATCTGATAGCGCCAGCGCGTTTTGGGAATAATGGGTGACGGATACTCGAAGCAGACCTTTTTATCCTCCCCGACGCTCTCCATTATCTGACCCTGACGGTGCAGCTTGAACGCCATGCGCTCGCTGACCAGAACGGAAGACTGCAGGGGGCTGGACTCATTGCTCACCCAGCCGTTAAAGGGATACATTGACCCCTGCGATCCGGCACACCAGAACAGCGCGTCAACCGACGTTTTTGCTGCACTGGCCACCGCGTCGGCCGCACATGCGCCCTGCGCGATGGGGTTGGCAAAAATGACCGCCTCCGGATTCAGAATGGAGGTCAGGGCGCTGTCCCCCCATGTCGGGTCGATTTCAGACAGGTATCCGATATCCAGATCGCCGCCCTGCAGACACCCGAGGGAGGTGATGATATTGAGCCAGTACGTCAGCGGATATTTGTACCAGTGCACGTGGTAGAACGCGCCATTGACCTGTTTGTCATCTTTTTTGGCGGCGCCCATCCCCATTTTCCCGAGATTAACGGTGAATCCGCCGAGGTTCACCATGCAGCCCGGAGAACGTGCCACATCGGTCATGGCCATCGGCTCCCAGTACCCTATTGCCAGGCCAACGCGCTGAAATACCGGCGGTGGCATGGGACAAAACTGTATCGGGCTACCGGGATTGGACGTGTCCGGTAAATCCCCGCCCGTGACTTTTGTGCTGCCGAGCGACAGGGGGAACATGCAGCGCCAGCAGATATCAGTGATCGGATTGACGAAGCGCCCTTCGCAGGCGGCGTCCGCCGCTGCCATGTGGCTGTTACCCCACAGAAGCAGCCCGAACAGAGAGACGGTCAGCATTTTCACCGGACACCTCCTGCATCATGCTGCGCCATATCGGGCGGAATGATTTCCACCTGCAGGCGCTTTCCGCTGGGTGCCGCCGTTACCCGCGCCGGCACCTGGCTTATGCCGAACCGGGCGGTCAGCACCCCGTTCTGGTCGAAGAAAATGCGGCTGTCGAGCTTCTCCGACGTCTGCGGAATGTTGCCCTGAACCAGAATGATGCGGGTGATCAGGGTGTCAGGCTTCTGTCGCTGTACCCACGCGAGCTGCTCCGCATCGTCGCCGTTGATAAACAGCAGGGTTTCGTTAAACGGCACCACATCAAGCGGATTAAAGACCTGCCCCGCCTGAGCAAACACGTTGCCCCTGTCGTCGGCAAGCGCCTTGTCCACCCGCACGCTCGGGTCAAACCAGCGCCGCTCGTAGCGCACCGCGCGGGTTATTCCCTCAACGGCAGGCGGGCGCTGGCTGTTGCGCACCACGCGCGCCTTAAACTCCGCCATCTTTTTGTCCATCTCGCCGGACTGCGCCAGCGTCTGCAGCCGGCTTTCGATAACGGTCAGCATATCCGGCTCCGCCACCGGCCAGAGATCGCCCCACGTCCCGAGGTCAGCGGCCGTCACGCTGCCGGTCAGCAGCGTCAGGCCCAGGGCAAGGGCGCGCATCACCCCCCCTCCTTCATCCGGCGGGCCACGTCAGTCTGGATTTCACGCGTGATATCCGGCGCCCCCTGCACCACGGCAGGTGCGACAAGGATGAGGGCACGATGGCGGACCTGCCAGTCCCTGAGGCTGGCCTCCAGTGACGCGTTAAAGCGGTCTGAAAGTGCTTTTGTCTGCGCCTCGTCCAGTGAACGGCGACCGGCGCTGTCAAAGAAGGCATCCACCGTGGATTTCATGTTGAAGGCCACAACCACAGGACGGTTAAGCTGGCAGACCAGCCAGCTGATGCCTGCGCCCGCAGCCAGCGTGCCGGCAATCAGCGCGGCGTTAATGAGTACGTGTTTTTTCATGAGATGGTCTTCCCTTCATGCTCGTGAAGCCAGCGCTCCAGCGCGGCCATTTCCGGCCCGGATTTTTTCCACGCCAGCTCCCAGACGGCTTCGTGAATACTCAGCCCTTCCCGGCGTCGCTGCTGCAGAAACTCAAAGTCCGGACCGTCCGAGGAGTACATTGCCCGGCTGAGCGGATCGACGAACAGGCGGTGCCAGGACGTCAGGTGCTCAACCGACAGCATAAAGCTGCTGAACCAGTTGTCCTTCGCGCTGCCAAAACCTTTAATCATGTCGCGCTGCAGCTGCGAATACTGGTCCGGGTACAGCTGGTTGTACTTGGCGAACTCTTTGGCGGACTGCTTGAGGATAATTTTGTAGGACGAGTTACCCCATGCCGCGCGGGCGGCGCTGGAGGCCGTTTCCGAGTCAAAATCGACGATGTTCTGCGTAATGGTGATGTACGAACCTGTATGGCGGCGGGCGGTACGGTAGCCCTTCTCGATAAACGCCCCGACCTTGTTGTTCTTGAAGTCCAGCAGGCGCCAGCCTTCGTCTATCACGTTGAGCTTCTTCAGGCTGCGCGGCGTGCGGTACATGCGGTTCTCAATGTAGAGAATGAGCGAGAACATCACCGCCACCAGGAGGGACGGCCTGTCCTCCAGTCCGCCGAGCTCAAGCACCACCATCCGGGCTTCGTCCTTCAGGGACGGTTCGTCGGAGTTGAAGTAGCTGCCGTACACCCCGTCGCGGGTGTACTGGGTCAGCAGTACCACCATCTCATCGAGGCGGCTGCGGATGGTTGGCGATCCGCTGTACTCCTCGCTGTCGCGGGCCATCATCAGGTAGTCCACCACGTCGTCAATGCGCGCCTGGTTTTTCTTCGTAAGCCAGGTGGCCTTCACCGCCTTGAGCAGCAGACCTTCGTGCACCTCGTCCAGGTTGCCGTTGGGGCTGGCCATCACGGACAGCTGGTCCCGCAGGCGTTCGGCCATCTCATCGATGGTATCGTCGGTGACGTTAGCGAACGGATTAAACTTCAGCGTCTCGCCGTCGAGGTAGACCCCGCCCATGTTCTCGCACAGGGACTTGTAGCCGTCGCCCATGTCGAACACCACGGCGAAGCCGCCGGAGTCGATAACGCTGCGTATCAGGGGCTGGATAAGCCCGGTTTTCCCCGCGCCGGAGGTGCCACACACCGCCATATTGAAGTTGGTGTTACCCATGCCGCGGCTGAACAGGTCGATAAACGCCAGCTGGTTGCGGTAGGTCGGTGCCAGCAGGCCGGAAGTGGCCAGCGGGCTGTCCGCCACCACCGGCATCAGATTGGCGACATTAAAGCTTTCGGCGCGCTGCAGCACGCCGGACTCACGCAGCTGCTTAAAGAGGCCGCCGCCCGCCATAAACGGCAGATTCACGAGAAAATTGCGCATATGGTTAAAGCGCGGGGAAATCAGCTCGAAGCCATTTTTACGGAAGCTGTTCAGTACGTCCTGCTCGACCTTCAGCGCAGTTTCCTGGTCATCGCGGCAGAAGAGGGTCACGTTCAGAAAATAGCTCACCAGCGAGGACTGCCCGGACGACAGGCGCTGGCGCAGATCGCCCCACTCTTTTGCCTCCTGCGCCACGCCCGGGAAGAACTTGGCGTAGCTGGTCTTGGACTTCTTCTCAAGATCCATGAACTTCAGGTTGGCCTCGTTCTGCGCCTTTACCTGGTCTTCCACGCTAAGGACCAGCGTCAGGATAAACGGGCACGAAACGGACAGTTCCGGGTTGAGAAGGTTGCTGTAGTTGTCGGCCATATTCCAGAGGAAGGCCAGCTCCGGATTTTTGGTCAGCTGGAAGTTCATGATGCGCGCGGTGCTGTTGCGACCGTTACCGCGCAGCCCCAGCGTCATGTAGTCGGCCTTCACCTTCAGGTCAAAGGTATCGTCCACGCACTGGTAGTTCAGATCCTTGAGCGGGTCCAGTTCCCGTTCGGTGGGATACAGCGCATCCGGGTTGTGGTTAATCATTTCGCCCGCAATGCGGATAAAGGCATCCGCATCCACGCTGCGGGTGGCTATCTGCGCCCCCTGCAGCGAGGCGCGGATGATTTTGACCTGGTTTTCCATCTCCATCACGCTGGCCTTACTTCCGCGCTTACGGGGGACGCAGCAGGAGATGTACACCCGGTAGTTACGCAGGGTCAGCGGCAGGTTGAGGTGATCGGGCAGCGGGAACCCTTCTTCTGCGGCCCTGAGATAGTAGGCGCGGGTGATGGCGTTGAACGTATCAGCCTTTTCCCCCGTCCATGAGAGCTCGCGCAGGCCATACTCGATATCCTGACCCACCAGATGGCTGGACACCAGGTGAACGGCCACCGGCACCTCGCGGGGCAGCTTGGTGCGCATCAGGTTTTCCAGCGACGAAACGATAGTTTCGTTGGCGCCGTTGATGGGCTGCGCCTCGAGCATAAAGCCCATCGTCTTTTCGTTCATGAAGAGGCCGGTTTCCGCATCGTAGTCGCGGTACGGCAGCACGCGGCTAAACTGCGGGAAGCGCATCTGCCCGAGGACATCGTTCGCCTCAGAGGACGCATCGGGCATCTTCAGGGCCGTCAGCAGCGAGTTGACCGTGCGGGTGACGGAGTCCAGCGGATTACTCATGATCCCCCTCCTTTTTATTGTCGGCCGTTTTGACCGCTTCCGTCGCAGGGGCCGGGCGGCTGGCGGGGATACCGTAGCGAAAACGCACTGAGCGCATCTGACCGTACAGGCAGAAATACGGACGGCATCCCATAAGCAGCGCCGCCCCTGAAAACACAATGGCCATCACAATCCACAGCAACTTAAACGCACTCAGCGCCCCGTCAACATGACCGGCATATCCTTTAGCATCGGTGACGACGCTGCCCCGGTCATGGCAGACGGCAGAGGGAGCGTCATGCAGCGTGAGGCCGGAGGACTTGTTCTGCGGAGCAGGCGGTATAAAGGGTTGTAAAGGTTCATCACGGCAGACCGCAATACGAAACTCGCCACTGCTGACGTTATGCGTGACGGCCATAATTTCCTGCGCCATCGCCTCTCCGGGCGTGGTGTTATCCATCCACAAAAGCATGGCAACCAGCAGCATCAGCGTGGCGGCAGGCCAGATAATCAGATAGTGAAAAGCCCAGGCAAGCCATCTAAGGCAATACAGCAGGACGGACAGAAGCTTAAGCATCATTCCCTTTACCTCCGGGATTCAGCGGAAACCAGACGCTGCAGTTGTGTCTGATAGCCTCCGCCAGCCTCTCCCCGTCCTCTCCGCTGTACAGCGCTTTAATCCGGCTGACGTCAGACTTCGCCAGGAAAACCCTCATCTGCTGTTTTGTTACGCTCATACCTGAGCCTGCTTTACCCAGGAACAGACAGTGCCCACGCTGCCGTTGCATTATGTGTTGAGAAATCCCAGCCTTCCCGTCAAGGGCGGGAGCGCTCTGCTGAGACGCTGAAAGCCAGAAGTCGCGCTCTGCGGCATTAACACAGATGACACGCATCCCCATCGCCTCGCAGCAGGCCGCTATATCGTTAAGGTGGCGGGTCTTACCCGGACCGCTGTTACTGTTGGTTGTCATGATGTTCGTCTCCTGGTTTTTTGCCATCGTTCTGAATGTCTTTGCGCAATTCACGCCAGTCGCGGAGTTGTCGTTCTGATAAAAAGGTCCGCATAACCTCAACGCTGATGGCTGTCTTACCGCTACCGGTTTTCCCCACGACCATCACATTGGTTTTTCTTCTTCCCATCGGTCACCTCAGATACTGTTTTTCTCGTATTTCCAGAACCCGCTGGCATTCCGTACAGGTACGTACGCCCGGGATGGCCTGCTGCCGCCTGAGGGGGATGCGATTGCCACAGCATTCGCACCGGTTGCGGCTTTTGCCCTGCAGGCAGGATCGCTGCCTCGCGGCCTGTATATGAAGCTGGTTCAGCAATTCGTCCTGCTCCTGCAGGAGATCGAGTTCGTCTGCCATCAACGCTCCCTGCTCACACTGTCCGGACACGCTACCGCCCATCCCTTTTTACGTTTCAGGGCACGCGTGATAACGACAGATTGTTAAAATGGGTGCCACACGCGGTGGCGGTTCAGGTTTCAGTTAACGCGTGGGGTTCCCCACGCTGAGGGTTTCACAACAAAAAACACCCGCGTCGGCTGGTGATAAACGTCCTGCGTATCGATATAGGGCGCGATCCACAGCCCGGCCGCCTTTTCACCGACGCGAAGCGGCCTCGGGTCCACGATGGACTCGCGCCCTGGCGGCGACACAGTAACCGGCGTGACCGTGGAGAGCGGCGCCCGTGAGGCTGAGTGCGGCTGCGGGCGGGGGAGAGTCGGTATACCCGTCAGAGGTGCATTCCTGGATGCGATGGCATGCACCGGTTCAGCCGGCAGCGTCAGGGGCTGCACGGACCGGGTCCGGAAATTACCCTCAGCCAGGCGCGGCAGCGATGTCGCACCCGGCTTTACCGCGCTGGCCTCCTCCAGTCGTTTGGCTTTCTCATTGGCCTGCTCGATGGTCATGCAGGTATCGGATGTCGTCGCGTTACACTCAAAATCGCTCGTTGTACCGGCACATCCCGACAGCGTCAGGAGACTGGCCAGTGTGAGCGCAACAGGCACTGTCTTGTTCATTTGCGGTTCCTTTACGTGGGGTTATTGTGAGTCGGCCTTCGGCATAAACTGGCTCTGGTTAAGCCTGCCCAGCTGGTTGAGCATCTGGTCGGTACTGAACCCGTTCATGCCGCCCTGCGGGACTGACGGCGGCGGAACCGGGCTGCGGTCGTCGCCCTCCGCTTTGCTTCTGTCATTCTCGTGCGCCAGCTCTTCAATGGTTTTCAGCTGAAAACCGTCCTGAAAGACAACGGTCACTTCGTTACCCGCCCCAATAGGAATGACGGGGTGGTACTGCTCTGCGCGTTTGATGTAGTAGTCGCTGAGGGTCTGGGCGGCTTTGGAGGCGCCTCCGCCAATCCCCATCTTCATCACGTCACCCGCGCCGAGTGATGCCGTGGCGCCGAGGCCGACCGAAGGCTGGGACGCGGTCTGCACGCCCTGACCGATGCCGTCAACAAATCCCGCGCCCCATGCCCAGCCGAGGATTTTGCCGTTTCGCATCACCACCTCGCCCTTGATGCCGTTTTTTCCCCGGAAGCTCACGTGCCCGGCAATGGGCTGGTCGATGGTGACGCCGTGCTTCAGGCAGCTGATGTTGCGGGTGCGTACGATGGCGCGTTCGCTGGACACGTCGCCCCAGGCTTCAAGCCCGATGAAGCAGCCGGTCAGGTCGTAGCTTTTGCTGTTGGGCATTTCCACCCTGCCCGTAATGCGCAGCTGCATCGGCACCGTGGACTCGTTACCGGTTACGGAGGCGTTGGCGTCAGCCCCCTCAATCAGCATCGATTTGGCGAAGCTGCCCGACGGGATGTACGGCAGGGACGGACCTTTACTCTCGTCGCTGTGGGCAAAAGACTGCCGGCGCAGCTGGTTGGGTACGGGGATGGGCTGGTACTGCACCTGCGCCGGCGGCGTGACGCCGTTACCAGGATAGAACGCGGTCGGCGGCGGGACGGCCCCCGTCTGCGGCGGGAAACCGGTCGGCTGCGGCTCACCTTCAGGCCCCGGCGCAGGCACTGGCGGCTGCGGGGCCGGCTCACCCGATGCGGTGACGGGTTTCGCCCCCAGCGCGCTGACCTGAGCGGAAAGCGCCGCATTATCCTGACTGAGTTTGTCAATCTGGTGCTGATAGCCTGCCTGCCCCTTGCTGAGCAGCTCAAGCTCGCGGCGCATTTCGGCATACTGCTTCTGCATCTCGGAGGCCGTAGCCTGCATCTCGGTCGTGGCATGCTGCTGCACCTTCTGGTCAAAGGTGCTGTCCACCACGCCGGTCATATCGGGCGCAGGCTCGCCGGCGGCTGCCGCATCGCTGCTGCCCTCGTAGCGTGCATCCGCCAGATACCAGCCGCCGCCGCCCACCACGCCCACGGTCGCCAGCACGATACCCAGCCAGATAAACTGCTTGCGCTTCACCACTGAATTAATGCTGGCCATCAGCCGCACCTCCGCTGCTGATAATGAAGACCTGCAGGGCGCCGCCCGCCATCAGCTGACGCGAGGCTTCACCAAACAGCACGCCGCGAATGCCGCTCTGCCAGAAGTCGCTTTCCGCGATGTTGCGGGCCATCCCGGTATTGTTGGTGACGCGATAGCGCACCACCTTAAGGTGATTACCCACCCAGACGCGCTCGGGGACTGCAGAAAGTCCGGCGGGAGCGTTGAGGGCTTCATGCGTAACGGGGATAGCCTGCCAGCCGGACGGAAGCTGCCCGCCCAGCAGATGCTGGCTCAGGGAAACCAGCGTGGCCTCGTAGGGGGAAGACTCTTCCCAGGTGCGCGCCGCTTCACCCGTACCGGACAGCTCGCTGACCAGCCGGATGGTTCGCCCCGCGCCCGCACGTGGCACGGCCTGTACCGAGAAGTTGAGGCCGCGTTCGGTTTCCAGAATGAACGTGAAAGGCTTTTTGTTGAGGGTGCTGACAATCACACCACCGCTTGCCGTCTGTTCCTGACGCGTCAGCTCACCGTCGAGGCTGGTCAGGGCCGTCACGCGGTCACCTGCGACTGTAAAAAGGTTCGGGTCGGTATTGCTGACCGCGATGCTGGCCTGTCCGCCGTTCGTCAACGGGACAATCGTGGCAGAAAGCGCAGCGGGTGCGGCGACCGTCTGACCGGAAGCGAGCATCAGCAACGCCAGCAGCGCACGGCGACTATTTTTGTTCATCGATGATTTCTCCGAAGTGACTGAGCCAGCTGATGCCGTCCTCGCGCTCGAACTTGAGAACGTACTGTTTCAGCTCGGGATACGGTTTCGAGTCGCCTATCCAGGTCTTCAACTGGCCGCGTACGTCCACGCGGCTGCTTGCCGGGTAAACCTTCACGCTGGTCATATAGAAAGACGAGTTAACGTTGTTGTCCTTAATGCGCTTCGCATCCTCAGCAAGCCGGATTTTCAGCTCGTTCTGCGCTGCGGGTTTGACATAGGACAGCAGCTGCTCATGAGAGGCATCAACGGTTTCCGGGGTAACATTGAGGCGAAGGGCGATAAGCGACAGGGCCATCTGTTGCAGGTAGGAGGCATCTGCCTGGTTCTGCGACACGGCAAACGGCGCGTTGAAAAGCATTGGCGTGACGATAGACTTCTGCTCATTCTGAAGGCGGTAGTTGTTGACGGCCTGAATAACATTGGTGGTGATGCTTCCCAGAATAACCACCCCCATGGCAATAAAGCCGATGGCAATAACCCGCTGTGTACTTAATCGTGCTCCGTGTTCCATCTGATTATTCCTGTCTATTTAATCCACTGGCGGTAGCATGAGTCGGGTACATCATGAAAAATCCCCCTCAGCAGTGAGGTCGGCATATACCAGTAGACCAGGTCCCGTAGCCATGAACTGCCCCGCCCTTTTTTGAGCTTTTTAATTCCGAGATAGGCCAGTACGGCAGCGATAATTCCGGGGATATAATGCTGGGTCCAGAATCCCCACCCCAGGCAGACAATCGCCGGAATAAGCTCATCCACAGGAAGGCCAAACCAGCGGCTCTGATTCGTCAGGGTTTCGGGAAAGCGATATTTTTTGAGAGATTCATCTGCCATATATGTTCCGTCTCCGGTACAGCTGGCAGTATGGAAATACCTGCCAGCCGGATTACAGGCAAAGCCCTCCCGTGAATGCTCGTGAAGGGCATTCAGAATTAAACCGGAATTTAATAGTCGGAAGTGGCTCTGAACGGCTGTCGCTGGATATCTGTATCCTGCGACAGACATACCTACCGTGACGAATACGGACAGGATCGCAAAGCCCGCCAGGAACTTGAGGTTCTTGGTCGTCATATACATCACGGCGCCCACCAGAACTTCGGCAAGAATAACCCACTTAACCACGCTGGAGTCTTTACCAAATGTTCCTTTAACGGTTGCATCGCCGCTGGACATCAGATCTTTACCCGCAGTCGAGGCAAGAACCGTATCAGGGAAAAACGCAGCAAGGGCTGCGACAGGCAGGGCAAACTTCAGCGCTTTGAGTAACGGGACTTTGCTGAATTTTTTCTTTGCAGGGGTCGCGGGTACAGCGTTAATAACAGACACATCAGTCATATTCATTAATCCTTTAATTACACCGGATAGATTTGTTGAAATAAAAATCCTAAGAAACTAATTTTGTGACTTGGGTTCAAGATTGTTTGGGATCACCTCCGCCATTTCAGAGTTATAGAAATCAGGGAATTTTTCCAGGTGGTCACGTAACCGAATCAGCGCTTCAGCTGATTTAGAACGACCACTTCTGTCCTTCGCCTTCAAAATAAGAAGATCGGTTTGTGGGTCAAGGTAGATCGACATAGTTACCGTTGGGCCACGAAGCCTGTGACGTCTAATCATGTTTTCCCTCTCAACATATTCCTGCGTCAGGATAGTGACACATTGAATACAATTTATTCAATACGCGAAAAATTCCACTATATTTTTTACATAAATTTAACATTCAAAACCTTAAGAACAACCATTCTCACCTTTCTGTATACGTCCATTCTCATGCAGTAGAATCTGAAGTCATCGTAATCAATAAAATATTTCGCAAGCTCACTCTTCACACTAGAAAGTCTGCTTGAAATTGCTTTTTCAGAGACACCTAAATATTGCGCCATCGTATGAAGTTGAAAACCAAGAATTGAAAAACATAACGTAATCATCTTTTTATTCGTCAACCCTGATATAAAAATATCAAAATCAAACTCATCATTTTTTATCCTATTCGAGGTATTGAATAAAGCTTGATAATCCGGGAAGTAATTAATAAACCATAAAGCATATAATTCTTTATTTACCATACGAATTTCAACACGTAACTGATAAAACTCACCATTCAAATTAAAAGTTCTACAAATAGCTGTATCAGGCCCCATAACAAAGGCCTCCAACTCAATTGTCGACAAATCAAGCTCAACTTCATCAGGATCAAAACTGACACCTGAAAAACACTTTGATAATGGGTGAAAGAAATCTAAATATGCATCATTTTTATATATGGGGTTTCTGGATTGATTCCGAATGCAAAAAGGCAAAGGTGAGTACTTATAGAGCGCATCAAAACGCTTCACAATATCATCTAATGATTGACTTGATTGGGAGAGATCTCTAGGATCGCGCGGGTGCATTGAAGCCTCCTCTGAAGGTTTCTGTGTATAGTCGGTACACCCGGGGGTCTAGCCCGGTGTACCGGCGACCCGCCAAACTGAATGGCGAGCATCAAATTTTACTTATGTCTGCATAAAATATATCAATTACTGACGCCAAAGTCACTCAAAAACAGCAGATCTAAATCCTATTTATCAAACATTTTCAGCTAATTATCTTGAGACTCTTCCTCCTGGGGGAAGAATTTTTCAACAATCTGTTGCACATCTTCACGTATACACGTAACCATATCCCTGAAATCAAATTTTTCATTTCCTGCGAGATGCGGACTCAGCGACTCCATCGCCAGGAGCTTGCTGACTATAAATTGAGTTTTCATTACATTTTCAAGAATAGTTTTATTATAGAGCGCCTGATTAAAGGAAGACTCTTTTCTTTCCATTTGCGCTTCATAGACCCGAAGACCAAGTTCGACCAGCATTGATGCAATGCTCGAAAAACTTACATCTTTATCTCTCGCTCCTTCAGCGCGACGTTTTTCAGCGATTACTCTTATTTTCTCTGACACTTCATCGCTTACATAGACCTGAACTCTGGCCATAATTTTCTCCTTATTTATAGTTCCAAAACTTCTGTACCTCAGAATATTTTGAAAAGCTAAAAATGCACGACTCGGCACAAACTCCCTGCCAGAAAACAGACGACTTGCATGCCGACACACACTGTAAAAATTCACGACTCGAATATAGACTCGCCGTAGTCATAACTCAATGGATTTATTAAAAATAGTCACAAATGACTCTGAGTAGAGTTTTTACCGAGTCGAATAGAACTCGCTACCGAGTCGTTTACACACATTAAAATAAATTATTTCACATTACTTTTTCACTAACTGCATGATTTGAATACCCAATCAGCAAAACTTTAATTTTGCGTGGGGTGTGGAGCTTTTGGTGGTGAGGAGTGCATATTAGTTGAGTCTGGGCATGGGATGGGTTAACGTATTTCCGGCATGGTGCCCGGAGGGAAGAAATGAAACGGATTGCTCTTACGTTTTTAATGTTGGCTTTTTCTGGAATGTTGAACGCTGCTGATTGTTTTGATCTGGCAGGAAGGGATTATCATATAGATCCGGATCTGCTTCGGGCAATCTCCTGGAATGAATCGAACTTCCGCACATACGTAAAAGGCTACAATCCTGTTTCGGGTTTTGGCTCCGGACTTATGCAGGTGGACTCCCAGCACTTTAACGAACTGGCTCGTTATGGAATAAAACCGGAGCATCTTCTTTCCGATCCGTGTATGAATATCTACACCGGGGCTTACTATCTTGCAATTGCATTCAAAAAGTGGGGAGTCAGCTGGCAGGCCGTGGGCGCTTATAATGCAGGTTTCAGGAAAACAGAAGAACAGGCGCAGAGAAGATATGTCTATGCCAGAAAAATTGAGGCAACATATCGGGCTATAAAGAATAATAAAAATGCAGCGCAGACTCTTGCAAAACAGTAAAAAGACCTCAACAGGAGGTCTTTTTATTCATCCAGTATTTATGTCGTCAATCAATAGCCCGATAAATTAAATCTGCTTCAGGGTGTTTTATGATACTGATGTAGTCTTTCAGTGCATCCTGACGAGCGACGAGGTGTTTACAGACTTTCGAATATTCAGGCCCCATATCTGCAACCTGCCAGGACAACCAGTTCATGATCATCAGGGTCGCAATAATTCCGGCAGCATCGGCACTGACCTCTGCTTCAAAGTAATTACCGGGAATAACCATGTTATAGCGCTGTTCACCTTCCGGTGCGATATATCCGGTTTGCGTCGTGGTGAATCTGACACAGTTCGGAGCAATGTTTCCTCCGGTGCCCTGCGGAATAATCCAGTAATTCCAGAAACCGCCATCATAATCTGAATGCTGACGTAACCAGCTGGCAATCATGTTATCAGCAGAAGGCGTAAAAAAGAGCGCAGGAATAAAATCCAGACGTTCATCACCATCTGTAACAGAGTAGCGCTGGCGTTCATCGATCTTAAATTGTTCGGCTGATTCACGAGTGGCGGTTTTGACGTTTAATGTGTGCATTCTGGTTTTCTCCTCATTGGGTTATTACATCGTTCGACTTCATCACTGAGCGGCGAAGGGCAATGAGCAGCTGACAGTAAGGAAATAAAGGGGCGCGCAGCGTTTATATACCCCTTTATTTCCTTACTGGCTGATGCTAAAAGCAGCCCTCCGCGAACTGATGAAATCGGGCGATAGTCACACCAGGAGAATGCACACATCCCGTAACGGAAAATCGGCGTAAGACGAATTACCGTTACGGGCTTCAGAGTGGGGGTAATTTATTACCGCCACGGTGAAAGCGGCGCATCCATTCGGGATGCAGCAAGCGTGAATTTGAATTTACGTCAGGATGGACGCCCGAAGGGCGGAGACGGTTTACCGGCTCCGTTCACGACAGCCGTGTCCCTTCAGGGACGACGCCCGGAAAAGAAAGGATAATATCCATATCCGCGGCAGAATAATAAAGACCATCGCCAGCAGGAGAATGAGGAATATTAACCACCTGACCAAAAGACAGGAACTTCAGACTACCACGCGCCGGAATAATGCAGGCAGCGCGTCAGCGCAGCCTGCTTATTCTGCGCCGCAGGCGCGCGGCCTTTGATGCCACGAAAGGCAGGACACTCCCCTGCCCTTCTGGATAGCTATGCAGCGTCATTTATACAGCGCAAAAATTCGCGCATGGCACTGATACGGCGCTGATCGTCCAGCCGCTTACCAAAGTTGTTGATGTAGTACACAGGCGTATACCGCACCCTGTTTAACTTCATCGTCAGCGTATTGCCCGTGACCACCTCGGCAGGAATACCCAGCAGGGAAAGCTGAATAAACGCCATATCGGCCGCAACAGAATCAATATCGATGCAGCTTCCGAACATATGTTCAGACGGGTTATAGCCCGCCTCCAGCAGATATTCCGCATACGCCACAATCATTCCCGCCGCACCGCTTGCCGGATCGCTGACGGTAACGAATCCCTCACGGCGTATCGTTTCGTCGACGTCCGGCATCAGCAGCCTCGCCAGCAGTGACTGGACGTGATACGGCGTGAAATACTGTCCGTTGCGGTCGTCGCCAAGCTCAAGCTCCATGAAGATCGCGCCGAGGAAGTCGTGGAATTTGGCCTCCAGTGCGCAGACCATCAGGCAGAAAAGCGTATGCAGGTTGCTGATATCACTCTCGCTGTACTTCGCGCAGATTTTGCGGCTCTGCTCAATATTCTCTGGCGTTCTTATCCGCGCCATATCCAGCTCGCTGGCGGCCAGCGTGATAAAGTCGCTGAACACCTCCCAGCGGCGCAGGCTGCGGGCGGTATCCCTGAACACGCTGATAAACTGGCGGCGGGCCTGGTCGATTGTCATCATCCGGTGCAGTATCGGCTGCGCATTCACGGTGGGCAATACGGGTTTAGCGGGTGTTAAGGGTGCGGCTTCTCTCGCCTGATCAAAGAAGCTGGCAAAACTGAGTTGAGACATATTTCCTCCTTAAATGCCGCCCCGTAAGGAGCGGCTCAGTTATCAGTTAAATGCCCGCTTCAGTTCGAGCGTGCGTAACACCTGCCCCCACTCACTCCCGCGCATGGCAGGAATACGAACGGCGCGCCCCTTCTTCCGGCAGTGCGCTATGTGACGGCCCAGCGCCCGCATTTCGGCGCTGATGTCGTCACGGTCGATATCACTGCGTTTAATACGCACCTGTTTTTTTACGGGTGCGTTTTCCGCCTCAAGCATCTGGACATACAGGGCGGTCGGTGTAACAATCGAAACTTCACTGAATTGCATTGGTTTGTTCCTTTTGGTGAAGGCCGGATTAATCGTTGCAAGCGGGTAAATCCGGCGGGATATGGCAGACGAAAGTCTGCCTTTTTCATTTCTGGCGCTGCACTCCCTCCTTAACGCGTGCCAGAATCTCCGCGTGGTCAAGGTTGCTGTAGTCGCGCATCCGGTAATAACGGATACCGATCCGCGCGTAGATTTCGGTCACATTGCCGCAGACCATTTCCGCCAGCATGAAGGTTTCACACTCGCCGTTCTGACTGCTGCGCCAGTTCATCGGGTACATCAGCCCCAGCGCATCATGGAAGGCGTGTACGTCGATTTCGACGGACGCGGTCAGATATGACTTTTCGCGGCTCAGCCAGTACGCGCGTTCGGCCTCACTGGTCGCATAAATACCCGCTTCAGCGCAGGATTCGGTCAGATTTAAGTGCATGGTTTATCTCCTTCTGGTTAATGGCGTTGATATTTCGCCGTGGTGGTTATTCGTCGAACGTGATGCCGGAAAAATGCGCCATCAGGTGCAGCATGTCGGCAATCTCGTCGACTTTCTGCTGAATGGCTGGCGTGGCTTTCAGGATGCGCGTGACAGCGGTTCTGAGTTCGCCCATATAGCGGTTTGCAGACTCGCCCAGCGCCGTTTTGTCCGTATTGCTCTGGTACTTCATCAGGGCTTTACTGACGTGGTTTTGCAGGGTATCAAGTTCGCTGAGCGCGCTTTTCTCCCATGCGTCAAAGCTGAACGTACTGTTCGTGTTGCTGTTGCTCATAATGTTTCTCCGGTGTGACTGGCGGCATCCCCTGCCGCCAGCCGGTTAAGTAATCAGTAATCCGCCGCCAGCTCGATCATCAGGTCAGCACATTCACCATCGGCACGTTCTTCTTCCGCAGTCGTCAGCATGTAACCCCGTTTCGCTGCCGCCCCCATAAACGCCGGACGGTCTTTCAGTGGCAGTTCTGCCAGGTAATGCATAGCCATACCCAGCAGACGGGACTCATAAATCTCGTAGTGCAGGCCACATCCCCGGTTAGCCTGTATTTCCATACGGGCCAGCACCACGTCCGCGCGAATAACATCGAACGGGTTACGGGAATGGATATTGCGCACAAAGCCATCAGTACGCAGGGACGAGGTTTTCACCCATCTTTCGGAAGATTCTTTGGTGGCGGTTTTGACGTTGACGTTCTGTGTGTTCATCCTGCTTTTCCTCCTGTCTGGTGGTTTATCCATCTCTCGGTGAGTTCCCTGGCGGCAAAGGGCAAAGGAGCAACGGCGGGGCGGCAGGAGAAGGGCGGAGACTAAAGTTTTTGCGGTCCCTCGCAAAAAGTTTTGGCGGAGTGCATTTCACCCTTCGGATGACGACACGACGGTGCTACGACAAGCCCTCCGCCCGGGGACTTAACGGGAGAGGGCTCGCCAGAGGTACGGGGAGAGGATGAACACACCCGACACGGCGGAACGACGTGGCGTCACCTGAGTGCCGGCGGCTTTATCGCCGGCATGGTGAAAGCGGCGTGACCGGAACGGTCACTGCGAGCCGGTGTTGACGTTGCGACAGTGGGATGGAAGCCCGTCAGGGCGGAGACGGTTTACCGGCTCCGTTTACGACAGCCCCGGTTCCCGTCAGGGAGGTCGCCCGCAGTCATGGCCAGTGACCCCGTCAGACAGCAGGCAAATTTGAAAAGATGATACAGACAACTGCCACCATAATTCGCAGCGTTCGTTCTTCAGAGGTGATTCACAGCAGGAAATTACAAAGCGTGAGGACCATATAAAAGAGCAGTTATACCGCAGGCATAACCGCTCTTTTTACTTTCCTGCCCTCACGCTGGCGTATAGTTTGTTACCTTCGCCTCCAGTACACCCAGCCACTGACCAGAAGCAGAACACCGCTCAGCACCGCCAATTTCATCGGGGTTATGATCTCCCCAGAATTCCAGCTTGTATCCGATACCCCAGATAAAAAACGCCAGACCTGAAGCCACAATTCCCCACTTAAGGAGAAACAAGAGCACGTTGTCCAGCATACCTGGCGGATCGCGCCAGGTGATAACCAGCGCAATCAGGGCACAGATTGCCACCCCGGCATAGTACGCCGTGCTTCCGAACATCTCCGGCGCCGCGTAATGTATGACCAGCGTAAACAGGCCATTTAACAGCGCGACCAGTATCCAGTATCTCATCTCTAAATTATCCCTTTTAAGCACCCTGCCGACCGTATTCTGGCAGGATATGATATCAGACTCAGTGAGGCGACTTTCCCCGAAAATAATCCGGTCGCACCGTCAGTTCCCGCTCAATGAGTTCATCTGCAAACAGGGGCGCGATCCTGTTAACACGACGCGCCAGATTCCGTCGCCGCGTGGCCGCCTTTCGCTCATCGCTCCAGCGCCTGATCGGCCGTTCATACAGAAAATCAACGCAGACAGCATATCCGGCTCCTGCCACCCACAGTGACATCACGGACTCAGGGGCTGGCTTCCCGGCCTCCACCACTTCTGACGCCAGTTCAGGTTCACCGGGACAGGGACCGGGACGCTTCCAGCGCAGCGAGTAACGCCACTTCATACCTGACTCCGCGCTGTCAGCTTGTTGGGTACCATCCAGCGCTCCAGCTGCCGGACAGATCCCGGACTTTCCCTTGCCAGCGCATTCGTTTCAGCCATCACCGTCCAGAAAGGCTGACTCTCCATCGTCCAGCGCTCCATTGGCTCCAGTGACGGGAAACGCTCGCTCCAGCGCCAGAACATCTCTTCCAGGTCGTACTGGCGCAGTTCAGTCCCCGACCAGCGTGCGCTCCAGCTGCTGACCGTTTCAGGCGTATGGAATGCCAGCTCAATCTCCGCCTGCCCCGCCAGCGCCTGGTACGCCTGCTCACGCTGGCACCGTTCTTTGTGACGCTGTCGGGTGTATTTTTCATCCCGCAGGGCGTCCTGACAGCGAACCCGCTCGGTCTGCTGAAAGGCCACCTCCGGAAAGAGGCGCTGACCCGCACCAACGGGAAGCGGCAGCCAGCAACGCGTCCCGCGACTTTCAATCAGCGCATCGATGGCACTGAGCCAGCTGTCCCTGCTGCCCCGCAGCTCCCGCGCCGTCAGCACCGGCGCAAAATGATGGATTTCCCTGATAGTGATGCGCGTGCTGCCCGTGAGCCGCCGGAAAAAGGCGCTGGCATACGGATACATCGTGGACACCGCGCCGCGCGACCGCCGGCGTTCAACCTCCGCGATGGCCTCCATCGCGGCGCGTCGCTCAGGGCTGAAGGGAACCAGTGACAGGTTTGCAGGTATCATGCCGCGCCCTCCGCTGCCAGAATACTGATGATGCTGGCCTGACTGTATCCGTCCGCATCGAGACGCGCCGTCAGGCTGACGGTGTGGCTGACAAGCTCCGGCTGGTAGCCGCTCAGGGTACGAATGACGGAGAACGGGCGACCGCTGGCGGGCACGAACACCACCATCCACGCCGGACTGATGGCACCAGGACTGCACACCGCAATATGGTAATTGCCGTGCGAGGGGGTAAAGCGTATCTGTACGGGGAAGAAGCCGCCGAACTCGCTGCGGTACTCGCCGTTCACATCCCAGTTTTCAGGGCAGGACAGGTCACGCATGACGGCGTGGGTCAGTTCGCGGCGGAAGTCTTCGCCGCTGTCCCGCCAGTCCTCAAACTCATCACAGGACATCGTTTTCAGTACATCGGGGGTCAGAATAGTGCGCATGGGTATCTCCTTATCGCCGCCCCGCAGGGCGGCGCTCCGTTATCAGGCGGCGTGTGCCGTGTTGGTGGTGTCGTTGTCAGGGCTGTCGGTATCTGAAGCCGCGTCGTCTGCACCGGATTCACCCGCTGACTCCGGTCCTTTGAGCCATGCCGGAACCCAGCGGGTGTGCTGCATAAAGTGCTCCGCATGCGCTGCAGCATCGCCCTTCTTCATCTTCTCCGCGTCACCCGCCGCGCCCGTCAGCCCCGCCTCTTTCAGGGAGGCGACAATCTGCGGATGTTTCAGGCTGCCGAAGTAGTTGTCCTTCGTCGGCTGCCACCAGTCGCGCAGGTGGAAGCCGATTGCCGCCTCGACCGCATCGAGGGTACTGCGCGAGGTGTGCCCCATATCGCGGGTCTGCACCCCGTCAACGGAACAGGCCGTGCAGAAGGCCATCAGCGACATCAACACCCCGCCGTCAAGGGCAAAGAAGGTGGTGAAGTCCTTCTCCCACCCTTCCGGCAGCAGGGCTTTCAGCCTTGCCCGTTCGGTCATCAGGATGTTAAACGCTGCGCCATCCTTACCGGACGGGGCGTTCTCCGTCAGGCTGCCGTGAGATACAGTGAGGCTGATACGGAACGGATGCGTCGTGGTCAGGCAGCCCGAGAAGACGCAGGTACACATGCGCCAGACCATCAGCGCCACCGCCTTTTCGGGCTGCTGCATCAGCGCCGCCTGGACTGCCAGCGTACGTTCGGAGGTCATTTTCGTGAGCAGCGGAACACTGATCCCCTCTGCGGCGTCGGGCTGGCGTGAGGTGAATGGCACCGTTACGCTGCTGGTTACGGTTTCTTCAGGCATATCCGCTTTCAGGCGCACACCGCGCTGCACGTACACCTGCCCTTCGTACAGGCTGACCATCACTCCCGCGCCTGACTTCATGTCGTCAGTCCACGCGCTGGCTTCTGCCGCCGCCTGAATGGCGAGGATGTCCGCTTCGATCGCATCTGACTCGTCGCAAACGCTGTCATATGTATCGTACTGCTCCCGCAGCGCACCAAGACGCTGCTGCTGCTCAGGGGTGTACACCGGATCGGGTTCAGCAGGCTGCACGAACTCCTTACCGTCTTCGCCGTGGTACCAGATGCGGGCTGCGCGTCCGCGACTCCATGCCCAGCCCTCCCGCTGCTGAATGTCCTGCGCGATACGCTCCAGCTTTTCCTGCACCAGACGCTCAACCAGCACGCTGTCAGCCGTACCGTCGCCCTCGTCCTGGCTGAACAGATCTTCACGGATGTAACCCCCTGCCGCCTCGTAGGCATCGCGCCCGATAAAACGAAATTTGGCGTTGTCGGTGCGCATCTCGGTTTCGGTAATAGCGCGTTTAATCAGGTGTGCGGGCGCGTTTGACCAGCTGGCCTTCACGTTTTCGAATACCTCGACCTGACGGGCAGGATCGTCCTCGAGACAGAGCGCCTGACACTGCTCAACGGTCAGTTCGTCCTGTGCAAGCTTCTCCATCAGGGAGGGGGCGAGGTTTGCCAGCTTCAGCATGCGCTGCACGTGACGGGAGCCGAAGCCGAGCGCGTCGCCAATCTGCGCGGGGGTTTTGCCCTGCCCTGCCAGCGTACGGAAACCTGCAATCTGCTCGGCGGGATGCATGGCGGCGCGCTGCTCGTTCTCGGCGACGGAGGCAAGGGCGGCAATGTCGTCGGAAACACGCTTCACCATAACGGTATGGTCAGCAGCGAGACGCCCTTCCTGCGCCAGCAGTTGCAGGGCAGTTAATCGGCGGCCACCTGCGGCCACGCCGGATTGTCCGTCCGCGAGGGTGTGAACAATAAGGTTCTGCAGCAGTCCGAGCGTCTCGATGGAGTCGGCCAGACCGCGAACGCTGTCCACGGAATAGGGGATGGAGCGCACGTTCAGCGGGGATTTAACGAGATCGGACAGCGGAACGTACTCGACCGCAGCGGCCTCAAGGGCGATCTTCAGGGCAGCCTCCTGTGCCTTCGTAATTTTTTTGCTGCTCGCTTTTTTGGGTGCTTTTGCTTTAACATCGGTTACTGACATAGTTGATACCTCACTGATTGATGATTGTCCGGCCCTGCGGAGTTACCGCTCCGGCAGGGCACCTTCTTATTTACTGCTGTTTACGAATACCGTAACGTTCGATGTAACGGTTGAGCCATTTCCCGGCATCCGCTTCAAAATTCCACGCGCGCCAGACCATTACGCCGTTCTGACGAACGACCAGACGAAAATGTGTACCCTGATCGTCCTCAATTGCCACGTTGGTGTACTGCGCCGCAACGACCTCAGCCTGTTCGCGGGTAAAGGTGTCGTCGGGTAAAACCGCCAGCGCCTCGCTCATGTTGCCCCTCCTTCTGAACCTGTTTTGCTTTTAAAAAACCATCACCCATTGAGTTGCCGGGGCCGCGGTTTTGACGTTTTGCGGGGACCTGCTGAACGCCCCCGCTGGTTGTTACCTTCACCCGTTTGAGAGCCGTTCGCCGCAGGGGCGTAAACCAGCGCGGGCGATGGCGGATGTCCGGGGCGCGGTTTACCGCGTGCCATTTACCCTGGACAGCTGACAGCGGCTGTGCTTGTCTCAGCCCCGGCGAAAGGACTCAAAAGGGTGAAAAAACCAGGCAAGGAATGAGCAGGAACCCGCCGCAACGACGGAAAGCGCGGGCGCGAAACGGCGTTGCCCCTTACAGCCCGGCGGCCGTTGATTTTCGCCGGGGTGCAGGGAGCGCAGGCCACGGCGCGACAGAGGCGGCGCATCCTGATAAGGATGCTGCAAGCCCTGGTGTTGCGTCATGGGATGGAAGCCCGAAGGGCGGAGACGGTTTACCGGCTCCGTTCACGACAGCCCGCCCGGACGCCCGCAATGAAAACGGGAACGGGCAGAAAACAGAAAACGGGAGGATAAGAATGGATTACATGCGGCTAAAATGATGGCTGACGATCATCCAGCTTGATGCCAGCCGGGAACATCAGGAGCGAAAATGCTTTTCTTTTCTGTACTGCACAACGCTATACCAGGCCGAAGCCAGGAAAGCAAAAACGGTGATCAGCATCTTAATTCGTCCCCCGGTTCCTTCCCCTTCAGCATCAAAATTATGATGATGCCGGCAACGATAATCCATGCAACGCCACTCCAGAGACGCAGTTTATCCGCCGCGACATTAATCAGGATAAAAGCAACGGCCAAGATTCCCCCCCATAGAGCCGGTACAGGCTGAAACGGAATAAACAACAGGTTAATACCGGTTAAAAGAGTCACGGCCGCAAACATCAGAGACATACGCATAAAATTTCCTCCCTGGACACACTGACTATAAGAATCACTTCTGCTGCTCATCTCCGGGTTTATTATATTCGGGCGCATTTGCGCGCGGCAGCTGCTGACTGTTCTGCCGATGAACGTCAAGCCGTTCACGAAAATACTGGCGAAGATGTTCAGGCTGTTCCCGTTCAACAAGCTCAGGCACAACAGGCTTGTTCATCCTTTCCTGCCAGGCAACGGCAGCGGCGGCTTTATCGACTGAGACCTTATCCTGATCATCTTTTGAGAAAGAGGCGATATTCCACTTCGACATATGCTTCACCGGTCTGCTTTACAGGAAGATATCCCTGATAATACGCGCTTTCCCGGGCAACAGCGACTGACAACGGAGAGGAGAGTGCGCGGCGCCGGAGGCGCGGCGAAGTTTCTCTCCGGCAGGCGCAGCCTGCCCGGTTTTTCGCGCGGGCTGACAGGCGCCCTCCGGCCCGGACGCCTGCCATCATACTTACTGGCCTTTTCCACCCTGTAAGATGAAATGACCGCCGATGTACACGGCACACTGACAGGTCATGTATTCGCAGATTTCATCCATCACCTGCGCGGTGGTCAGTTCCCGCTGACCGGCATCACGTCGGCGGGCATTAATCAGGGCTTTGTACTGTCGCAGGATCTCGCGGGTTTCCGATGCAAGTTTCATACGTTTTCTCCTTAACCGGCGGGTTTCCCCGCCGGACATTAATCAGTTGCTGAAGACATAGCCGTCATGGAACACATAACCGCTGCTGAACAGGTCACGCGCCCAGGCTTCAAAATCGAAATAGCTGCGCAACGGCTCCGGCACCTCATTTAACAGGCCGTTGTCCTCCACCATCTCCCGCGCATAGTCTTCCTCGCTTTCCGCCTCGCCGCGGTACGCATCATCAAACGCGTCATAGTCACATTCGCCGGTATACTCCGCCCAGGCGATAAAAGCGGCTTCCTTGCCCTCTTCTTCGGCGCGTTTGTAAGCGGCGATAAAATCCCAGTCAATGGAGCATTCAGAGACGAACTGCGACGGAATGCCCTCCCAGTCCTGGAACATAAACTCGGCATCCCATTCATCGGCATGCAGTGCCTGACAGGCCTCGTAAAAATCTTCCCTGCCGTTAAACTCCGTCAGATCAAACCATTTGCCGAAAATGCTGCCGCAGTTGTATTTGTGATACGTGCCCACGTAAACAGCCGGTGTGGTGGTTGTAGTGCGCATAAAAAATCCTCCATAGTCGATGTCGTCTGAGTTCCGGCTTACGCCGTGCCGACACGACAGCCGGGCGAAAAGCGGAGGATGCAAGGGCGTCACCGAAGCCGCAGCGCAGTAAAAAAGCAGGAGCTGGCTGGACGGTTTGACGGCGAAAATTGAGCCGGAAAACGACGGGAAGACGGCGGATAACGTATGAAATAAACTGCGACCGGGTGAAGGTGACGGCGTTTACGCTTCCCTTGCATCAGCCGCGGCCCGGCTATAGTAGAGGCACGGCGTTTGCCGCAGGCCGCACGGGACGTTACTCACCGCGAAGCCGGAACAACGTGAAGGAAGAGCCGTAAAAGTGGAGCCGGCGACATCCTTCGTGGTGGATTCAGGGGGCCGCCGCCCCCTGCTGTTCGCTACACTGGCCGGATTGCTGACAGGGCATTGCGGACAAGACTGATTTCTGCACGCGCTTCTGCCATGACCTCATGTAACAGGGTTAAATCCATCCACCGGCGCGGAGGCTCGCCCGGAATACGCAGCACATCGCACATCTGGCCACATGCCAGGATTTGATCAACATTGTCGCTGATAACAAAGAACTCGACGCTGCTGTAGCGTGCCCCTTTGTTCAGGATGGCATCGAGCACCACCGGCAAATTGTCATCATCGTCCAGCCAGCAGGGCATATCATTTTCCTTCACAACCAGACGGAAGTTTCGGGTCTGGCGATAAAACAGCGTTTCCCCGCGCGTGGTCAGCGCCGCCTTTATCCGGCGCGCATCCTCCCATACCTGCCGGGAGATATCCCGCACCGCGCGGGACAGGCAATCCGTTACAGCCTGAATCTCCGGCTCCGTCAGCCATTCCCCGGCCCAGGGGAACGCTATCTGTGTTCCGTCCTCCGGAAGCTGCGGCGCGTCGGCATAGCGGCTGCCGGATAAAATAATCTGCGCTGGCGTCCCGGCTATTTTTGTCATGGCACTTTGCAGCTCTGCGGGTACGTCACCGGTACAAAGCAAAGGCAGCAGATGAACAATATTTGCCGCATCCAGACGGACATAAATGCTTATCCATCCCGGTTTATTGACCGGATCACGCTGATCAACATCGGTATGGTCAGGCCATCCATAATCAGCAATCAAATCGCGCGCACGGCGCATAACAAGGGCGGTTAACGTGGTGATTTCCTGCATAATGGGTTCCTCTGAACGGGGTCAGTACACGCCGCCCGGGCGGCGTGTTGATTTCAGTTTTTCAGTAAGGCGCGAACTTTCGCCGCATCAGCCAGGCGGCGGGTAACGCTTTCCGGGACCGGATGATTGCTGTCACGGGCGGTCCATTCCCTGTGCCATAACGCCTGTTCGGCAGTGGTCAGCAGGGTTTCAAGCAGGTCAGCCGGCACACTCACCGCCGCTGCGGCCTGTTTCACCTGTTCAATCAGATCCATCACCGCACCGGCAGACACGCCCGATTCAAGCCGTTGTTCCTCCGGAATGGCGTCCATACGCGCCAGTACCACCCTTGTGTCCTGCTCCGAAACAGCATATTCCATTCCGTCGGCCAGCGCTTCGATATCCGCCGGGGACCAGACAATGAGGTTCAGCGGGGTTTCTGCGGGATACTGTTCACGCAACAACTGGCAGAGGGTTTCACAGGTTCCGTACATATTTTTCTCCTCTGTCCTTAAAGCAGGCATCCAACTCAAGAATTTCGTTGTATGCCGCCATAAACAGGGCATTGATGCGAAAAAGGGTCTGACGGGTCAGGCGTTCGGCCAGCACATCGGAGTCAAAGCGATAGCGGTGCTCCATCCCGTTCAGCGTCGCCCGCAGGTCACACATGCTGTTGGCGATTTCCGCCACTTCTGCGCGGAGTTTTTCGTGTCCGGCATAGTTCATTACGCGGCCTCCGGGAACTCGTCGTTAGCGGCCGGGTACTGCATGGCGCGCCGGACGGCGGCCAGACGTTGCTGTCCGGCCCGGTGATACTGCTCCAGCAGTTCAATACCGATGTAACGACGGCCAGCCTGGAGGGCGGCCACACAGGTGGAGCCACTTCCGGCAAAGGGGTCGAGCACAATTGCGCCGGGATGTGTGAAAGACTCAATCAGCGGTTGCAGGCTGGTTACGGGTTTTTCTGTCGGGTGGTGCCGGTTGCCTGAATATTTCCACGCAATCACGTCATTCAACGGGTTTTGCGGCAGGGACGGACGACCTTTTGCAAGGATGTAGGCGCATTCGTGGCGGTAGCCCACATATGCGGCCTTCGATGTGTAGGTTTTAGGGAAAACCAGATGACCAACAACGCTGAACCCGGCCTGTTTCCACGCAGCCATAAAGCGATCGACGCGGTTCCAGCCGTAGAAGCTCACCATCAGCGCGTCTTTTTTCAGCACGCGATACATCTCATGGCTGGCGGGTTGCAGCCATTCATCGGTTTTATCGCCGGCGATGGTACGCCCCTGACGGTCACGAAAACCGACGAGATATGGCGGGTCGGTCAGAATGAAATCGACAGCATTATCCGGAAAGCCGGACACGATATGGACGCAATTACCCTGGATAAATCGGGACATGGTAGTTCTCCTTTCTCAAATGCGGCGCCAGTTACGCCGTGCCGATACGACAGCCGGGCGAAAAGCGGAGAATGCAGGGGCGGTGCCGCAAGCCGCAGCGCAGTGAAAAAGCAGACGCTGGCTGGACGGTTTGACGGCGAAAATTGAGACGGAAAACGACGGGAAGACGGCGGATAATGCCTTTGAAATAAACTGCGACCGGGTGAGGACACCGGCAGAGCGAACCCTTGCATTCGAAGCGGCCCGGCTACAGTAGCGGCACGGCGGCCACACGATGGCAGGAACCTGAAAAACGGCCTATGTTCTGAACTGAAGAAAACACAGATTTCGCATGCGAAATCTACACCGGAGAAACGATAATGTGCGGTCGGTTTACGCAGTACAACTCCCGCGAGGAGTACCTGGCCTTTCTCGGAGAAGAAGCAGAACGGGACATCCCGTATGATCCGGAGCCCGTCGGCCGCTACAACGTTGCGCCCGGAACCCGGGTATTACTGCTGAGTGAACGCCGCTCGCAGCTGCATCTTGATCCTGTTCACTGGGGTTATGCGCCGGAGTGGTGGAACAAGCCCGCTCTAATCAACGCCAGAAGTGAAACTGCGGCTGGCAGCCGGATGTTCAGGCCACTCTGGGAGCACGGACGGGCCATTATTTTTGCTGACGGCTGGTTTGAGTGGAAACAGCAAAACGGCGTGAAACAGCCGTTTTTCATTTACCGCAAGGACGGAAATCCACTCCTGCTCGCTGCCATCGGGAAACCACCTTTTGAGAATGGTAATGACCTGGAAGGATTCCTGATCGTCACGGCAGCTGCGGATGAGGGACTGCTGGATATTCACGATCGGCGACCGTTCGTGTACTCACCGGATGCCGCACGTAAATGGCTCAGTGAAAACACAACCGGTAAAGAGGCGGAAGACATTGCCCGTGAGGGCAGTCTTTCCGCCGAAGATTTCACATGGCACCCCGTCAGCCGGGCTGTTGGCAATCCCGGGAACCAGGGCAGGGAACTTATAGAGCCACTGGCTTAGCAGACGGTGAGATACCCGGCATCCACTCACAGGGTTATGCACCGTTTCTGTGGATAACCCAGAGCCTGTTTTATCCGGCAGAACAATAACCTGGCAGGAGCCGGTAAAATTCTCCTTGCAGGACGGGAAATATCTTAAATAATACTGTATATAAAAACAGGCATTTTAAGAGGTATGCCATGATCCTTTTTGTCACTCCCGCATCTGAACCAGCACTGTCCACCGCACCACTTTTCACAGAGCGCTGTCCGGCAGGTTTTCCGTCACCGGCCGCGGACTATACCGAAGACGAACTGGATCTGAATGCCTATTGTATCCGTCGCCCCAGCGCGACCTACTTTGTCCGGGCCATTGGCGACTCGATGAAAGATATGGGCCTGCACTCCGGCGATTTAATGGTTGTCGACAAAGCCGAAAAACCCATACAGGGGGATATTGTCATCGCAGAAACAGATGGCGAGTTCACCGTTAAACGCCTGCAGCTTAAACCCCGAATCGCCCTGCTGCCGATGAATCCCGCCTACCCCACCCTCTACCCGGAGGAACTGCAGATATTCGGCGTGGTGATGGCATTCATACATAAGACGCGGGGTACTAACTGATGTTTGCGCTCGCTGATGTGAATTCGTTCTATGCGAGCTGCGAGAAAGTTTTTCGTCCCGACCTGCGGAACAAACCTGTTGTTGTTCTTAGCAACAACGACGGCTGTGTAATAGCGCGAAGTGCCGATTATGTGGAATTGCAAGTAACACTGTGATGCAGATGAAGCGAACTTCATCTGACTATAATATTGATATCGTTTTCCGCAACAATCAGCATCACAGCAGGTAAACCTTCCACACTCATTTTTTGATGTAACTTTTTGATTAAATTATCATCTTCATTACTGGCTTTCGCTGAAAATCCTTGAGGATGGGAGTGCCATTCACCAACATAATCGACAACACGAGCGGTCAGCTGCTGAACCCGTTCTAATGCTTCCTTTTGTCCCTCTTCTCCTCGGACAAAGAAGGCTGGTGAGGATTTACTGTCGATAGGTTCTGGGAGCACATCAACCAGAATAATAGTCTTGTTCTTAAAATCAGTTATGCCCACAATAGCGCCCCCGGTTTCATTCGGTAGGGCCTGTAAACGGGTGTGTCTCAGTTTTTGTTCTAAGCCTTGATCGTATCTAACAATCCATTCGCCAGCAATTACAGATACCACAGGGTAAAGCTCAATTTCATGAGCGCTCACTGCACCTGAATTTTCATCAGACACCCAGATACATAATCGAGCATCATCCTTAAGGACGGTCTGCCGTAGTTGGCGCGACAGGATACCAGCATGAACGTGAATACATTCGTTAGACATACGTACAGAAATATCCCGACATCCACCACCGACCCAACGATCACCATAATTGTGCTGTAGGTGAGTGTTTCCCCACTCGCTGCTCAAAATTGCCCGGTAGTATTGCCCCTCAATTGCATCAATTCGGCACTGTCTGTCTGTATCCTCTATTAACATCACGCTGGCCTTGCCTGATGGTGTCAGAAACAGACTAACTGTTCTGGGTATATCATCTTTTAACGCTAGGGTCCTAGGCACCTCAAAGGTGGTACTGACATCCACAACTAAGTGAGCCTCATTCACAGCTCTGGCAATATCATGATCGTCATCAAGAATACTTTTATTGATCGCTCCGGGGAGAGGTTCATGTGGATAAATACTACCTGCGAGGTGCCGAAGAATATCAGTTTTAGGGTATCCAATATGATCATCAACCCCAATATGGCGGGGCAGATTATGTGGAAGGAGTTTGTCAGGATCGATAAATGTCCAGTGTCCCCAGCCGACTCGTATCCAGATATCAGCTAATGTGCCGCCAAGAGCCCCAACGCCAGCCAGAACACCATAGAAAGATGCATTATCAGAATCAACAGCAGAAATGTCTCTTGCTCGTGCAGCATTCATAGCCGAACGTATTTCGACAGGTAACAGTGGTAATTGTTGCCATTGTGTACCTCTTACGCCACCAAGTAGTCGGAAACGGTGCTGTATTCCCCGCTCATTCCTAGGGGCAAGTATGTCTAATACGCTGGCAAGTTCGTAGAGTGAGCGTTCCACGATATAGCCCATAACATCAGTACGTTCTGTTTTACCATCCCTTAAACGAGGAACCCATAGCAGAATTAGCAAACCTTCCTTTTCACCAGAGCTAGGGCGAAGACCTGTATCAGGTATAGCATCATAAACAGCATCAGCGAGTGGCTGGAGAAGTTCACTTCCCCAGGATTGAAGCTGCTCTTCCAGTTTTTTCAGATTGTCAGGATATGAAGCAACTAATGAGGCTTCAACTGGTGGGACGGCAATGGTTAATAAGCGAAATGGTCTGATGCCCTGATTAGAATGTTCAGGTACAGCCCTTAAAATTATCGGCTTACCATTGCTGACCATCTGGAGGCTGAGTTTATGAGCTGCGGCATGATTATAATCAAGATAATTCGGGTGATGCTGCCAACTTACTGATTTAGTGTATGATGGTGTTTTTGAGGTGCTCCAGTGGCTTCTGTTTCTATCAGCTGTCCCTCCTGTTCAGCTACTGACGGGGTGTTGCGTAACGGCAAAAGCACTGCCGGACATCAGCGCTATCTCTGCTCTCACTGCCGTAAAACATGGCAACTGCAGTTCACTTACACCGCTTCTCAACCCGGTACGCACCAGAAAATCATTGATATGGCCATGAATGGCGTTGGATGCCGGGCAACCGCCCGCATTATGGGCGTTGGCCTCAACACGATTTTACGTCACTTAAAAAACTCAGGCCGCAGTCGGTAACCTCGCGCATACAGCCGGGCAGTGACGTCATCGTCTGCGCGGAAATGGACGAACAGTGGGGCTATGTCGGGGCTAAATCGCGCCAGCGCTGGCTGTTTTACGCGTATGACAGGCTCCGGAAGACGGTTGTTGCGCACGTATTCGGTGAACGCACTATGGCGACGCTGGGGCGTCTTATGAGCCTGCTGTCACCCTTTGACGTGGTGATATGGATGACGGATGGCTGGCCGCTGTATGAATCCCGCCTGAAGGGAAAGCTGCACGTAATCAGCAAGCGATATACGCAGCGAATTGAGCGGCATAACCTGAATCTGAGGCAGCACCTGGCACGGCTGGGACGGAAGTCGCTGTCGTTCTCAAAATCGGTGGAGCTGCATGACAAAGTCATCGGGCATTATCTGAACATAAAACACTATCAATAAGTTGGAGTCATTACCTATATTTCGTTCTTTTTCCCAGCAATCAATGTATTCCCCTACGATTGGATCAACAGGTTTGGTGAAGGCCGTGCTGGTTTTGTTCACGGGGACATCCAGCAAACATATCCGAGAGCCGCCCTGATGTTCATCATTTTGCCAGCGTATACAGCCTGTTCGCATCCGCAAAATTTCATCACGACGCAACCCACCAAACAGCCAGAGAACACATAATGCACGAACCATAGAAAATGGGTAGCGATAGTAAAGTTGTTCACCATAATGCAGATCCTGCTCCTGCAGGTTCAACCCTGCCCAGACAAGTTTACTCCATATATCATCAGCAACGACTCTTGGTGCAGGGCCAATACTGGCCCGGATAGCGCGGGGTAAACGGAACGTTCTGACAGGATTAAATCGGACGATAATAAGCCCCCATTCCTGAAGGTCTCGAAAAAAAACTCTGATAGCCTGTAAAATCCCCGCCCGTGCAGAGGCTGTCATTAACTGGCCTATTCGATTCTGATACATATGGCGCGGTTCAGACCACTGGCCTATTTTCATTTGACACACTGCAGCTACGTATTCAAGTGCGATGTCCCGGCTCCAGTCTGCAGGAGAATGTATATCAGGGTGAGTGGCTTTCAGCCAGCGCCCACACTGCAGGATGCGGTACCATGTACTGAGTTCAGATGATGGTGCTTTAATAGCGGTTTTACGCCAGCGTTCACACCATCGCAACCATTCTTCCGGAACGTTACTGGTTGCACGATATTCCCCGTGAGGCCGTCTGCGCTCAAGAATACGATGGTCAATGCCCGCTGGGAACAGCCCCATCGCAGCAAATATCCTTGACAAGGTGGCCGCAGAGCGACGCATATAAACAGGCCCGTAAGTTATTACTCGCTTAAGTGTTTCCAGTTCCAATTTTTCAGGATCAACCTGCCGCTGACAAAGCATAGACAGCAGTAGCGCATTACGAATGTTATTGTCAGCAGCGACAAAGCCGAGGCGCTGCATGTTCTCCTGAAGCTTGTTTACCGCCGCCTCTGTCGCCGGGCGGCCAAAAACTTTGACAGAAAGCCGATAATGATAAAAGCAGCCAGCCGCCTCAAGTCGATTAAATCCGCACAGTAACCAAGCAATCGCGAGGACATACTGTCGACAATTACCACAGCTGCCATATTTTTTGCGAAATACCTCTTCACTGCTGCACAGCACTTCGAGCCAGTCGTCCTGGGTCCATGACCAGTAGTTTTTTTCCAGCCGGTGCATTTCCAGAATGATGTCATGAATTGCAGAATTGGTTGTTGTGGATGCGGCATTCATCCACTTTAATGCTGCTCTGAGTGGAATTATCAGGCGAGAAAGCCTTTGTCTTACACAGTTCGACCAGTTTTGTTTATGACGTCCAACAACATACTGAGCCAGCTTTATCAAAGTATCTCGTTCAATCGGCTGTAATTCGGGAGAACAATCCCAGTCAGGGTCAGGTTGCCATACTTCGTAGTCAAAAGGGGCTGGCGCATCATATTCAGTTTTCATTGCCATCCGTATTGTCCCCCTTTAAATGGTGTAACCGATGTTCATGTATCGACGCCATACCTGCGTTAAATTTTTCCGTAAGATCACGCGCACTAAGATGGATATAAAGTAACGTTGACTGGATACTCTGATGGCCGGCAAACGTAGCGATCTCATGAATATCCCAGTCAGCTCTGGCGAGATCGGTCAGACATAGATGTCTGAAGGTATGCGTACTCAATTGGGGTAGCCCCGCCTGCATTGCCAACGACCTTACGATCTTGGACCAGGTCCACCGGGTTATTGGCGCAGTTCTGTTGCGACAGGAATAAGAAAGAAACAGTGGGCCACGGGAAGTATTTAATTGTCGCCGTTCTGCTAACCAGAGGAAATATAACTCTCCGGTTACGACAGAATAGGGCACAACCCGACCTCGCTTAGTTTTTGTCGTTTCAGCCCGAACTGTTAGCAAGCGACGAGAAGGGTCAATATCGCCGGTAGCAACGGAGCACAACTCTTCCCGGCGCAGGGCACAGTCGTACGCAAGAGATAGCATAAAACGATTACGTATTGTGGTCTGGCGGGCTGCGATAAGTAAGTTTTCCCAGTCACGGTCACTCGGTATCCATGGCAGGCGTCGCTGTGCCTGAATGAGCCCCCTGCGCCCACCTCCGCCAGGATGCCAGCTGCCTCTCATAACGGGGTTCAGTACTATTAATCCTTCTTCTCGCAGGTAGTCACAATATAATCGAACGATAGTGAGTCGATGACGAAGGCTGGCAGCCGCCAGATTGCGGGAGATATTAAGATGCCGAACATACAAAGCCAGGATCTCCCGGCTGGCTTCTGTAGGGCTCACATCATTCTGGCGACAAAAACGCAGCCAATCATCGATCCCACGGGCATAAGCTTCAACCGTATTTGGCGCCTTCAGCAAACTTTCCTGTAAGCATAACCAGCGAAAAGCTGTAGGCTCAGCCATCATGTAAGGTAAAGATGCCAGCAACGATGCACGCATACACTTTCCTTCCGAGTCAGAAAGCACAACCTAAGGATAGTCAATTCCAAATAACATATAAGCCAAACGGCTGGGTATAAAGATGGGAACCCCCTGGTTCCAGCTCAAAGAGGCGCAGTTTCCTGAAAAACTGTACGTTTTTTCCAGCAACTACGAGCTCTACGCGAGCCTGAGTAACCGTGTGGTCGCCCTGCTGGAAGAGCTGTCGCCCCGCGTCGAACAATACTCAATTGACGAATGTTTCCTGGATGCCCGAGGAATTGGCCACTGTATGGATCTGGAGGATTTTGGCAGGCAGCTGCGTGGGCATGTTCTCAGTGGAACCGGACTGACGATCGGTGTCGGCTTCGGCGCCACAAAAACACTGGCCAAATCGGCGCAGTGGGCGTCAAAGGAATGGCCACAATTCAGTGGGGTGCTGGCGCTGTCGCCCGAAAATCCACGCAGAACGGCAAAATTACTCAGCCTGCAGCCGGTGGAAGAAATCTGGGGCGTGGGGAACCGGATAGCGAAAAAGCTGCACGTTATGGGGATCACCACTGCCCTGCAGCTGTCGCTGACGAACCCCACATTTATCCGGAAAAACTTCAACGTAGTGCTGGAGCGCACGGTACGTGAGCTGAACGGCGAGAGCTGCATTTCGCTGGAGGAAGCGCCGCCGCCGAAACAGCAGATTGTCTGCAGTCGCAGCTTCGGGCAGCGGATCACCACCTACGAAGAAATGCGCCAGGCCGTCTGCCAGTATGCCGAGCGCGCGGCGGAAAAGTTGCGCGGTGAGCGACAGTACTGCCGGCATATCAGCACCTTCATCAAGACGTCCCCTTTTGCGGTTAATGAGCCGTATTACGGTAACGTGGCCACGGAAAAACTGAACACCCCTACCCGTGACACCCGGGACATTATCGCGGCAGCGGTCAGGTCTCTGGACAGGATCTGGCTCGATGGCCACCGCTACGCAAAAGCGGGGATAATGCTCAATGATTTCAGTCCGAACGGCGTCGCGCAGCTGAATCTGTTCGATGACGTGCAGCCACGGCCGCACAGCGATGCGCTGATGAAGGTGCTCGACGGCATTAATCATTCCGGACTCGGGAAAGTCTGGTTTGCCGGACGGGGTATTGCGCCGGACTGGCAGATGAAACGGGAGATGCTGTCACCGGCATATACCACCCGCTGGAAGGAGCTGCCGGTTGCCCGTTTCTGACCGTCGAAATGACAGACGGGACTTGCTGCAAGAGCTTACTTTACCGATCATACAGATGACTTGTCTCAGGGGGGAACCATGACAAATATCATTCTGTGTGATGTGACTGCCAGCATCAGCGAACTTAAAAACGATCCGGTGGCCACCGCCAGTGCCGGCGGCGGCTACCCGGTCGCGATTATTGACCGCAACCGCCCTGTTTTTTATTGTGTGCCCGCGGCTCTGTATGAACAAATGCTCGATGCGCTGGACGAAAAAGACCTGGTGCAATTGATCACAGAACGTCAAAACCAGCCGCTGCGTGAAGTGGATCTCAATCAGTATCTGTGATGTGCTCCGGTGCGAGGAGCAAGGAATGTATTAAATCAATGTTAAGGAACAATATGGGTAGCAAAATCGCAGGTGTGGTTTTCTTATTCTTCACTATCTGGGGAATGGCTTCAGTGATTGAATTGCAGTACTGGCGTAACGCTGATACCTATCCTGTCTGGCTGACAAAACATCTCCGGATCTCTCCCGAAAATAACGAAAAGAGCCTGATAAGGATAGGAATGGAAACCTTTGACAAGGTATGTGGTGATAACAGGGGCCTCCTTGCCGTCACCCAAAAACAAAACGGTATGTTTATGCGCTGTGATGATTCCCCCGGATTTTTTTCATGGTTCAGCGGCGTTTACAAAGTCAGTTAATCAGATAACGTGTTGGACTTTCAATATGTTACCCACACGGTTATCCCCCGTTACTGTGGATAATCAATATATTGTGTCTCAGACAGCTGCTTTTTCTACCATATGTTGTGTCCCTGATATCCCCTCGGACGGCGTGACAAACGACATCACACTGGAGACGCTGATGACGGGACCATGTTCATCCAGGGTCGTAAGAACGGCCGGGACTGGTTACCGGCCGGACGAAGGACCGGCCAACGCGCAGCGGCGGCAGCTGGTTTTAAAAATGCTGGCGGAAATTTAAAATTAAGCCGCACACCCCGCGAAATTTTGCAAATTTCACTCAACATGCTTCGTTCAGATCCCAACAGAGCTTTCACCATCACCTGTAATAGCCGCCCTGCTGCGTGATTACTCCGCTCAACAGGTTGCTGGCGACAAGCCAATACCTGTTCGTGACAGGCATTGCTTAACCGTTGTCCCAAACTAATAATGTGCCGACGATGCAGGTGGGACCGTGGTCCCAGGCCGATAAGCTGACCGGCGATGCAGGTGGGACCGTGGTCCCAGGCAGGTAAGCTGACCGATGACGCAGGTGGGACCGTGGTCCCAGTCAGATAACCTGACCGACGACGCAGGTGGGACCGTGGTCCCAGACAGATAACCTGACCGATGACGCAGGTGAGACCGTGGTCCCAGGCAGATAACCTGACAGACGATGCAGGTGGGACCGTGGTCCCAGACAGATAAGCTGACCGATGACGCAGGTGGGACCGTGGTCCCAGACAGATAAGCTGACCGATGACGCAGGTGGGACCGTGGTCCCAGGCAGATAACCTGACCGACGACGCAGGTGGGACCGTGGTCCCAGTCAGATAACCTGACCGATGACGCAGGTGGGACCGTGGTCCCAG
>NZ_WLVC01000026.1:0-68050 GCF_016859735.1 Lelliottia sp. RWM.1 | reverse complement strand
ATCGGCCCAGATCCGCGAAATTTTAATCAGCGAGTCAGCTTGGGAAGAAATGACCTGCTTATTCGCACCTTCCCTAATTTGTTGCCGTCTTTGTTGTAAATTTCAGCCGCATTTGCTGCGCCTGCTACCAGCAGTGCTGGTACCAGGAGGGACAGTACTTTAACTTTCATTATTTTAACCCTCTGTTGTTATATGCCTTATTATTGCCACTGCTTACTGATTAACCCTCTTAACCAGTCGGCAACTTCATTTTCCTCAAAATTACAGAATAATCCAACGGGAATATGATACGAAAACTTTGAAGATGTTTCATTTTCCGATCAAGATGTTTCATTTTGTAAAATAACGGGAACTTTTACAAAGCACAAAGAGCTTAAAAATATAGCACTTATAATCAAACGAAAACATCACCCATTATAAATCAATAAGTTACATTAAAAATCGTTACAGCACTGAATGACAAAACAAAACCCGTTGTTATCACTAAAATAACCCACGCTATCATCATTAACTTTATTTATTACCGTCATTCAGTTTTGAATGTCTGTTTATCCCTAATTCAACCGAATGCCATGCATTCGGTTTTTTTTTACTATTCTTTACGTAACTATTATTTAATTGTGCTACCGAGAAGAAATCATAACAACTATTAACTAAATCATCCCGCAACTATCTCCACATAATCGATATTGTCACAAAACTTAATTTCTTGTTAATTCGTGCTATTTTTTGACAATCATCGCAGCTTATTTGTACACATACCTTCTTTTTGTACATGTTTTTCCTTTGTCTTTGTTTGATAATCCGAACAGAAAAAGTCCCCTGTTCTCAGATTGCGACGCTGGAAATTCAGTTATTACCCTTTATACTGCCGTATCCCCTTAAAGCATGGCCATCACGGGTTAAACATATCAATGAGTCAGTCTGAAACTACCGTTTCGAGTAAATTCTCGCTTCTGCCTGGGAGCATCACTCGTTTCTTTCTTCTTTTGATCATTGTGTTGTTAGTAACGATGGGAGTGATGGTCCAGAGTGCGGTCAATGCCTGGCTGAAAGACAAAAGTTATCAGATAGTGGATATCAGCCATGCTGTGCATAAGCGTATTGATACCTGGCGCTACGCAACCTGGCAGATTTACGACAACATTGCCGCAGCACCAGCCACTTCATCCGGGGAAGGATTACAGGAGACGCGCCTGAAACAGGACGTCTATTACCTTGAAAAACCGCAGCGTAAAACAGAAGCGCTTATTTTTGGTTCGCACGACAGCGCGACCTTAGAGATGACACAGCGGATCTCATCCTACCTCGACACCCTTTGGGGCGCTGAAACGGTTCCCTGGTCGATGTATTATCTGAATGGCCAGGACAATAGCATGATCCTGATTTCGACCTTGCCGCTTAAAGACCTCTCTTCCGGCTTTAAGGAAACGACAGTCGGAAGCATTGTCGATTCCCGCAGGGCAGAAATGTTGCAGCAGGCAAATGCACTGGATGAGCGAGAAAGCTTCTCTTCATTGCGTCAACTCGCCTGGCAAAATGGCCATTACTTTACGCTGCGCACCACATTTAACCAGCCAGGGCATCTTGCAACCGTGGTGGCCTTTGATTTACCTATCAATGACCTGATTCCACCCGATATGCCGCTGGACAGTTTCCGTATGGATCCCGACAACAGCGCGCAAAACATGCGTACTCCTCCAGATAAGGAAGGCCCGGAGAGTGTCTCAATCTCTTTTAATGGCTCGAAGATAGAGATTTCTTCATCGCTAAACTCGACCGGTATGCGACTGGTGTGGCAAGTTCCTTTTGGCACATTGCTGCTGGATACCTTGCAAAATATCCTTCTGCCACTGCTGCTGAATATCGGCCTGCTGGCGCTCGCGCTGTTTGGTTATAGCACCTTCCGCTTTCAGCCGGGGCGTCAGAATGAAACACCTTCAGCACCTGGAGCCAGCAATGAATTACGCATTCTGCGCGCTCTAAATGAAGAAATTGTCTCTGTTCTGCCGCTTGGTGTACTGGTTCACGATCAGGAAGCCAATCGCACGGTGATGAGTAACAAGATTGCCGATCATCTCTTACCCCATCTGAACTTGCAAAACATCACGACCATGGCGGACCAACACCAGGGTGTTATTCAGGCCACCATTAATAATGAACTGTACGAGATCCGACAGTTCCGCAGTCAGGTCGCTTCTCGCACGCAAATTTTTATTATTCGCGACCAGGACCGCGAAGTTCTGGTGAATAAGAAGCTGAAACAAGCCCAAAGACTCTACGAGAAAAACCAACAGGGTCGTGCGGCATTTATGCAGAATATTGGCGATGCGTTCAAAGAACCATTAAAGGCGCTTGCCAGCCATGCAGCCAGCCTCGATACGCCAGAAAGCCTGTCATTAGCCAGCCAGGCAGACTCACTGGTTCGTTTAGTCGATGACATTCAGCTTGCCAATATGCTGGAAAATGACAGCTGGAAAAGCAGCTCTACGCTCTTTTCGATCCAGGATTTGATCGACGAAGTCGTTCCTGAAGTCCTTCCTGTCATCAAGCGTAAAGGATTACAACTGCTGATCAACAATCCGCTTTCTGCTAATGACAAACGCCACGGCGATCGTGATGCACTGCGCCGAATCTTGCTAATGCTGATCCAGTATTCCGTCACCACTACGCAGATCGGCAAGATCACCCTCGACGTCAGTACTGACGAGTCTGCTGACGATCGCCTGACATTCCGCATTCTGGATACTGGTGAAGGCGTAACGCCAAGCGAAGTTGATAATCTGCACTTTCCGTTCCTGAATGACACACAGAGCGATCATTATGGCAAAGCCAATGCGCTAACATTTTGGCTCTGCGATCAGCTGGCACGAAAAATTGGCGGCCATCTGAATATCAAGGCGCGTGAGTCACTTGGAACCCGTTATTCTTTGCACGTTAAAATGGCGGCCAATCCGCAAGAGCAAAACGAAGAGCGCTTACTGGATGAAGTGGTCGTGATGGTAGATGTGACCTCAAATGAAATCCGAAACATCGTGGTTCGCCAGCTAGAAAACTGGGGGGCAACCTGCATCACCCCGGATGAAAGGCTAACGAGTCAAGAATTTGATCTGTTTTTAACGGATAATCCGTCTAATCTTACTGCCTCCGGCTTGCTTTTAAGCGATGATGAGTCAGGCGTGCGGAAAATCGGCCCTGGCCAGATGCGCGTCAACTTTAATATGAGCAATGCGATGCAGGAAGCTGTACTACAACTAATAGAAGAACAGCTGGCGCAGGAAGAGATCCTGGAGTCCCCACTGGGAGGCGATGAAAACGCCGAACTCCATGCCAGCGGCTACTATTCACTCTTTGTTGATACAGTACCAGATGATGTTAAGCGGTTGTATACTGAGTCCGCCGCGAGCGATTTTGCGGCGCTGGCACAGACAGCACACCGGCTTAAAGGGGTGTTTGCCATGCTTAATCTGGTTCCCGGCAAGCAGTTATGTGAAACGCTGGAACATCTAATTCGAGAGAAAGATGCCTCTGGCATTGAAAAATACATCAGCGACATTGACACCTATGTCAAAAGCTTGCTGTAGCAAGGTAGCCTAATACATGAACAATATGAACGTAATTATTGCCGATGACCACCCGATTGTACTGTTCGGTATTCGCAAATCACTTGAACAGATCGAGTGGGTGAATGTAGTCGGTGAATTTGAAGACTCTACAGCACTGATCAATAACCTGCCGAAACTTGATGCACATGTGCTTATCACCGATCTCTCCATGCCTGGCGACAAATACGGTGATGGGATCACGCTGATCAAATACATCAAACGCCATTTCCCGGACATCTCGATCATTGTTCTTACCATGAATAACAATCCAGCGATCTTAAGTGCCGTGCTTGATCTGGATATCGAAGGGATCGTCCTGAAACAGGGTGCACCAACGGACCTGCCAAAAGCGCTGGCAGCACTGCAAAAAGGTAAGAAATTTACCCCAGAGAGTGTTTCCCGTCTGCTGGAGAAAATCAGTGCTGGCGGCTATGGCGACAAACGCTTATCACCAAAAGAGAGCGAAGTTCTTCGCCTGTTCGCCGAAGGTTTCCTGGTGACTGAAATCGCCAAGAAACTGAATCGTAGCATTAAGACTATCAGCAGCCAGAAAAAATCAGCCATGATGAAACTGGGTGTGGACAACGATATTGCCCTGCTGAACTACCTCTCTTCCGTAACGCTGAGTGCAACGGATAAAGATTAAGTCTTACAGATAAAAAAGCCCGGTGGCGTTATGCGACCGGGCTTTTTTTATGTCCTTGTTTTCCTCACTCGTTCTGCGTAGAGCGACAAGGTTTGTTCCAGTACATCCAGCGTGACCGGTTTTGAAAGGCAACTGTCCATGCCTGACTCCAGACAGCGCTGCTTCTCTTCAGCCAGCGCATTAGCGGTCACACCAATGACCGGCAACGTCAGACCCAGTTCACGGATGCGCTGCGTTAAACGGTAACCATCCATATTCGGCATGTTCACATCACTGAGCACAATATCAATAGGGTTTTTACTCAGCACATTAAGGGCATCAATACCGTCATTTGCCGTCTTGCACTGGTATCCCAGCGACCCGAGCTGATCAGCCAGCAGGCGACGGTTAATAGGGTGATCATCCACCACCAGAATCATCATATCGTCATTAACCGGGACCAGAGAATCCGGTGAAGGTAGGGCTATCGCGCCCTCGCTGTCATCCGGTTGCACACGATAAATGCGCACCAACAACCCAACTAATTCATGCGGTGTCGCCACACTATGTACCCATTCACCCGGCACGCGTTCAAGCGGAATACCAATATGACGATGACAGAAGGTCACTACTCCTTTTCCTGGCCACGGCTGTTCCAGCGTATCATCGGTGATCAGCATATCTTCAGCATCGGGCATTTGTCCGTCATAACGGGCAACCTGCATGCCGATGCGAGTCAGCAGAGATGTCAGGAAATCCTGCAACGAGGCATTATGAACCGCCAGCCAGCAGCGTTTTCCGCTTAACCCCTCTACCGTTGATTTTGCCGGATATTGTGCTGAATAGAGCGGAATACGAATGGTGAACTGGCTTCCCATGCCGGGCTCAGTATCTACAGAGATGTCACCGTCCATCATGCTAATCAGCTTTTCACAGATCGCCAGCCCCAGCCCTGTCCCCTGGAAATTACGCTGCACACCCGTTCCCACCTGGAAGAAGGGATCAAACAGACGCACAACTTCCTTCGCCGGGATACCTACGCCGGTATCACGCACGCGAATGCTCAGATAATCTCCTGCCCGGCAGACATGCAAAACAATGCAGCCAATATCGGTAAATTTAATGGCATTGCTGAGCAGGTTGGAGATGACCTGCTGCAAACGCATCGGATCTCCCTGCAAGGTCAACGGCACGTCAGGTTCGATAAAACAGTAAAGCCCGAGCTGCTTACGCACCACCAGCGGCAAATAGTTGGCGCTGATGTGGTTCATCACTTCGCGTGGCGAGAACTCACGTGGTTCAATTTTTAGCTGTTCAGACTCAATTTTGGAAAAATCGAGAATGTCACTGATGATTTTCAGCAGCAGGCTGGACGAGTTGTTCATCGCTGTGACCAGACGCTCGACACCTTTCGGCAGTTCTTTTGTTTGCAGTAAATCGAGGTTGCCGATAATGCCGTACAGTGGCGTTCGCAGTTCGTGACTGACGGTTGCGAGGAACATCGATTTCGACTGGCTGGCTTGTTCCGCCGCCTGCGCCATCTCCTGTAGTGACTCTTCCATTTTCACACGGGCCGAGACATCGACAAGAACGCAAATCGCCACATTTTCATTACGATAGCGCGAGTGCACAAAACTGATTTGCAGGTTGGTATGCGTGCTGGTCAACACATCGACAAAATTCACCTGCTGACCGCAGATAATTTGCGTTAATCGCTGTCGGTCTTCATGCGTCAGCATGTTCAGGTAGTTATGCGCCAACTCGTTGCTCAAGATATTCGTGCCATCCTGCGTCCGTAAAATACAGATCCCGACAGGCGCAGATGCGACAATTTTGCGGTTAAATTGTTCGTGCTCTTCCAGTCTCTGCGCATCGCTTTCTGCCGGAATAAAGATCTTACGCTCATACATACGCGCCAGCGTAAACAGCGCCACACCCACCAGAACGTTCAGCAATATTGCATTCAGAATAAGAATTCGAATCCGCTCAAGCACCATATCTACCGGGACAGAGTAGACGATGCTGAGCGAAGATGGCGGTAAATTCTTCTTCAGTACCAGCTCATGAAAACCGGAGGTATAGCCAAACCAGGAGCGCTCCTGCATCCAGCGAGGATCGACTTTTAACCGGTTTTCCGGCCCGGTGAGCGAAATCAGCGTGTGGCCATTTTCATCAAGGATAGTCACGCCCATTGGTAAACTTCCCGGCGTGAAGAAATTCTCCATACGGATAGTCTGTTCAATTCCCAAGAGTGCTTGCAGGCGATTAGCCAGATAAACGGGTGTCAATGCGTAGAAATACCCAACCCCCATACGTGGCCCCTGGCTTATCCAGAAGAGATTGTTCCCGCGCTCGTCTTGTGGGGCATCCCGGTATTTTACGATACGTTCATGCAGACTTTTCAGTGCATCGTCTCGCTCGACAGGAATATCGCGCAGGCCAAAATCAGCCATACACAGGTTATCGCTCCCAATCAGGAAAACCCGGTTGAGATCGTAGGCTGCGGAGAAATTATCGCGCCAGTAGCGCATAAACCATGCCAGAGACTCCAGAGATCCTCGCCAGGTACTCCCCATTGCCGAACAATCAGAATCCGGGAACAATGGCTGAAAATCAGGAACCTCTGTTTTTTCATTGCGCCCTCGCAGCGCCAGCACTCCGTTTTCTGCCGTCAGTCGATTTTCAGCAATGTACTTCAACTCCTTCATGACATCGGACGTGCGCTGAATATAACGCTGAGCCTGATCGGAGCTTAAGTTAAACTCCTGACGAATCTCCGATTCTTTTTGATGCAACGCGTTAACGATGTAAAACACCGAAAACAGCACCACCAGAAGCCAAAGCAATAGCGCCAGCGCCCGAAACAGATAGCGAGAAACTTTGAGCGTGGTACGAAAGGAGACGAGGTATTTCAAGGGGGCGAGGCTCCGCCATTGGGGTAAAAAAGAATGTGGTTAAGGTAGCGGTAAATGGCCGCCGTCGCAATGCTCTCTCTTTGCAGGAATATGATACACCACGAAGACATGCTTGCCCTTAGTGTTGATAATCGGCGCTGGTCTGCAAACATAACATGGACGTTAGTATGGGTTTTCTTACCGGCTTTTATCCCCGGCGCTTACGCAATCAAATGATCCTGATGGCCATCATGCTGGTGAGCGTGCCGACAATCTCTATTGGTTATATCGTAGAAACCGAAGGACGTTCAGCAGTCTTATCCGAAAAAGAGAAAAAACTGTCGGCGGTGGTAAACCTGCTTAACGACGCACTGGGCGATGCCTTTAGCCACGGTAGCCAGTTGCCACGTGACGCACGCATTCGTGCGCTGAATGCCGAGTTAAGCCCCATTACTGAACGTATTACCCAGGCCTTTCCCGGCGCTGGCGCAGGTTATTACCATAAAGCGCTGGATGCTATTGTCACCTACGCCCCCTCCGCGCTTTACCAAAGTAATGTTGGGGTCACTATTGCCCCCGATCACCCCGGACGCGATGTGATGCGCAACAATACGCCTCTCGTCTTTTCGGGTCGCCAGGTACGCGGTGATATTCTTAACTCGATGATTCCTGTTGAACGCCATGGGGAAGTGGTCGGTTATATCTGGGCTAACGAGTTGACCGACGATATTCGCCAACAGGCCTGGAAGATGGATGTTCGCATAATGACAGTACTGGCGGCTGGGTTGCTCAGCAGTCTGCTGCTGATTATCCTCTTTTCCCGCCGCCTTGGTGTCAACATCGATATTATCACTAACGGCCTATCAACCCTGGCACATAAAACCCACGCCATGCTGCCTGACCTGCCCGGCGAACTTGGGCAAATCAGCCGCAGCGTCAATGCGCTAGCACAAACGCTACGGGAAACCAAAACCCTGAACGACCTGATCATTGAAAACGCAGCAGACGGCGTTATTGCGATAGACAGGCAGGGCGACGTCACCACCATGAACCCAGCGGCGGAACAGATAACGGGATATAAGCGGCATGAACTGGTTGGACAATCCTATGCCACACTGTTCGCCAACACCCGTTTCAGCAGCCCGGTACTTGATACCCTGGAACACGGTACTGAGCATCTGGCCCAGGAGATCAGTTTTCCAGGACGGGAACGTATGATTGAGATCAGCGCCACCACCAGTCGAATCCATAACACCCACGGCGAAATGATCGGCGCCCTTGTGATCTTCTCAGATCTTACTGCCCGAAAAGAGGCACAGCGACGGTTGGCGCAAACAGAACGGCTGGCCACGCTGGGCGAGCTGATGGCTGGCGTGGCACATGAGGTGCGTAATCCACTGACCGCCATCCGCGGGTATGTGCAGATTATCCGCCAGCAAACAACGCGGACGGAACATCAGGAATATTTGTCGGTGGTGCTCAATGAAATTGACTCCATCAACAAAGTCATTCAACAACTGCTGGATTTTTCACGTCCGCGGCAAAGCCAGTGGCAGCGGGTACAGCTTGATACGCTGATTAAAGAAACGCTGATCCTCGTGCAAACCGCCGGTATTCAGGCACGGATAGCCTTTAGCATTGAATCCAGGTGTACTCTGCCAGAGATCATTGCCGATCGTGAACTCCTCAAGCAGGTGATACTCAATATTTTAATTAATGCTGTCCAGGCGATAGGCGCAAGAGGGGAAATACGGATCCGGACCTGGACGTACTCCCCGTTCCAGCAGGCTGTTACTATTCAAGACAATGGCTGCGGCATTGATATCGCTTTACAAAAAAAGATCTTTGACCCCTTTTTCACCACGAAAGCCTCGGGTACAGGTCTGGGGCTTGCGCTGAGCCAGCGTATTATTAACGCGCATCAGGGAGATATTCAGGTGACAAGCCAGCCGGGCTGCGGCACGACTTTCACTCTGATTTTACCGAACAACCCCCAGGGAAAACTGCCAGAATGAAAACCCCCTACCGTATTCTTATCGTGGACGATGAAGATAATGTTCGCCGTATGCTGGCTACTGCATTTTCCCTGCTGGGGCACGAAACCCACTGCGCCAGCAACGGCCAGGCCGCACTGAACCTGTTTTCCGACACCCGGCCAGATGTCGTCGTGATGGATATTCGTATGCCGGAATTAAACGGTATCGATGCCTTAAAAGTGATGCGAACGCAACAGCCCCGGGTTCCGGTGATCCTGATGACGGCCTATGCCGAAGTAGAAACCGCAGTTGAAGCCTTACGATGTGGTGCGTTTGATTATGTAATTAAACCTTTTGATCTCGATGAGCTTAATCTGGTGATCCAGCGCGCGTTACAATTGCAAGCGATGAAGCAGGAGATCCGCAATCTGCATCAAGCTCTGAACACCAGTTGGCAATGGGGGCATATTCTGACCAACAGCCCGGCGATGCTGGATATCTGCAAAGATACGGCAAAAATCGCCCTTTCACAGGCTAATGTACTGATCAGCGGTGAAAGTGGTACAGGAAAGGAGTTGATCGCCCGTGCCATTCACTACAACAGCCGACGGGCCAGCGGCCCGTTTATCAACATTAACTGCGCCGCTCTGCCAGAATCCTTACTGGAAAGTGAACTCTTCGGTCATGAAAAAGGGGCATTTACTGGTGCGCAGACGCTGCGCCAGGGCTTGTTTGAACGTGCCCATCAGGGAACTCTGTTACTGGATGAAGTTGCCGAAATGCCCTTTTCCCTGCAGGCAAAGTTACTGCGTATCCTGCAGGAGAGAGAGTTCGAACGCATCGGTGGGCATCAGACCATTCGCGTTAATATTCGCATTGTCGCTGCCACAAACCGCGATCTTCAGGCGATGGTGAAGGCCGGAACATTTCGCGAAGATCTGTTTTACCGGCTGAATGTGATTCATCTGATGTTGCCTCCATTACGCGAGCGTCAGGAGGATATCGGCCTGCTCGCTAACCATTTCCTGCAGAAATTCAGTTCAGAAAATCAACGCGATATTATCGAGTTTGACTCTACAGCCCTGGCATTGCTCACCCGATGGTCGTGGCCGGGTAATATCCGCGAACTGTCTAACGTGGTCGAACGGGCTGTCGTAATGAGTACCGGTGCAGTTATTTTTGCCGAGGATCTCCCTGCCCCATTCCACCATCCAGTCAGCACCAAAACCGCATTCAGACAGGTGCAGTCTGGGGAACGAAATTTGAAAGAAGAGATCAAGCGTGAGGAGAAACGGATCATTGTTCAAGTACTCGAACAGCAACAAGGCAACCGCACCCACAGCGCATTGATGCTGGGGATCAGTAGACGCGCCCTAATGTATAAGCTACAGGAATACGGGATCGACCCCGCAGATGGCTGATAGCCAAAATTGCTATGCAGAATTTTTCACAGTGCGCAAAATTCTGCATAGTCTCCCCCAAGAAACCCGTCACAACATAATAAAAATAAATCATTTATTTCAATTAGTTAATATAAAAACACTATCTTAATCAATCCTGGCATATCGCTTGCTATTCCCCAAACGTACCCAACATGGAGTATGCAAAAGGGAAACATAATGAAAACCAAACTGATTAACTTACAAGATGCCACCACTTTCTTTCGTGATGGCATGACTATTATGGTCGGAGGCTTTATGGGCGTAGGAACCCCGCCACGCCTCGTTGATGCCTTGCTACAATCTGGCGTTCGCGATCTGACGTTGATTGCCAATGATACCGCCTTTATCGATACCGGTATCGGCCCACTAATCGTCAATGGCCGGGTAAGCAAAGTCATCGCCTCGCACATTGGCACCAACCCTGAAACAGGCCGTCGCATGATTGCGGGTGAGATGGAGGTCCATCTGGTTCCGCAGGGCACGCTCATTGAGCAAATTCGCTGCGGTGGTTCAGGCCTTGGTGGTTTTCTGACCCCGACAGGCGTTGGCACCGTGGTGGCCGATGGCAAGCAAACCCTGCAACTTGAGGGGAAAACCTGGCTGCTCGAGCACCCGTTACGTGCAGATCTGGCACTGATCCGTGCGCACCGCAGTGACCGTTCAGGCAACCTTACCTATCAACTCAGCGCCCGCAATTTTAACCCGCTAATCGCCCTCGCTGCTGACATCACTTTAGCTGAACCTGATGAGCTGGTGGAAACAGGCGCACTTCAGCCTGACCACATTATCACCCCAGGCGCCGTTATCGACCATATCGTCATTCCACAGGAGAGCTAATCATGGATGCTAAACAACGTATTGCGCGCCGCGTAGCCCTCGAGCTTCGTGATGGCGATGTGGTCAATCTGGGGATTGGGCTGCCGACGATGGTCGCCAATTACTTACCGGAAGATATTCACATTATGCTGCAGTCCGAGAACGGTTTTTTGGGGCTAGGGCCGGTCACAACCACGCATCCCGATCTGGTGAATGCCGGTGGACAACCGTGCGGTATTTTACCCGGTGCAGCTATATTCGACAGCGCCATGTCCTTCGCGCTGATCCGTGGTGGCCACATTGATGCCTGTGTGCTCGGTGGCTTGCAGGTGGATGAGCAAGCTAACCTCGCCAACTGGGTTGTTCCAGGGAAAATGGTTCCTGGCATGGGAGGCGCGATGGATCTGGTGACCGGTGCCCGTAAAGTGATTATTGCCATGGAGCATTGCGCCAAAGACGGTTCGGCAAAAATCCTTCGTCACTGCACCATGCCGCTCACAGCGCAGCACGCAGTCCACCTGCTGGTCACTGAACTGGCCGTATTCCGCTTTATCGACGGAAAAATGTGGCTGACGGAAATCGTGGAAAACTGCGACATTGCCAGCCTACGCGAAAAAACCGAAGCCCAATTTGACATCGCGGCTAATCTAATCATCCAGCGGGGTGACCTATGATTGGCCGTATCTCGCGCTTTATGACGCGCTTCGTAAGCCGCTGGCTACCTGATCCGCTGATCTTCGCCATGCTATTGACGCTGATAACTTTTGGCGTTGCTCTCTGGCTAACCCCGCAAACGCCAGTCCGCATGGTGAGATTCTGGGGCGATGGTTTCTGGAATCTGCTGGCATTCGGGATGCAAATGGCACTAATCATCGTGACGGGGCATGCGTTGGCCAGTTCCGGTCCGGTGAAAAGTCTACTGCGTACCGCCGCCTCTGTCGCCAAAACACCGGCACAGGGCGTAATGCTGGTGACCTTCTTTGGTTCGGTAGCCTGTGTCATCAACTGGGGTTTTGGTCTGGTAGTTGGGGCCATGTTTGCCCGCGAAGTGGCACGACGGATCCCTGGTTCTGACTATCCACTGCTGATTGCCTGTGCCTATATCGGTTTCCTCACCTGGGGCGGCGGCTTCTCTGGTTCGATGCCGTTGTTGGCGGCGACACCAGGCAACCCGGTGGAACATATCGCAGGACTAATTCCTGTCGGCGATACCCTGTTTACCGGCTTCAATATCTTTATCACTCTGGCACTGATTGCGGTTATGCCGTTTATCACACGCCTGATGACGCCAAAACCCGCCGATGTGGTCTGCATTGACCCGAAATTGTTACTTGAAGAGGCCGATTTTCAGAAGCAACTTCCTGCTGACGCACCACCGTCTGAACGCCTTGAAGAGAGCAGGATCCTGACGCTCATCATTGGCGCTCTGGGCATTGCTTACCTGGGCATCTACTTCACGGAGAAAGGCTTCAATATCACCATCAATACCGTCAACCTGATGTTTATGATTGCCGGTCTTCTGCTACACAAAACACCCATGGCTTACATGCGCGCCATCAGCGCCGCAGCTCGAAGTACCTCTGGGATCCTGGTGCAATTCCCTTTCTACGCAGGGATCCAGTTGATGATGGAGCATTCCGGCCTTGGCGGACTCATCACTGAATTCTTCATTAATGTTGCCAACAAAGACACCTTCCCGTTGATGACCTTTTTTAGTTCCGCGCTGATCAACTTTGCCGTGCCGTCAGGCGGTGGTCATTGGGTGATTCAGGGGCCGTTCGTTCTGCCTGCCGCGCAGGCGCTCGGTGCCGACATTGGTAAATCCGTGATGGCTATCGCCTATGGCGAACAGTGGATGAACATGGCACAACCGTTCTGGGCGCTGCCTGCGCTGGCCATTGCCGGGCTTGGGGTACGTGACATCATGGGTTACTGCATCACCGCTTTGCTCTTCTCCGGCGTCATTTTTGTCATTGGATTGACCTTGTTCTGACAGCAATCACTTATTTTAAGGAACAGAAAAAATGAAAAACTGTGTCATTGTCAGCGCGACCCGCACCGCCATCGGCAACTTTAATGGCTCCCTGGCGTCTGTTAGTGCCGTCGATCTCGGCGCGACAGTCATCAGCGCCGCCCTGGAACGGGCGTGCCTCGATCCGAACCTGGTGGATGAAGTCATTATGGGTAACGTATTGCAGGCTGGGCTCGGGCAAAATCCGGCTCGCCAGGCTCTGTTAAAAAGCGGCATTGCCGAGACGGTCAGCGCCTTTACCGTCAACAAGGTTTGCGGCTCCGGTCTTAAAAGCGTGGCCCTGGCTGCGCAGGCCATCCAGGCAGGCGTGGCACAAGCCATCGTGGCTGGGGGCATGGAAAACATGAGCCAGGCACCGTATTTACTAGACGCCAAAGCCCGCTGGGGGTATCGTCTTGGAGATTCGAAACTCTCCGATGTTATCCTGCGCGATGGCCTGATCTGCGCCACCCACGGCTATCATATGGGGATCACGGCCGAAAACGTCGCCCGCGAATATGGTATAAGCCGGGAGATGCAGGACGAACTGGCCCTGCAGTCTCAACACAAAGCAGCAGCAGCCATCGCCTCAGGGGCCTTCCAGGCGGAAATTACCCCGGTTAACGTTACCACTCGCAAAAAGACTGTCCTCTTTGACCGTGATGAGTTTCCTAAAGTGGATTCAACTGCACAGGCTCTGGCAACACTGCGTCCGGCTTTTGACAAAGCCGGCACGGTCACCGCCGGAAATGCCTCCGGCATTAACGATGGGGCTGCGGCCCTTGTGGTTATGCTGGAGTCTGCAGCGCTGGCTGCCGGTTTACAGCCTCTCGCGCGGATCAAAGCTTATGCCAGCAGTGGTGTAGCCCCCTCACTGATGGGCATAGGACCAGTCCCTGCGACGCAAAAAGCCCTGCAGATGAGCGGGTTGCAACTGTCTGATATCGATCTGATCGAAGCCAACGAGGCTTTTGCCGCACAGTTTCTGGCTGTAGGCAAAAAGCTCGGTTTTGAGCCGCATAAGGTGAACGTCAACGGCGGGGCTATTGCGCTCGGGCATCCCGTAGGTGCCAGTGGAGCCCGTATCCTGGTAACGCTTCTGCATGCATTACAGGCACAGGACAAAACCCTGGGGCTGGCAACGTTATGCATTGGCGGCGGCCAGGGGATCGCCATGGTGGTAGAGAGAATGCGCTAAAAGAAAAGGGCCGGAAACCGGCCCTTTTTATGTCAGGAGACATTACTCGTCGGCATCATCTGCCGCATCATCGTCAGTATCGGCTTCCGGCACGATCTCATCATCGCCTTCCGCTACGCTACCATCGATGGAATCGAGCTCTTCGTCATCCACAGGTTCCGCAACACGCTGCAGACCCACCACGTTTTCATCTTCCGCTGTGCGGATGAGGATCACGCCCTGGGTGTTACGCCCTACCACGCTGATTTCAGAGACACGAGTACGCACCAGCGTACCGGCATCGGTAATCATCATGATCTGGTCACAATCATCTACCTGTACCGCGCCAACAACGGAACCGTTGCGCTCGGTCACTTTGATAGAGATAACGCCCTGCGTGCCACGAGACTTGGTTGGGTATTCGCCTTCAGCAGTACGTTTACCATAACCATTCTGCGTCACGGTCAGGATTGCACCTTCGCCACGCGGAATAATCAGGGAAACGACCTTGTCTTCACCCGCCAGTTTGATGCCACGTACACCTGTTGCAGTACGGCCCATCGCACGAACAGCGTTCTCTTTGAAGCGCACCACTTTACCGGCCGCAGAGAACAACATGACTTCATCCGTACCGGATGTCAGATCCACGCCAATCAGCTCATCACCGTCGTTCAGGTTGACGGCAATAATACCGGCTGAACGTGGACGGCTGAATTCGGTCAGTGCAGTTTTCTTCACTGTACCGCTGGCTGTCGCCATAAAGACGTTCACGCCTTCTTCGTACTCACGTACCGGCAGGATCGCGGTGATACGTTCGTTTGGTTCAAGCGGCAACAGGTTGACGATTGGACGGCCACGTGCGCCACGACTTGCTTCAGGAAGCTGATAAACCTTCATCCAGTACAGACGACCACGGCTGGAGAAGCAGAGGATCGTGTCATGGGTGTTTGCCACCAACAGGCGGTCAATAAAGTCTTCTTCTTTAATACGTGCTGCTGATTTGCCTTTACCACCACGACGTTGAGCTTCGTAGTCGGTCAGTGGCTGATACTTCACATAGCCCTGATGAGACAGGGTAACCACCACGTCTTCGCGGTTGATCAGATCTTCAATGTTGATATCAGAGCTATTCGCAGTGATTTCAGTGCGACGTTCATCACCAAACTGATCGCGGACCAGCTCCAGCTCTTCACGGATCACTTCCATCAGACGATCGGCACTGCCGAGGATATGCAGCAGTTCAGCAATCTGTTCCAGCAGCTCTTTGTACTCGTCGAGCAGTTTTTCATGCTCAAGGCCGGTCAGTTTCTGCAGACGCAGATCCAGAATGGCCTGGGCCTGCTGTTCAGTCAGGTAGTACTGACCATCACGCACGCCAAACTCTGGCTCCAGCCATTCCGGACGCGCCGCATCGTCGCCCGCACGTTCCAGCATCGCCGCAACGTTACCCAGTTCCCAAGGACGCGCAACGAGTCCAGCTTTCGCTTCTGCTGGCGTCGGTGCACGACGGATCAGCTCGATGATTGGGTCGATGTTTGCCAGTGCGACAGCCAGTGCTTCAAGGATATGAGCACGGTCACGCGCTTTGCGCAGCTCGAAAATAGTACGGCGAGTCACGACTTCGCGGCGGTGACGCACGAATGCACTCAGGATCTCTTTCAGGTTCATGATCTTCGGCTGACCATGGTGCAGTGCAACCATGTTGATACCGAAGGAGACCTGAAGTTGAGTCTGGGAGTACAGGTTGTTCAGTACAACCTCACCCACCGCGTCGCGTTTGATTTCGATGACGACACGCATCCCGTCTTTATCGGACTCATCACGCAGCGCGCTGATACCTTCAACACGTTTCTCTTTGACCAGCTCGGCGATTTTTTCAATCAGACGCGCTTTGTTCACCTGATAAGGGATTTCGTGAACAATGATGGTTTCACGGCCCGTTTTTGCATCGGCTTCCACTTCAGCGCGGGCGCGGATGTAAATTTTGCCGCGACCGGTACGGTAAGCTTCTTCGATGCCACGGCGACCATTAATGATAGCTGCCGTTGGGAAGTCCGGACCCGGAATGTGTTCCATCAGCCCTTCAATGCTGATGTCTTCATCGTCGATATAGGCCAGACAACCGTTGATCACTTCCGTGATGTTATGCGGTGGAATGTTGGTTGCCATACCTACGGCGATACCGGATGAACCGTTCACCAGAAGGTTAGGGATTTTCGTTGGCATAACGTCAGGAATTTTTTCCGTGCCGTCGTAGTTATCAACGAAATCAACCGTCTCTTTTTCCAGATCGGCCATCAGCTCGTGGGCGATTTTCGACATACGGATTTCCGTATAACGCATCGCCGCAGCGGAGTCGCCGTCGACAGAACCAAAGTTACCCTGGCCATCTACCAGCATGTAACGCAGCGAGAAAGGCTGCGCCATACGCACGATCGTGTCATAAACGGCGATATCACCGTGTGGGTGATATTTACCGATTACGTCACCAACGACACGGGCAGATTTTTTATAGGCTTTATTCCAGTCATTGCCCAATACGTTCATGGCGTATAGTACGCGACGGTGTACCGGCTTCAGGCCATCGCGGACGTCCGGCAGCGCACGGCCAACAATGACCGACATCGCATAGTCCAGATAGGAGCTCTTCAGCTCTTCCTCGATGTTAACCGGTGTAATTTCTCTCGCAAGGTCGCTCATCTAACCGCTATCCCTCTACTGTATCCCGGATTCAAAGGTCGCAAATTATAACACAACCGCTCTCAGACAGGTAAACCTGTATGCTTTATTCATGGGGATAGCCTGATATACTCCGAAGTCTTGCTAAATAAGGAGTAAAAGCACCCATGAATGCCGAAAAATCCCCGGTGACTCACAACGTTGATCATGAAGAGATCGCCAAATTTGAGGCGGTAGCGTCCCGTTGGTGGGATCTCGACGGTGAGTTTAAACCTCTGCACCGCATTAACCCACTGCGTCTTGGCTATATTGCGGAACGCTCTGGCGGTCTTTTCGGTAAAAAGATCCTCGACGTAGGCTGCGGTGGTGGCATTCTTGCAGAAAGCATGGCACGTGAAGGGGCGAGCGTTACCGGTCTGGACATGGGATTTGAACCGCTACAGGTGGCAAAACTCCACGCGCTGGAAAGCGGTATTCAGGTTGATTATGTACAAGAAACTGTCGAAGCGCATGCAGCAAAACACGCGCACCAGTATGACGTCGTCACCTGTATGGAAATGCTTGAACACGTACCCGATCCCCAGTCTGTCGTGCGTGCTTGCGCGAAGCTCGTTAAACCGGGTGGACAGGTGTTCTTCTCCACCATTAATCGTAACGGTAAAGCCTGGCTGATGGCCGTAGTCGGTGCAGAATACGTCCTGCGCATGGTCCCCAAAGGAACGCATGACGTGAAAAAATTCATCAAACCTGCTGAATTATTAAGCTGGGTCGACCAAACGTGGCTCAAAGAGCAGCACATCACAGGTCTGCATTACAATCCGTTAACCGATAAATTTAAGCTCGCACCCGGCGTGGATGTTAATTATATGTTGCACACAACTGCAAAAAACGACTAACGTCATCAACTATTCTTATAAAGATTGCGCGACATCATGTTGCGCAATTTTGACCTCTCGTTGAAGAAATCAGCACTCGATCAAATTTTCATTTTTTTTTATCGAATATTGACAATCCGTCCAGGCCTTACGGTACGTGGACTTAGCGTTTATTACGCTTCTGCAACCTCAATTTAACCTCAAAATCAACCCTTGTGCTGAAAAGATTCGATACTAGAATACTCACCATATAGCGTTTTTCTTATCGCAAACCCCCTACATGTAGTATTTATCCACAGAGTTAGTCACAAGACGGACCTGTGGATAAACGGGGGGATATTTTTTTATTTCACGGACAGGTAAAAACCCACATGAATCAGAGTCTGCTGGTGACAAAGCGCGACGGTACAACCGAGCGTATCAATCTGGACAAAATCCATCGAGTTCTCGACTGGGCAGCAGAAGGACTGAACAACGTATCTATTTCCCAGGTTGAACTGCGCTCCCATATCCAGTTTTACGACGGTATCAAAACGTCCGACATCCACGAAACCATCATCAAAGCAGCCGCAGACCTGATTTCTCGCGAAGCGCCAGATTATCAGTATCTCGCTGCGCGTCTGGCGATTTTCCACCTGCGTAAAAAAGCGTACGGTCAGTTCGAACCGCCAGCACTGTACGATCACGTGGTGAAAATGGTTGAGTTGGGCAAATACGACACGCATCTGCTGGAAGACTACACGGAAGAAGAGTTCGAGCAGATGAACGGGTTTATCGATCACTGGCGCGATATGAACTTCTCCTACGCCGCCGTGAAGCAACTCGAAGGCAAATACCTGGTTCAGAACCGTGTGACCGGCGAAATCTACGAGAGCGCACAGTTCCTGTATATTCTGGTTGCCGCCTGCCTGTTCTCTAATTATCCGCGTGAAACACGTCTGGAATACGTAAAACGTTTCTACGACGCAGTCTCTACGTTCAAGATTTCTCTGCCTACGCCAATTATGTCTGGCGTGCGCACACCAACCCGTCAGTTCAGCTCTTGCGTATTGATCGAGTGTGGTGACAGCCTGGATTCCATCAACGCCACCTCCAGCGCCATTGTGAAATATGTCTCTCAGCGTGCCGGTATCGGTATTAACGCGGGCCGTATTCGTGCTCTGGGTAGCCCAATTCGCGGTGGTGAAGCTTTCCACACCGGCTGTATCCCGTTCTACAAGCACTTCCAGACTGCGGTAAAATCCTGCTCTCAGGGCGGCGTGCGTGGTGGTGCTGCTACTCTGTTCTACCCGATGTGGCATCTGGAAGTCGAAAGCCTGCTGGTTCTGAAAAACAACCGTGGCGTTGAAGGTAACCGCGTGCGTCACATGGACTATGGTGTGCAGATCAACAAGCTGATGTACACCCGTCTGCTGAAAGGTGAAGAGATCACCCTGTTCAGCCCATCTGACGTCCCTGGCCTCTACGATGCGTTCTTCGCTGACCAGGATGAATTCGAACGTCTGTACACCAAATATGAGAAAGACGACAGCATCCGCAAGCAGCGCGTGAAAGCGGTAGACCTGTTCTCCCTGATGATGCAGGAACGTGCCTCTACCGGCCGTATCTACATTCAGAACGTTGACCACTGCAACACCCACAGCCCATTTGACCCGGTGGTTGCGCCAGTGCGTCAGTCTAACCTGTGCCTGGAAATCGCCCTGCCAACCAAACCGCTGAACGACGTTAACGACGAAAGCGGTGAAATCGCCCTGTGTACGCTGTCAGCGTTCAACCTGGGAGCGATCAAAAGCCTGGACGAGCTTGAAGAGCTGGCTGTGCTGGCAGTACGTGCACTGGATGCCCTGCTGGACTACCAGGATTACCCAATCCCGGCCGCAAAACGTGGCGCAATGGGCCGTCGTACCCTGGGTATTGGCGTGATCAACTTTGCCTACTGGCTGGCGAAAAACGGCAAGCGTTATTCTGATGGCAGTGCGAACAACCTGACGCACCAGACGTTTGAAGCAATTCAGTACTACCTGATGAAAGCCTCTAATGAGCTGGCAAAAGAGCAAGGCGCGTGTCCGTGGTTCAACGAAACCACCTATGCGAAAGGCATTCTGCCGATCGACACCTACAAAAAAGACCTGGACGCGATTGTCAGCGAACCGCTGCACCTCGACTGGGAAGGTCTGCGTGAGTCCATTAAAACTCACGGCCTGCGTAACTCTACGCTCTCTGCCCTGATGCCGTCCGAGACCTCTTCGCAGATCTCTAACGCCACCAACGGTATCGAGCCACCGCGCGGCCACGTCAGCATTAAAGCGTCAAAAGACGGCGTGTTGCGTCAGGTTGTTCCAGATTACGAAACGCTGGGTAACAACTACGAGTTGCTGTGGGAAATGCCAAACAACGACGGCTACCTGCAACTGGTGGGTATCATGCAGAAGTTTATCGATCAGTCGATCTCTGCTAACACCAACTACGACCCGACACGTTTCCCGTCCGGAAAAGTGCCAATGCAGCAATTGCTGAAAGACTTGCTCACTGCCTATAAATTTGGCGTTAAAACCCTGTACTATCACAACACCCGTGATGGTGCAGAAGATGCGCAAGACGATCTTGCTCCTTCTATCCAGGACGATGGCTGCGAAAGCGGCGCATGTAAGATCTAATGAAGGGCGGGGATATCCCCGCCTTTATTTCGTAAGACAGGACTCCCAACTCATGGCATACACCACCTTTTCACAGACGAAAAACGACCAGCTCAAAGAGCCGATGTTCTTCGGCCAGCCAGTCAACGTGGCACGCTACGATCAGCAAAAATATGACATCTTCGAAAAGCTGATTGAAAAGCAACTCTCCTTCTTCTGGCGTCCGGAAGAAGTGGATGTTTCCCGCGATCGTATTGATTTTCAGGCGTTGCCGGATCATGAAAAACATATTTTCATCAGTAATCTGAAGTATCAGACGCTGCTGGATTCCATTCAGGGTCGTAGCCCGAACGTGGCGTTGCTGCCGCTGATCTCCATCCCAGAGCTGGAAACCTGGGTTGAAACCTGGGCCTTCTCCGAGACGATCCATTCCCGCTCTTACACCCATATCATCCGCAACATCGTTAACGATCCGGCTGTGGTGTTTGACGATATCGTTACCAACGAGCAGATCCAAAAACGTGCCGAAGGGATTGCCCACTACTACGATGAGCTCATCGAGATGACCAGCTACTGGCATCTGCTGGGCGAAGGTACACACAATGTGAACGGCAAAACCGTTACCGTGAATCTGCGTGCGCTGAAAAAACAGCTGTACCTGTGCCTGATGAGCGTGAACGCGCTGGAAGCCATTCGCTTCTACGTGAGCTTCGCCTGCTCCTTCGCCTTTGCTGAACGCAAGCTGATGGAAGGGAATGCCAAAATCATTCGCCTCATCGCCCGCGATGAAGCCCTGCACCTGACTGGCACGCAGCACATACTGAACCTGCTGCGCAGCGGAACGGATGATCCAGAGATGGCGGAAATCGCAGAAGAGTGCAAACAGGACTGTTATGACCTGTTCGTGCTGGCGGCTCAGCAGGAGAAAGAGTGGGCAGATTACCTGTTCCGCGACGGCTCCATGATTGGCCTGAATAAAGACATTCTGTGCCAGTATGTTGAGTACATTACCAACATCCGCATGCAGGCTGTCGGTCTTGATCTGCCGTTCCAGACGCGCTCCAACCCGATTCCATGGATCAACACCTGGCTGGTGTCCGATAACGTGCAGGTTGCGCCGCAGGAAGTGGAAGTGAGTTCTTATCTTGTGGGTCAGATCGACGCGGAAGTTGATACTGACGACCTGAGCAACTTCCAGCTCTGATGACGCGCGTAACCCTTCGCCTTTCTGGCACAGAAGTGCTGTGTCAGGAAGAGCACCCTTCTCTGCTGGTGGCGCTTGAAGCGCATCAGGTTGAGGTAGAGTACCAGTGTCGTGCCGGGTATTGCGGCTCCTGCCGCTGCCGCCTGGTCGCAGGCCAGGTCGACTGGCTGACCGAACCGCTGGCCTTTATCAACGAAGGGGAAATTTTGCCCTGCTGCTGCCGGGCAAAAGGCGATATTGAGATCGAGATGTGATTGCCCTGGTTCCCTCTCCCCGTGGGAGAGGGTTAGCAGTTCGTAGGCCGGGTAAGGCGCAGCCGCCACCCGGCAATTTCAGCGTTTATCCTTCAAAAAACCTACCGCTTTATCCGGGAAATCCGTAAACAATCCGTCCACGCCCGCCTGGTTATACAACACGTCGTACAGTTGGTTCACGTCCGTCGCATACTCCGGTAGCTGGTCTGCACGCACCGTGTAAGGATGCACCTGCATCTTACTGGCATGTGCTTCTTTCACCATATCCGTCAGCTTCACGTGACCCGCCGTTGAGCCTTGTGCCACCAACATATGGTAATCCGGCCCAATACCGTCAGCGTACTGCGCAATCTGCTTCATCGCGCCCGGCGTAAACATCCAGTCGTAGTTGTAGTTCGCCCACTTCCCGTCAGGCTGTTTCTCCTGGGTTTCATTCCAGTCGGTATAGGCAATCAGCTGCACCAGGTTGAGGTTCATCCCCATCTTTGGTTCCAGCTCGGTTTTAATGCGCTTCAGTTCAGCGGCATCAAAACATTGCAGATAGACCTTGTCCTGCTTGCTGGTGTAGCCGTACTGTTTCAGCACTTCCAGCGTTTTCACCGCAATATCTTTCCCTTCCTGATGGTGGAACCACGGCGCTTTAATTTCCGGGTAAATACCGATATTTTTGCCCGTCGAGTGGTTCAGCCCCTGAACAAACTCAATCTCCTCTTCAAAGGTATGAATACGGAAATCAGATTTGCCCATCGGGAAACGTCCCGGATAGACCTGTACCGTCTTGCCGTTCTCAATCCCGAAGCCTTCGGTAAATTTCAGCGAACGGATCTCATCGAGCGTGAAATCAATGGCGTAGTAGCGGCCATCTTTACGGGCGCGGTCCGGGAAACGTTCTGCCACGTCCGTAACACGGTCAAGATAGTGGTCATGCAGGACAACCAGATGGTCGTCCTTCGTCATCACCAGATCCTGCTCCAGGTAATCGGCCCCTTGTGCATAAGCCATCGCTTTGGCCGGGAGCGTATGCTCTGGCAGATAGCCGCTCGCGCCACGATGGGCGATAACAATCTTTTCGGCGGCCAGTGCAGAACCCGTCATTAACCCCACCAGCAGCAGGCTCGTGGCGAATTGAGTTAATTTCATCACACACTCCTTATTGACGACGCGCGAGCATTTCGGCGTGGTGACGTTTCTCACCAAACATCACGATAATTAACAGCAGAACAGCCAGCACGCTGCCGCCAATCATCACCATAAAGCCACCATCCCAGCCGAAGAAGTCCACGGTATAACCCACGATGGCACTCGCCGCGACGGAACCACCGAGGTAGCCGAACAAGCCGGTAAAGCCTGCCGCCGTCCCTGCTGCTTTTTTCGGTGCAAGCTCCAGCGCATGCAGACCAATCAGCATGACCGGACCATAAATCAGGAAGCCGATCACAATCATACAAATCATATCAACGCCAGGGTTACCCGGCGGGTTGAGCCAGTAAACCACCGTCGCAATGGTCACCAGCGTCATAAAGAAGACACCCGTTGCACCACGATTGCCTTTAAACACCTTATCTGACATCCAGCCGCAAAGCAGCGTGCCAGGGATCCCTGCATATTCATACAGGAAGTAAGCCCAGGAGGATTTATCCAGCGCAAAATGCTTCACCTCTTTGAGATAGGTCGGTGACCAGTCGAGGATGCCGTAACGCAGCAGGTAGACAAAGACGTTCGCTATCGCGATATACCACAGCAATTTATTGGGCAGAACGTACTTCATGAAGATCTGCTTCGCCGTCAACTCTTCTTCATGTTGTTCGCTGTAATCGTCCGGGTAATCATTCTTGTACTCTTCAATAGGGGGCAATCCGCAGGACTGTGGCGTATCGCGCATCAGTGCAAAAGCAATAATCGCCACCAGAACCGCGCCAAAGGCAGGCATGTAAAGCGCGGCTTTCCAGTCGTTAAACCACGCCATTCCCAGCAGGAAAAGCAGTGGCGGGATACCGCCGCCCACGTTATGCGCGCAGTTCCACACCGAGACAATGCCACCACGCTCTTTCTGCGACCACCAGTGCACCATCGTACGCCCACACGGCGGCCACCCCATCCCCTGGAACCAGCCACATAAGAACAGCAGAACAAACATGATGGCAATGCTGGAGGTTGCCCACGGCACAAACCCCATAAACAACATGACCGCAGCCGCAAGAATCAACCCTGCCGGTAAAAATACACGCGGGTTCGAGCGGTCTGACACCGACCCCATAATGAATTTGGAAAAGCCATAAGCAATCGAGATCCCGGACAGCGCAAACCCCAGATCGCCGCGCGAAAAGCCCTGCTCAATCAGATAGGGCATAGCCAGGGTAAAGTTTTTGCGTACCAGATAGTAAGCCGCATATCCGAAGAAAATGCCCAGGAAGATTTGCCAGCGCAGGCGACGGTATAGCGGATCAATCTCTGCCTCTGGCAGACGCGCCCGATGCGGCGCAGGTTTGAAGATACTCAGCATGACAGCCTCCGTGGCCATAGATTGAATTTTCGGGGGTTTAACTGCCCCACGACTCCAGAGAGGCGGCGATGTTAAAAAATCACGGTGATTGTTACTGTGAATCAACGCACATATTGTTACAGAAATATGACAAAGTGCGCAAAAAGGCGCACGAAATCACGTTTCACTTTCGTATAACGCTCGATTATGTTCGAAATCAAACAAACCGTGCTATCCATGTGGCTAAATGGTAAAAAAACGAACACGAGGGAAGACAATGACAACTCACGATCCCCGCTATAGCGATGTGATTATCATTGGCGGTGGCGCTACCGGTGCAGGCATTGCACGAGATTGCGCGCTACGAGGCTTAAGCGTTACGCTTCTGGAACGTCACGACATTGCGACTGGCGCAACCGGACGCAATCATGGCCTGCTTCACAGCGGCGCACGATACGCGGTAACGGACAGCGAATCTGCCCGCGAGTGTATTGCTGAAAACCAGATCCTCAAACGCATTGCTCGTCATTGCATCGAACCAACCAACGGTCTGTTCATCACACTCCCGGAAGATAGCCTGGCCTTCCAGCACACGTTTATTACGGCCTGTCTCGCTGCCGGTATTGATGCCGAAGCTATCGATCCCGCTCTCGCCCGCCGCATTGAGCCCGCCGTCAACCCGGCACTCACAGGGGCAGTCAAAGTCCCCGACGGCACAGTTGATCCTTTTCGCCTGACTGCTGCCAATATGCTGGATGCCCGCGAACATGGCGCACGTATTCTCACAGGGCATGAGGTGACCGGGCTTATTCGCCAGGGTGATACTGTGTGTGGCGTTCGGGTCTTTGATCCGCAATACAAGGAACACAGCGAACTGTATGCCAGCGTGGTAGTGAATGCGGCGGGAATTTGGGGGCAACGTATTGCGGAATATGCGGATTTGTCGATCCGAATGTTCCCGGCCAAAGGGTCGCTGCTGATCCTCGACCACCGCATTAATAACCACGTGATCAACCGCTGCCGCAAGCCGTCTGATGCCGATATCCTGGTCCCTGGCGATACGATTTCCTTGATTGGGACCACCTCAACCCACGTTGACTACAGCGAGATCGACGTTAACCGGGTCACCGCCGAAGAGGTTGATATTTTGCTACGAGAAGGGGAAAAATTGGCCCCAATAATGGCGCAAGCCCGCATTCTCCGTGCCTACGCCGGTGTACGCCCACTGGTGGCCAGCGATAACGATCCCAGCGGGCGTAACGTCAGCCGGGGGATTGTGTTGTTAGACCACGCAGAGCGCGACGGGATGGAAGGCTTTATAACTATTACCGGCGGCAAACTGATGACCTACCGGCTGATGGCACAGTGGGCTACGGATGCCGTGTGCCGTAAGCTTGGCAATACTCAGCTGTGTATCACGGCGACGCAATCCCTTCCCGGCTCACAGCAATCCACAGAAAAAACGCTGCATAAAATCATCTCGCTTCCGGCGCCTTTGCGCGGCTCAGCCATCTACCGCCATGGCGACAGAACGCCGTCGTGGCTCGGTGAAGGGCGTCTCAGCCGCAGCCTGGTATGCGAGTGTGAAGCGGTTACCGCAGGCGAGGTGCAATACGCCGTAGAAAATCTGACGGTGAATAACCTGCTTGATTTGCGCCGCCGTACACGCGTGGGCATGGGGACCTGCCAGGGTGAACTGTGCGCATGTCGCGCTGCCGGGTTATTGCAGCGTTTTCATGTCTCCACCTCAACCCAGTCGCTGGATCAGCTCAGCGACTTTTTGAATGAACGCTGGAAAGGCGTGCAGCCCGTCGCCTGGGGAGATGCCCTGCGCGAAAGCGAGTTTACCCGCTGGGTATATCAGGGGCTGTGTGGTCTGGAAAAGGGGCAACACGATGAAATTTGATACTGTAATCATTGGCGGTGGACTGGCAGGTGTACTCTGCGGGCTGAAACTGACACAACACGGCCTGCGCTGCGCCATTATCAGCCGCGGTCAGAGCGCACTGCATTTTTCGTCTGGATCGCTGGATTTGCTGGGAGCCTTACCCGATGGCACGCCGGTACACGCCCCACTGGCGACCCTGAGTCAGCCCGATATTCTGCCATCAGAACATCCTTATAGCCTGATAGGCTCGCAACCTATCGCCCGTCTCGTCCATGAGGCAGAAGCGCTACTGGCAACCTGCGGGGCGCGGTTGCAAGGTAATGCTCACCATAATCATCAGCGCGTTACGCCACTTGGGACTCTGCGTTCAGCCTGGCTAAGCCCTGAGGAAGTCCCTGTTGCCCCTCTCACCGCTCAACGCATACTGGTTGTCGGCATCAGTGGTTTTCTGGATTTCCAGCCTCATCTGGCCACGGCTTCTCTTCGCCATCAGGGGATCAACGCAGATACAGCAGAAATAGAACTTCCTGAGCTTGACGTCCTGCGTGATAACGCCAGTGAGTTTCGGGCAGTGAATATTGCCCGGTTCCTGGATAACGAAGACAAATGGCCACTGCTCTTTGAGGCACTGAAACCGCTCAGCAATACCTGCGACAGCCTGTTTATGCCTGCCTGCTTTGGCTTAACCGATAACCGGCTCTGGCGCTGGCTTTCAGACCGTCTCCCCTGCAACGTGGGGTTACTGCCTACACTGCCGCCGTCTGTGCCCGGTATCCGCCTGCATAACCAGCTCCAGCGCCAGTTTATCGCCCAGGGTGGCATCTGGATGGCAGGTGACGAGGTAAAAAAAATCACCCTTACTGGCGGAGGCGTCAGCGAGGTCTGGACCCGAAATCATGACGATATCCCCTTGCGAACACGCTTTGCGGTGCTGGCGAGCGGCAGTTTCTTTAGCAACGGATTATTGAGCAGCCGCGACGGCATCCGGGAGGCCATTCTCGGGCTGGATGTGAGACAAAGCGCATCGCGCGCAGACTGGTATCAGAGTGACTTTTTCACCCCACAACCCTGGCAACAGTTTGGTGTGATCGTCGATAACAACCTGCACCCACAGTTATCTGGAGTATCGGTCGACAATCTCTACGCCATCGGATCGATTTTGGGTGGCTTTGATCCCATCGCTCAGGGCTGCGGCGGTGGTGTTTGTGCCATGTCGGCGCTGTATGTTGCAGAACAGATTTGCCATCGCGCAGAGGCAGAAAAATGAACGATACCCGCTTCGAAAGCTGCATTAAATGCACGATTTGTACCACTGCTTGCCCGGTGAGCAGCGTGAATCCGCGTTATCCTGGCCCAAAACAGGCTGGCCCCGACGGCGAGCGTCTGCGCCTGAAAGACGGAGCGTTGTACGATGAAGCGCTAAAATACTGCATCAACTGTAAACGTTGTGAAGTGGCCTGCCCTTCGGATGTCAAAATTGGCGACATCATCCAGCGTGCACGCGCACGTTACAGCACGCAAAAACCCACGCTGCGCGATGCCATTCTCAGCCATACCGATCTGATGGGAAGCGTCTCAACGCCCTTTGCACCGCTGGTCAATGCCGCCACGTCGCTCAAACCTGTGCGCCAGTTGCTCGATGTGGCGCTCAAAATCGATCACCATCGTAGTCTACCGAAATATTCCCTCGGTACATTCCGTCGCTGGTACAAATCAGTGGCGGCAGAACAGGCACAATATGCCGATCAGATCGCGTTTTTCCATGGTTGCTACGTGAATTACAACCACCCGCAGTTAGGGAAAGATCTGCTTAAGGTACTGAACGCCATGGGTACGGGCGTACAGTTGCTCAATAAAGAGAAGTGCTGTGGCGTACCGCTGATTGCGAACGGCTTTACAGCAAAAGCACGTAAACAGGCTCAACATAATGTCACATCACTTCGTGAGGCGATCGACGGGAAAGGCCTTCCGGTACTGGCCACATCATCCACCTGCACTTTTACACTGCGCGATGAGTATCCTCATCTGCTTGACGTGGATAACAGCGGCCTGCGCGAACATATCGAACTGGCGACACGCTATCTCTGGCGCAGACTGGATGCAGGAGAGACGCTCCCGCTGGGCCAGTTGCCGCTGAAAGTGGTTTATCACACACCCTGTCACATGGAAAAAATGGGATGGTCGCTGTATACCCTCGAACTACTGAGATTAATTCCTGGACTGGAGCTGACGATACTGGATTCACGCTGCTGTGGCATTGCGGGAACCTACGGCTTCAAAAGTGAAAACTACGCCACATCGCAAGCCATCGGTGCGCCGTTGTTCCGGCAAATTGAGGAGAGTGGCGCTGACCTGGTGGTCACCGATTGTGAAACCTGCAAATGGCAAATTGAGATGTCTACCAGCAAGCGCTGCGAACATCCAATCACGCTGCTGGCTAAGGCGCTGGGCTAATAGCTATTGCCGGGGTGATGCGACCCCGGCAAAGGTGTCATTCGATGAACAGCGACTCGACCACATTGATCCAGCCGTGTTCGCTGGCGACCTCTTTCCCGTTCAGCCAGCGACGCAGAATGTTCAGCGCCATCATGGCACACACTTCCTGACGTACAGCCAAACTGTGGCGGGTAATGCTCATTTTAACCCGCAAGGCATAGGTTCCTTCAGGCGTCGCCAGCGCAAAGTTAAGATGTTCATCATCAAGCCCACCCACAGCCAGCGCCAGGCCAGCAAAATGGTTGACTCTTCGCTCGGCCGCCCAGCGTGCAGTTTGCATCAGCGTCTCTTGCTGGAACGGCACAACTTCACTGGCCAGCAGTGGGGCTACAGCCCGTGAAAGCTGCAACGCCAGCACCCCTCCCGTAAACTGCTCGCTTAAGGTCAGACTCAACTGACGCGCCTGCAAGTGGCGCGAGATCTGCGCAGGCAAACCTTCTGTTCCTTCAAAGATCAGGCTTTCTCCCGCTACGCGTTGTACTTCTGGCCACAGGGCCAGCATAGCGTCTTTTTCGGTTGCCGGGCCTGTCAGTTTCAGCTCGATGATGGGCATTGAAGAGCGATACCCCATCGACACACCAGGCGGCAGCGGCAGAGGGTCAAGGCTTTGCGCCAGGTCGCTTTCGGAACGGCCAAATGTGGTGAGTCGTAAACAAAGAGGTGGTTCAGGCAAAGTAAACCGCTCGCGCAGACGCGGCAGGATCTGCTGCTCAACCATGACTTTAAATTCGGACGGCACGCCGGGGGTGAAAAACATCACACAGCGGTTCAGCGTGACGGCGAATCCGCAGGCCGTACCAACCGGATTATCGATGAACTCAGCACTGGCAGGAATTTCTGCCTGCTTGCGGTTGCTCGGGGCCATCACCCGGCCACGCTCAGCAAAGAACCGTTCCATCTGGGCCAGCCAGGCTTCGTGCAGAACCAGCCCTTCACCTTTCGCCGTCGCCGCAGCCAATGCGCTTAAATCATCACTGGTGGGGCCAAGTCCGCCATTTACGATCAGGACATCAGCATGTTCACTACGCTCACGCAAAATATTGACCAGCGACTCCAGGTTGTCACCCACGGTATTGCGGCGCGTTAACGGTAATCCCTGTTCAAAGAAAAAATCGGCTAACCAGGCGGCATTGGTATCGGTAATTTGTCCATGCAGCACTTCGTCGCCGGTGGATAACATCTCCACGTTAATCATTGTGTTCTCCCGCTTATATGGTCAAAACACTATAGCGCAATTGAATGTGGGGAGAAGAGAGAAACTGGCGCGACAGAACGCCGCGCCGAAGAGATCAGAAACCTGCGCTTACACCAACATACGGACCATCAGCCAGTGCGTTGTCACGATTACCATCTTTACCGGCGAGGTTCAGATAACGGTAACCCGCTTCAACAGTGATAGGACGCATAATCGTCCAGCGTGCTCCTGCGTTAGCTTCTTCATAGCTGTCGATACCGCTGGAGAGCGAATCAGGAGAGTAGTAGTACTCACCGAACAGGCCGAAGCTGTCGCCGATTTTCCATTGCAGACCGCCGCCAACAGCCGCCGCGTAGCCTTCATCACCGTTATTCGGATTGGTATAAATGCCTTTGCCACCAACCGTTGCCAGGAATGGCCCCAGTGGAATATTCAGACCCAGGCCGAGGCTAGCCGCATCACCGTCGTCATCGTTATGCGTCCAGTTACCTGTCATCGCCAGACCGGAGGTTTCCGTCCCCAGTCCAAAACCGAGGTTGGTGTAGTCCTTGCCTGCCTGACCGCTAAAAGAAATGGCGTTAGCCGCCGCTGAAACAAACATCAGGCCACCAAGACCCAGTAATGCCACTTTTTTCATTGTCGTGATCCCACACAATTTAATTAGAGATGCTCCAAAACCGCGAGATTTTAACCCGAGGCTCTCCGGGATCAAGCGCTCTGCGTGCGCCAGACAATAAGTTTGTAACGATTTGATACCACGGAAGATGTTGCTAGCCCTTCAGCGATGCATTCACCCACTGCTGCAATGCACGACGCGAAATCTTAATTCCCCCGTTTTTGAGTTCAGCAGGAAGGATCAACCAGTGAACAGGCTGCTGAAAACGCGCCAGTCTGTCATTTACCCAGACCGGGAATTGCGTAATGTCCGCACCGGGTTCGCACTCCACCACAGCAACGGGACGCTGCCCAAACTCAGCATCGTCCAGCGGGACAATAAACACCTGGCTTATCTGCGGATGCGTGGCAATAACACGCTCCAGTGTTTCTGGCTGGATCCCTTCTCCACCGCTGAAAAAGAGATTATCCATACGACCGAGGATCGTCAGCCGTCCGTCGTGAATTTCACCGCGATCGCGGGTGGCAAACCAGCCCTGCGCATTCACCAGTGGGAGCAGGACGCCATTTCGCCAGTAGCCTGCCGCCATGCTCTGTGCCCTTAGCCAGACTTCCCCTTCGACGACCCGCACATCCCTGCCTGGTAACGCGCAGCCCACATCTGGCTCGCCATCCGCCTCTTTTGCACACACCGTCGAGGCAAACTCAGTCAGACCATAGCCACACCAGGTGAGAATGCCCTGCTCTCGCGCCTTGAGCGTCAGTTCTACCGGGATCGCTGCGCCACCCAACAGCACGGCCTTTAGCACGATGGGGTGCGGCGTATTGAGCAACCGCCAAAGCTGCGTTGGAACCAGCGACGCGTGAGTACAACCCTGCAAAGCCTGCTCCAGCGGCTGCTTTTCGCGCACGGTCAGACGCGCACCGGCCTGCAGCCAGCGCCATAAAATACCCTGACCTGAAACGTGAAAGAGCGGCAGTGACAACAACCAGTCGTCCTCACCGCGATAGGACATCAGCGCCAGAACGCCTTTCGCACTGGCAAGATGGGCTGCACACGTGTGTACAGCGGCTTTTGGCAACCCGGTAGAGCCGGAAGTCAGCGTCATCGAGGCCAGGCGTTCCGGCTGCCATGCCACGCTGTAATGCCCCGGTTCTTCACGCATAACCAGCGCAGGCAGGCCGGCAAACGCCCCGTTCAGTACCAGCGAAAAACGCAATGTCATCTGAGGCAACAACACATCCAGGAGTGGATGCGGCAACTGCGGATTAACCGGTAAAACGCGCGCGCCACATTGCAGCAGAGCAAGCCACGCCAGTAGCGTTTGTGGATGGTTGTGGGCAAGCAGCATCACACCGTCACCCTCATTCACACCCTGCGAATGAAAACCGGTGGCAAGACGATCTACACGCTCACACAACTGCTGCCAGTTAAGCGACTCATCATCCAGGCGCAGCGCTGGCTGAGAGGCAAAATGCGCGCACCAGTGCCGCCACGGCCAGTCGGGAAAACTCATCGCAATGGCTCCAGCGCCTCAATACCCAGACATGGAAGCGAACTCCCCGGCCATTGACGAATGAGCTGCGCCTGCATCAGATTCAGCGTATCCAGCCCTGGTGTGGTATTTGGCGTTAACCAGGCGGCAATGCGCGCCAGCTGCGTCAGGCCAAGACTGGATTCAATGGATGAACTGATGACGGCCGTCAGACCGCAAGCGCGCGCAGAGAGGACCTGTTCGCGGATCTTTTCCAGGCTCCCCGTCAACGTTGGTTTGATGACCACCGCACTGACGCCCGGCTCAGCATCAAACCGGAAATCCGCTTCACGCAGGCTCTCGTCCCAGGCGATAGCAATTCCGGTTTCCTGGGCGAAAGCACGCGAATCATCACGGGTTTTACAGGGTTCTTCCAGAAACGCAATGCGGTTGCGCCAGGCCGGATTGACGTATTTCGCAAATTGCTGTGCTTTCAGCGGGGTCCATGCGCGGTTGGCATCCAGACGCAGGTGAAGATCAGGAGTCGCTTCCAGCAGCAGGTTTACCACCATCCCGTCACGAACGGCCTCATACAACCCGACTTTGATCTTCGCCACTTTCTCACCTGGCATGGCGGAAAGCAGTGCGAAGAGTTCATCCGGATCACCGGTACACAATGGCGCAGCATGATAATTCGCCTCAGCAGGCAAACTGCCGCTCAGTTCTGCCAGAGCGCAGCTGATCCCGAACGCTGCCGACGGGATATCGGGCAACGAAGGGTTGGCCCCATCTCGCCAGGCATCCACCCATGACATCAATGCCGTCTGAGCATCATCCATCGACTCCTGGCTGAACCCCGGAAGTGGCGAAATCTCGCCCCATCCATTCCGTTCGCCTTGCTGCAAATGAACGAAAAGCCCCTCACGGGTTTTTAACCGCCGTTCACGCAGCACCACGCCCGCGTCCATCGGTATCTGCCAGCGGTAAACCTGCGCGCCACGCATTATGGGTTCCGTTTGTATTTGCTGAAGTCTGGCTGGCGTTTTTCGTTAAACGCGTTGCGCCCTTCCTGACCTTCTTCGGTCATGTAGAACAGCATTGTGGCGTTACCGGCCAGCTCTTGCAGACCCGCCTGACCATCGCAGTCGGCATTCAGTGCAGCTTTCAGGCAGCGCAGTGCCATCGGGCTGTTTTGCAGCATTTCGCGACACCAGCGGACGGTCTCTTTTTCGAGGTCGGCAATAGGCACAACGGTGTTGACCAGGCCCATATCCAGCGCTTCTTTGGCATTGTACTGACGGCACAGGAACCAGATTTCGCGCGCTTTTTTCTGGCCGACAATACGCGCCATGTAGGATGCCCCCCAGCCGCCATCGAAGGAGCCGACTTTCGGGCCCGTCTGGCCAAAAATGGCGTTCTCAGCTGCGATAGTCAGGTCACACATCATATGGAGCACATGACCGCCACCGATGGAGAAACCTGCGACCATTGCGACAACCGGTTTCGGACAGGTGCGGATCTGGCGCTGGAAATCGAGCACGTTCAGGTGATGTGTACCCGCATCATCCTGGTATCCGCCGTAGTCGCCGCGGACTTTCTGATCGCCACCGGCGCAGAACGCTTTTTCACCTTCACCAGTCAGCACGATCACACCGATATTGTCGTCATAGCGCGCATCTGCCAGCGCCTGGATCATCTCTTTCACGGTCAGTGGACGGAAAGCGTTACGCACCTGCGGACGGTTGATGGTGATTTTAGCAATGCCGTCAGCGGATTTATGGTAGCGAATGTCGGTGTAACCTTCGGAGCAGTCTTGCCATTCAACCGGTGCATAGAGCATGTGTTCATCAGGATAGATCATTGAGAGTCCTTTATTCGAAGACGCAGTATCTGAGCCAGACTCGCGGCAACCGCGTCCGGGTTTTCCCGGTGGGCGTTGTGTCCGGCATTAGGGATCACATGGCATTCGGTGTTCAGTTCCGCCGCAATGGCTGCGAACTTTTCATCACGTTCACCATATAAATAGTAAAAAGGAAAATTGCGCGCGCTGAGCGGCATACGAAGATCGGGCTGGACAGCAAGCGAAGTGGCCAGGAGCATATCCGCCAGATGCATGCCGTGGTTCTGGCTACGCAGGGCGACCAGACCTGTGCGTTGGGCATCCGTCAGGGAGGCAAAAACGGGCTGGTGATACCAGTCGGTAAAAACCTTATCCAGCGGCTCGGAGCGAAAACGTGTCGCCCAGGCCATATCGGACCGGTATCTCGCCTCACGTTCATCAGGGTTCTGTAGACCAGGATGTCCGCCTTCAACGACCAGTCCGCGCAGCCCTGTTGGTTGCTGGCAGGCATGAAACATCGCAATGCGCCCGCCGAGAGAGTACCCCACCAGCCAGTAATTAAGTATGTTGTAACTAAGAAGGGTTCTGGTCAGCAAATCGTTGACCCCATCGAACCCGTTGACGGAAATACCCGCCGAACCGCCGTGTCCCGGCAGATCAAGATATAAACAGCGGTTATCGCTGAGCGGCTCTCCGACAGTCAGCCATTCGCGACAATCACCGGAAAAACCGTGCAAAAAAACAAGCCAGGGAACGCCTGGTTTTCCGGCCTGTTTCACACCTGCAAGGATCACAGTTGGCTTACCTGTGCCAGCAGATTTTGCAAACGCTGAGCGCCATCAGCGTCGTCCACCACCAGCTCGATAAGCGTTGCGCCCGGCTGTCGCCAGGCCTTGTTCAGCGCCGCGTCCAGTTCATCCCAGTTTTCAGGCCGCTGATACTTAAGGCTGAACATGGCCGCCGCATGCTCAAACTGCACGTTTTGCGGCATCAGATAGAAACGCTCACGTTCGCTTTGTGGCGTTGGCAGTAAGGAGAAGATCTGTCCACCATTGTTATTAACCACAATCAATACAAAAGGCGCGGATACCTGCCGCAATAACGCCAGCGCGTTGAGGTCGTACAGGGCAGATAAATCCCCCACGATCGCCAGCGTGGATTTAGCACTGGCACGTTGTACGCCCGCAGCCGTTGAGATCAATCCATCAATGCCACTTGCCCCCCGGTTACTGTAAACCGGGTATCCCGCAGGCAGCTTCGAGAACGCATCAATCAAACGTACGACCAGGCTGTTACCCACAAACAGCTGGCCCTGCTCAGGCAGATACTGATAAATCCGGTGCGCCAGTTCCGCTTCACCAAATCCTTCACACTGCTGTTGAGTGAGTTCCCATGCCCGGCCTGAAAGCGCGGGGATCGCCGTAGCCCAGGGTTTGCGTTTTTCTGCCGGATGCAATTCCAGCCAGGTTTCAATCTCGCTGACCAGACGACGCCCACGATGATGAGCCGGGTCAAGCCGGCCTTCCAGCGGGTCCACCAGCCAGTACTCTTCGGGTGTGCATGTCGCCTGCCACTGAAGAACCCGTTTCCCCGTCAGACTGGAGCCAATCTGTACCACAATTTGCGCCTGCGCGAGTTCAGTCACGGCTTTTGCATTCCCCAGCCAGAGGTCGGCACAGGGGAGCGGTTGTCCGGTTTGCGAGAGTACATCACCGATCAGCGGCCAGCCGAGCATTTGCGCCCATTCAGCCACGCGTTTACCTTCTGAGGCACTCATTCTCCCGGCAACGACGACACCGCGCTTTTGTCGCCAGAAGAACCAGTCGCGCTGCTTTGCACTTTCCAGATGGGTTTGCGCGCGTAGCCACGGCGTTTCACTGTGCCACCAGTCACCAAGCGACTGCTGCCACTCAAGCCCGGTATCGTCCAGTTCACCGTATAACGGCTCGGCAAACGGGCAATTAATATGTAATGCCCCGCTGCGTTGCGAGGCCATTGCCTGATCGAGAGTCGACACCAGCCAGCTTGCCGGAATATCCTGCGTCGGACGAGGTAAAGAGAGGGTCTTCGACGGATGAGAAGCAAATATTCCCGGCTGGCGAATAGCCTGATTTGCCCCACAGTCGATCAGTTCTGGCGGGCGATCGGCGGTCAACAGAACCAGTTTTTCACCGGTCAACCCGGCTTCAATCAGTGCCGGATAGAGATTCGCCACCGCCGTACCCGACGTAACAATCACTGCGACGGGCGCTTGGCTGACTTTCGCCAGCCCCAGGGCCAGATGGCCTAATCCACGCTCATCAAAATGGGTGTGATGAATAAATGCCCGGTTTTCAGCCGCCGCAAGCGTAAGCGGAGTTGAACGGGAGCCCGGTGCAATACACACGTGCCTGACGCCATGGCGAGTCAGGGCTTCAAGGATCACCGCCGCCCAGCGTCGGTTAAAAGAACTTACTGACATGATATTGTCCGGTATCAATAATGTGACACAGTATAAATAATAGGAAAAGATAGAATTTTGATATGAATCGGGAATGTGCGACTCAGTCTTAATCCCTAAGGAGCAGAGTGCGCAACCCTGCGGCTTTATTTTCTATCTCCAGCCACTCCTGTTCAGGGTCAGAGCCACTGACAATCCCGGCGCCTGCATACAGCCGTAATGAAGCGTCGTTGATACGGGCCGAGCGTAGCGCCACGCAAAACTCACTCTGCTCCAGCGATAAATATCCGGCAGATCCGGCATACCACTCTCTGTCGAACGGTTCATTGTTTTGAATAAAATCGCGGGCGGCCTGTCGCGGCAAACCGGCAACCGCAGCAGTCGGTTGCAACACATGCAGGTATTGAGCATCATCCGCTTGTTTTAGTGCTGCCCAGATACAACGGCGCAAATGCTGCACTTTGCGCAGACGAACAATTTGCGCGGGCAGCACTTCCAGCGTCTGTGTATGGTGCTGCAGGCGCTGACAGATATCCTCGACCACCAGCATATTCTCCCGTTGATTCTTATCATCATTCATCAACCATGAGCCTAACTGCTGCGCCTGTTTATCATCAGTGTGGCTGGCTACCGTACCTGCCAACGCCTCTGTTCGTAAAAGCGTACCGCGCCGACGCCACAGGCGCTCAGGCGTGGAACCGAGAAAGGCATTGTTGGCATCAAATACCATGCAGAAATGATAGCAATGTAGATTCAGTGCCCGGCTGGCCGCCATCAATGAAACGGCATTAACCGATTGATTAAATTGCAGATCAGTCGCTCTGGCAAGAACAACTTTTTCAAATGCGCCACGGGAGATGGTCGCCGTTGCGTGGCGGACAAGACGCAACCATTCTGGCCTTGCAGGCAGTTGCGTCTCGCTGAGTACCTGGGCTGCAAGCGCGTCAATTGGCCTGGCGTCAGACAATGTTTGCAAAAAGTCCTGTGCACGCCGGGCATCATCCTGGAGTGACTGCTCACTCCATAACTGCAGACGTAGCGTGGCGATCCCGGCATGGCGCAGCCATAGCAAACGCGGTAAAAATAAACTGCCCTGCTCTGGATTAAACGCATTCAGTCCGCAAATACGGGTGTCGTCACTCGTACCAGAGATGTGCAAAAACTGCCAGGCAGACGCCAGAGAAGAAAAGTGCATGACAGCACCCAGCGCCGCGAGCTCTTCATCGCCACTACGCTGTTGCCAGTAGAATTGAGGATAGCAAACCTGAGCACCCAGCCAGGCCAGCGGATCGAAAGCATCGTTTAACGGGAAAGAGACGTCGAAATGGCGTAAACCGGGTGTAGCCGGAATATCTTGCGCAAGCTGGTTACGCAGACGTTCCAGCGCAATGGAAATCGAATGCACGCGAACCTCTCCCTGTTAAAACCTCGCATTATACGGGGTACTGACGATAAATAGCAGTACCCACGTATAGGGAGTGGTTAACCGTTTAAAGCAGTGTTAACGACGGGCTAGCAGCAACCCCAGCACCAACCCTACGGCAGCACCCGCGCCAATGCCTTGCCAGGGTTTTTCGTGCACATAGTCATCGGCACGGTAAACCGCTCTTTTTGCACGGTAGTAAGTGGTATCAGAAGCCTGACTGACGCGATTTTTGACTTCATGCAACGCCTTCTCTGCACGTGCTTTCAGTTCAATGTATTTTTGATCGGCGGGATCGCCTGAAGAACGTAACACCTCTTCCAGCGTTTCGCTCAGCAGAGCCAGATCGTCATCAATACGGGTATCCCAGGATTGAAAAGACATATTTTTCTCCATGTTAGTACACCAGTTCGCTAACTATAGACAACGACACCCCATCACGCCTGCTTCACTTCACGCGCCATCCCGATATGTGGAATGCCATCTTCATCGTACACATCGGTTACGGGAGCAAACCCAAAGTGGGCATAGAAGGACTGAAGATGAGCCTGGGCCCCCAGGTATAATGCCTTGTCTGGCCACTGTTTTTCACATGATGCCAGCGTTTGCTCCATCAGCCGATAACCGAGTTTTTCACCACGGACCTGGCCGCTGACAATGACACGCCCAATCACGACCGGCTCAAAATCATCGTCACTTTTCAGAATCCTCGCATACGCCACCAGCTCATCATCCTTCCAGCCGAGGATATGCCTGTTCTCCCTCACCAGATCATCACCATCGATGTCCTGATACGGGCAGGTTTGTTCAACCACAAACACTTCACAGCGTAATTTCAGTAAGGCGTACAGCGAATGAATATTCAGCTCACTATGGTGTAAATCTTGCCACTGGATCATGTCAGACTCCTTATTAGGGTTCATCACGTTATACTAAACACTTTCTCATTCGGCAAAGAGCCAGACTGCGTTATGGAACTGATTTTTCTGGGTACGTCCGCCGGCGTGCCAACACGATCACGAAATGTGACCGCCATTCTGCTGGATTTGCAGCACCCGACCCGTAGTGGGCTGTGGTTGTTTGATTGTGGCGAAGGCACGCAGCACCAGTTGCTCCGTACCGCCTATCATCCCGGCAAACTGGATAAAATTTTTATTACGCATTTGCACGGTGATCATCTGTTTGGCTTGCCCGGCCTGCTGTGCAGCCGTTCGATGGCGGGCATTGCTAACCCTGTCACAATCTACGGCCCGGCGGGTATACGCGAGTTTGTCGAAACCACTCTGCGTTTGAGCGGTTCCTGGACCGATTATCCCCTGGAAGTGGTTGAAATTAACGAAGGGCTGGTGTGTGAAGATGCGCTTTATACCGTCACAGCACAGCAGCTTAACCATCCTGTTGAGTGCTATGGTTATCGCATTGAAGAACAGGATAAGCCAGGCACACTGGATGCTGCTGCATTGATTGCCGATGGCGTGAAACCAGGGCCGCTATTCCAGCGCCTGAAGCAAGGTGAAACCATAACGCTGGAGGATGGCCGTCGCATCAGCGGTCTGGATTATCTGTCTGCCCCTCAGCCAGGCAAAAAACTGGCTATTTTTGGCGACACAGCACCTTGTCCTTCAGCCCTGACGCTGGCACAAGGCGTGGATCTGATGGTACATGAAGCCACGCTCGAAGCCGCGATGGAAGAAAAAGCGAATAGTCGTGGCCACAGCTCTACACGCCAGGCAGCCAGCCTTGCCCGCGAAGCTAACGTCAGGAAACTGATGATCACGCATGTCAGCTCACGCTACGATGCTCAGGGCTGTGCAGGCCTGCTGGCCGAGTGCCGTGAGGTGTTTTCCCAATCAGAGCTCGCCGAAGATTTCACTCAGGTCAGCGTTTAACCCTTCACTTTTCCCTCAGGATGCCGATAACGATTAAAAGGCCAGCATTTCACTTGAGGGTAAAATGGATAATTTCCAGAAAGATATTGATGACAGGGCGAATCTGACCCTGTCGAATCGTTTTGAGCTGTTACTGTTCCGTCTCGGCACGTCACTCAATGAAAACAAATCCGAGCTGTTCGGCATTAACGTTTTTAAGCTGCGCGAAATTGTACCTATGCCAGAGTTCACCAAACCTGCTGGCATGAAGTCGCCGTTGATGGGAATGGTGAATATTCGCGATCAGGTGATCCCGGTCATTGACCTGGCGGCAGTAGCGGGCTGTAAACCAACGACCAGGCTGAACATTCTGTTGATCACTGAATACGCCCGTAGCGTACAGGCATTTGCCGTAGAGTCTGTTGAAAACATCATGCGTCTGGACTGGAAACAGGTTCACGCAGCGGAAACCGCCGTCAGCGGCCGCTACATCACCAGCATTGCCTGCCTTGATGAAAAGACCGATACCAACGATCTGGCGATGGTGCTGGATGTTGAACAAATCCTGTATGACATCACCCCGGCGAACCACGATCTGCACGCCACCAACCTGAAAACGACCAAATTCAATATCAAGTCCGGTGCGGTCGCCATTGTTGCGGAAGACTCTAAAGTCGCCCGCTCGATGCTGGAAAAAGGGTTACAGGCAATGGAAATCCCCGCGCAACTGCATATCACAGGCAAAGAAGCATGGGAGAAAATTGGTGTTCTGGCTGCCCAGGCACAGGCGGAAGGTGTACCAATCACTGACAAGATTGCGCTGGTGTTAACTGACCTGGAAATGCCGGAGATGGATGGTTTTACGCTGACGCGCAAAATCAAGACCGATCCGTTCCTCAAGGATATTCCTGTGGTGATCCACTCCTCACTTTCTGGCAATGCCAACGAAGATCACATTCGTAAGGTAAAAGCAGATGGGTATGTGGCGAAATTCGAGCTGAACGAGCTGTCATCCGTCATTGAGGAAGTGCTGGAGCGTTCGGTGAAGAAAATAGAGGGACCGTTGATTAGCAGGAAGCAGTTGGCTTAGGTTCGGCGTAGGCGGGTGTCATCACCCCCTCTCCTCTCAGGGGAGAGGACGCAAACCATAAAAAAACCCGCCGAGGCGGGTTTTTTGTTTTTAGCTTGCTTACATCAGCGGCATCGCATGCTGCACGATGGTGATAAGCGGCTGTGGGTAAATGCCGAAGATCAGCACCAGCAGCGCGGAAATCAGTACCACAATACCACCCGCACTGTATTGCCAGTTGGTTGGTGCATCACGGTTGAGTTGCTGAGGTGCACTCAGGTACAGACTCACCGCCACACGCAGGTAGTAGTACAAACCAATCGCGGAGCCAATAACCACGCCCGCAGTCAACCACCACAGACCCGCATTCACACCAACGGCCAGCACGTAGAATTTACCGATAAAGCCCAGCGTCATCGGAATACCGGCCAAAGACAGCATCATCACCGTCATCACCGCAGACAGAATCGGACGATGCCAGAACAGGCCACGGTAGGAGAACAGAGAGTCCGCATCCGGACCACGGTAAGGGCTGGACATCAGACTTACCACACCGAACGCACCAAGGCTGCTGAACAGATAACCGGCCAGATAAACGCCCACCGCTTCCATTGACATCTCACCGCTTTGCAGCGCAATCAGTGCCACCAGCAGGTAGCCCAGATGAGAGATAGAGGAGTAGCCCAGCAGACGTTTGATGTTGGTCTGGCTCAGCGCCATCAGGTTACCGAAGATGATGGAAACGAACGCGATAATGCCAAGCACAACACGAACCGCTTCGCTATCGCCCACTGGCGCGTACAGGAACAGACGCATTACCACACCGAAGATAGCAATTTTGCTTGCTGTCGCCAGGAAGGTAGAGACCGGAGCCGGAGCCCCCTGGTATACGTCTGGCGTCCACAGGTGGAACGGAACCAGAGAGAGTTTAAAGCCGAGGCCAACAATCATCATGCCCAGACCAGCCAACAGCAGCGGCTCATGCAGCATACCGTCGCCGAGGCTCTTGCCAAGCGCCACGAAAGAGAGGTTACCGGACTGAGCGTAAATCAGCGCAATACCAAACAGCAGGAACGATGAGGCCGCCGCTGACAGGATGGTGTATTTGATGCTTGCTTCCAGAGAACGCTTCTGACGGAAGGCGTAACCAATCAGGCCGAACAGCGGCAGAGAGATTAGCTCAATACCGAGGAACAGGGCCGCCAGGTGGTTCGCGTTTGCCAACAGAATGCCACCCAGAGCAGCAATCAGAACCAGCAGGTAAAACTCTTCTTTATTGTCGTTGTAACCTTCAAGCCACGGATATGCAAAGGTACAGGTTGACAGGCTCGCCAGCAAAACCAGACCGGTATAAAGCATGGCATAGCCGTCAACACGCATCAGAGGCGTGACATCCATCGCGCCCGCCTGGCCAACAAACCAGAGGGAAACTAGCGCGGCGTTCAAACCCAGAACCGACAGCGTCGCATTCAGGAAGTGATTGCGTCGCCACGCAATGGAGAGCATCACAACCACCACCGTCAATCCGACGATCAGCAGCGGTAGCAGCGCGATCAGTTGTTGTGGAGTTATTGTCATGGCGAATTACGGCCTTGTAGTAGAAACGGAATTAACAAACCACTGCTGGATATTCCCCATCGCGGAGTGCGAGGTATCCAGAATCGGCTGCGGGAAGAAGCCCAACAGCACCAGCAGTACGACCAGCAGCAAGATGATGAACAGCTCACGCAGCGACATCCCCGGCAGTTCTTGTGCAGCAATTTCGCTCTTCGCTTTACCGAAGTAGGCACGGTGCAGCATCGCCAGCGAGTACACTGACGCGAACACCAGACCAAAGGTGGAAATCACGGTAATCACCGGAACCACTTTGAAGCTGCCGAACAGAATCATAAATTCGCCGACGAAGTTACCGGTTCCCGGCATACCTAAAGTCGCCACTGCGAAGAACATGGACAGCGCAGGCAACCATTTCATTTTGCCCCACAGTCCACCCATCATACGCATATCACGGGTGTGCAGACGTTCGTACAGCTGACCACACAGAATAAAGAGACCTGCTGCGGACAGACCGTGCGCAATCATCTGAATCACCGCGCCCTGGTACGCCAGTTGGCTGCCGGTGTAGATCGCAATCAGCACGAAGCCCATATGGGAAACGGAGGTGTACGCAATCAAACGTTTGATGTCGTACTGGGTGAAGGCCATCCATGCACCGTAGAAGATACCGATCACACCGAGCCACATGGCAATCGGCGCAAACTCAGCGGAGGCGTTCGGGAACAACGGCAGTGCGAAGCGCAGCAGACCGTAGGCAGCGGTTTTCAGCAAAATCCCTGCGAGGTCAACAGAACCTGCGGTTGGCGCCTGGGAGTGCGCATCCGGCAGCCAGCCATGCAGCGGAACCACGGGCATTTTCACCGCAAAAGCAATGAAGAAGCCCAGCATCAGCAGATATTCAACACCGTGAGACATCGGCGTTTTCAGCAGTTGTTCGTAGTTGAATGTCCAGACACCGGTCGCATTGTAGTGCACGAACACCAGCGCCAGGATAGCAATCAACATCACCAGACCACTCGCCTGGGTATAGATGAAGAACTTGGTCGCCGCCGTGATACGCGTTTTACCGTCGGATGCTTTATGGCCCCACAGCGCGATCAGGAAGTACATCGGAACCAGCATCATCTCCCAGAAGAAGAAGAACAGGAACATGTCGATGGCCAGGAACACGCCGATGACGCCACCCAGGATCCACATCAGGTTCAGGTGGAAGAAGCCCTGGTATTTTTCGATTTCTCGCCAGGAACACAACACCGCCAGAACGCCGAGAAGACCGGTCAGCACGACCATCAGCAGCGACAGACCATCAATCGCCAGATGGATCGTAATACCAAAGCGTGGGATCCACGGCAGGATAAATTCAGACTGCCACTGAGGGATACCCGCAGATTGGGTCAGAGAATAACCTCCCTGCATCCACAGTTGCAGGCCAAGCGCGAGCGTCAATCCCATAGTAATCAGCGCAATCCAGCGCGGCATCTTCACGCCAAAGCGTTCAGTCTGCCAGCACAGGAAGCCGCCGATGAAGGGAATTAATATTAGCCAGGGTAGTAACATGGCGATTTACATTCCTTTTTAAGGCCCCCAGCAGGGGCCTGATTTTCAACGAATTCGAATAAAATTCACTTTACGATCAACGCAAGACCATCAGCAGCGCCAGCACGACAACCGCACCGATGCTCATGGAGGCCACATACCAGCGCAGATACCCATTCTCACTCAGCAACAGGCCTTTACCTGCAAAGCGAGAAAGGATGGCCGGGATGTTCATCATCGCGTTCATCGGATCGCGTTTCAGCAGCCACGCAATGCCCAGGAACGGTTTAACGAAGACTTTGTCGTACAGCCAGTCGAAGCCCCACGCGTTGTACCACCATGTGCCCAGCAAGCGGCCTGGCGCACTGTTGGCAACCGCGGTGACCAGAGTACGTTTGCCCAGCCACAGCCATGCTGCAATCAGAATGCCCGCGATAGCGACCACACCAGAGGTGATTTCAAGCGTCAGAACGCGACCGTGCTCAAGCTCGGTTGTTGCCGGCAGTACGCCCTGCAACGGTGGCACAATCATCGCGCCAACGAAGGTAGACAGTACCAGCAGCACAATCAGCGGCAGATGGTGAGTAATCCCCTTCCCTGCATGAGCGTGAATTTGTTCTTTACCGTGGAATACAATGAAAATCATACGGAAGGTATACAGAGAGGTCATGAATGCACCGACCAGACCTGCAACCATCAGATTGATATGACCATTCGCCATGGCCCCTGCAAGGATTTCGTCCTTACTGAAGAAGCCTGCCGTGATCAGCGGCAGTGCCGCCAGCGCTGCGCCCCCCACCAGGAAGCAGAGATAAACCAGCGGAATGGACTTACGCAGACCGCCCATTTTGAAGATATTCTGCTCGTGGTGACAGGCCAGAATCACGGAACCCGATGACAGGAACAGCAGCGCTTTAAAGAACGCATGCGTCATCAGGTGGAAAATCGCCGCATCCCATGCCTGAACACCCAGCGCCAGGAACATATAACCAATCTGGCTCATGGTGGAGTAAGCGAGAACACGTTTGATGTCGGTCTGAACCAGCGCAGCGAAGCCCGCCAACACCAGCGTGACCGCACCCACGATGCCGACCAGATGCAGAATTTCCGGGGTCATCAGGAACAGACCATGGGTACGGGCAATCAGATAGACACCCGCAGTAACCATGGTGGCTGCGTGGATCAGCGCCGAGACAGGTGTTGGACCAGCCATTGCATCAGCAAGCCATGTCTGCAATGGCAGCTGCGCGGATTTACCGACAGCACCACCCAGCAGCATCAGCGTTGCCCACATGAGCATATTATTGCCTGCTTCGAAGTGCGCCGGAGCCAGTTCCACCATTTCGCGGAAGTTCAGCGTACCCAGTTCGTTGTAGAGAATGAACAGTGCGAAGGCGAGGAAGACGTCACCCACGCGGGTCACGACGAACGCTTTCATCGCCGCTGCGCCATTCTTCGGATCGGTGTAGTAGAAACCGATCAGCAGGTAAGAGCAGAGACCCACGCCTTCCCAGCCGAGATACATCAGCAGCAGGTTATCAGCCAGCACCAGAACAACCATGCTGGCGATAAACAGGTTGGTATAAGCGAAGAAGCGGGAGTACCCCTCTTCACCGCGCATATACCAGGACGCGAACATGTGGATCAGGAAGCCAACACCGGTAACCACGGAGAGCATGGTCAGAGACAGACCATCCAGCACCAGGTTGAAACCGATGTTGAAATCGCCGACCGACATCCAGGTCCACAGCGGCACGCTGAACGCCTGCCTGCCGTTGTTAAAGAAGTCGATACCCGCGTACGCTGTCACCAGCGCCGCCAAACCGATAGAGCCAATACCAACAGTTGCGGACAGATTCTCAGACCAACGGCCACGAGAAAATGCCAACAGCACGAAGCCAATCAGCGGAAAAATAATGGTTAAGGCAAGCATGTTCATCCACGCAACTCACTTACTGAATCGATGTTCAGGTTCTGGCGGCGACGATGGAGCTGTAGCAACAGCGCCAGGCCAATACTCGCTTCCGCAGCCGCAAGGCTGATGGCGAGGATATACATCACCTGACCATCGGTCTGGCCCCAGTAGCTACCCGCGACCACAAAGGCCAGCGCGGAGGCGTTGATCATGATTTCCAGCCCAATCAGCATAAACAGCAGGTTGCGACGGATAACCAGACCGGTCAGACCCAGAACGAATAAAATCGCAGCGAGGATCAGTCCATGTGTTAAGGGGATCATGCGCGCTCCTCCGTTTTTCTTTTCGCGCGGTCATCTGTGCGGTTGCTCAGCACTTCGCCCACACGCTCTTCACGGCCCACGTGGAAGGCAACAACCAAGCCTGCCAGCAGCAGCATCGAGGCCAGCTCAACCGCCAGGACGTATGGACCAAACAGTGAGATACCCACTTCTTTGGCGCTGATTGGTGTGCCATCGATACCCTGGTCGTTTACCCCCAAAATGGCGTAAACAATCACGACCAGCATGATTGCCGACAGAATCGCCGGTCCAATCCAGACTTGCGGCTTCAGCCACTGACGTTCCTGCTCAATTTCGGAGCCGCCCAGATTCAGCATCATGACCACGAAGACGAACAGAACCATAATGGCGCCAGCGTAGACGATAATTTCCAGTGCACCCGCGAAGTGTGCGCCCAGCGCAAAGAACACCCCGGAAATGGCCAGCAGCGAAATGATTAAGTAAAGCAACGCGTGCACCGGATTGGTGTGCGTAATCACTCGCAACGTAGCCAGGATGGCGATAAGGCCACAGATATAAAAAGCGAATTCCATTGCCCTCTCCTTACGGTAACAGGCTCTTGACGTCGATAGGCTTAGCTTCGTTCTCTGCTTCGCCTTTATCTTTGCCGTCGATTGCCATACCCGCCATCCGGTAGAAGTTATATTCCGGGTATTTGCCCGGACCGGAAATCAGCAGATCCTCTTTTTCGTACACCAGATCCTGACGCTTATACTCACCCAGTTCGAAGTCTGGAGTCAGCTGAATCGCCGTGGTTGGGCACGCTTCTTCACACAGGCCGCAGAAAATGCAGCGCGAGAAGTTGATGCGGAAGAATTCCGGATACCAGCGGCCATCTACCGTCTCTGCTTTTTGCAGAGAGATACAGCCTACCGGGCACGCTACCGCACACAGGTTACAGGCAACGCAGCGCTCCGCACCGTCCGGATCGCGCGTCAGCACAATACGGCCACGGTAGCGCGGCGGAAGATATACCGGTTCTTCCGGGTACATCTGGGTTTCGCGTTTGGCAAACGCGTGTAGGCCGATCATCCAGATACTGCGGATCTGGGTCCCGGCGCCTACCAATAGTTCTTTTAAGGTCATGGTCTATAGCCCCTTATGGCTGCTGCCAGAGAATGACAGCCGCCGTTACCAGCAAGTTGACGAGCGTTAACGGCAGGCAAACTTTCCAGCCGAAGGACATTACCTGGTCATAACGTGGACGGGGTAATGACGCGCGAATCAAAATAAACATCATCATGAAGAACGCGGTTTTCAGCGCGAACCAGATGAACGGCGGTAAGAACGGGCCATGCCAGCCACCAAAGAACAGCGTTACCATCAACGCGGAAATGGTGACAATACCAATGTACTCGCCCACGAAGAACAGACCGAATTTCATCCCGGAGTATTCAATGTGGTAACCGTCGGCCAGTTCCTGTTCGGCTTCTGGCTGGTCAAACGGGTGACGGTGACACACTGCCACCCCCGCAATTGCAAAGGTTACAAAACCAAAGAACTGCGGGATAACGTTCCAGATGTCGGCCTGGTTGTTGACGATGTCAGTCATGTTAAATGAACCGGCCTGCGCCACTACGCCCATCAGGGAAAGACCCAGGAACACTTCGTAGCTGAGCGTCTGCGCGGAAGCACGCATCGCACCCAGCAGGGAGTATTTGTTGTTACTGGACCAACCGGCAAACAGTACCGCGTAGACCGCGAGGCCTGCCATCATCAGGAAGAACAGAATGCCGATGTTCAGGTCAGCCACAACCCAGGTCGGGCTGACAGGAACGATAGCAAACGCCAGCAGCAGCGAGGTGAAGGCGATCATTGGAGCAAGCGTAAAGATGACGCGATCCGAGAAACGTGGGATCCAGTCCTCTTTAAAGAACATCTTGATCATGTCCGCAACCAGCTGGAGTGAACCACCCCAGCCCACGCGGTTAGGTCCGTAACGGTTCTGGAACAGACCGAGCAGACGACGTTCGCCAAAGCTCATGAACGCGCCACAGGTGACAACCACCAGCAGAATGACCACCGCCTTGAGAATGCTAATCAGAATGTCGATGAGATCCGGCGTTAACCAACTCATGCTTGTGCCTCCTGCAGATTATCCAGACGTGCGCCCGCCAGCACCGGAGCGATGCCCGGCATACCCATCGGCAGACCCACCTGACCCGCACTCAGAGCATCAGAAATGATCAGCGGCAAGCTGATTGTCTGACCTTCAACACTAAAGGAGATGTTCGATCCCGCATTCACGCCAAGCTTCGCGGCATCTGCCGCATTAAGCTTGATATAAGGCTTCGGCATACGCTGCTGGAAGACTGGAGAACGCTGGGACATCTCGTCACTACCAAACAGATGGTAGTACGGCGCGATACGCCAGTTGCCTTCCTGCGCTTCGAAGCTCGCCGGAACAGCAGTGAAATACTCCAACCCGGCGTCGGTCGCTTCGATCAGGCGGACACCCGGATCGCCATGACGTAAGGAGCCACCCACCTCAGCCTGGAATTTGTTCCATGCCTGCGGGGAGTTCCAGCCCGGAGCCCATGCAAATGGAACCTGTGAGCGAGGTGCTGACGGCTGGTTGTTCCCTTCCATCGAGAAGGCGAACATCGTGTCTTTATCCTGCGGCTGACGAGGTTCATGCACGCTGATGTTCGCACGCATTGCGGTACGACCACTGTAACGATGCGGTTCACGCGCCAGTTTCTGACCGCGAATGCGGAAGGTTGCGTCAGGCGCAGCATCTTTAATGCCAGCCAGTTGAGGCAGTTTCTCTACCACCGCGTCGATAACGTGGTCGAGTTGTGTCCAGTCCACCTCACGGCTCTGCACAGTGCTGTGCAGGGAGTGAAGCCAGCGCCAGCTTTCAAGCATCACGGTGTTGCTGTCGTAGTACGCTGGGTCATAAACCTGGAAGAAACGCTGGGCGCGGCCTTCGTTGTTGATAACCGTACCGTCGCTTTCTGCAAAACTTGCCGCAGAGAGCACCAGATGCGCTTTATCCATGATGGCCGTACGCTGATGGTCGATAACCATCACCAATGGTGCTTTAGAGAGCGCGGCGTCAACGCGTGCTGCAGAAGCATGACGATGCAGGTCGTTTTCCAGCACCACAACGGCGTCAGCAGAACCGGATTCCAGTTCACTTAACGCAGCTTCCAGAGAACCACCGCCAATCATACCCAGACCGATGCTGTTCACCGCGCGGGCAATCATGGTTACGCCAACATCCGCACCGCGACCTTTCAGGGCTTTAGCAACGTTTGCTGCCGCCTGAACGATCTCAGTGCTTCCTGCGTTTGTACCGGAAACGATCAGAGGTTTCTTCGCACCCGCCAGAGCCTGCACGATCACGTCGATCTTATTTTGCAAGTCACGATCCAGTCCTTCAACGGCTGGCGCGCTGTTATCCAGCGCATGTGCTATCGCAAAACCAAGGCGCGCCTGATCTTCAACCGGTGCGCAGTAAGTCCACGCAGCGATATCGTCCAGACGGGTGTTGTCGACGTTGGTCACAAACAGGGGATGCTTCGCGCGCTGGCCGATATTGAGGATCGCCGCAATCTGCCAGTCAGCTACTTTCTGTGCTGCTGCCATTTCACGGGCTTTCCCTTTCACTGCCTGACGAACTGCCAGAGCCGCGCGAGCGCCGGTCTGAGTCAGATCTTCACCCAGCACCAGGACCGCATCATAAGATTCAATTTCGCGCAGTGCTGGGGTATGAATACCGCCTTCACGCAGCACTTTCAGTACCAGTTGCAGACGTTCCTGCTCGCCCTGAGCGATACCGGTATAGAAGTTTTCTGCCCCAACCAGTTCACGCAGCGCGAAGTTGCTTTCGATGCTGGCGCGCGGGGAGCCAATACCGATCACCTTCTTAGACTGGCGCAGAATGTCTGCCGCGCCTTGCATCGCCTGTTCAGCGTTCAGGGTGATCAGGTCATCGCCACGGCGTTGAACCGGCTGACGCGGACGGTCTTTCAGGTTCACATAGCCATAGCCGAAACGGCCGCGGTCACACAGGAAGTAGTGGTTAACCGTACCGTTATACCGGTTTTCAATACGACGCAGTTCGCCGTAACGCTCACCGGGACTGGTGTTACAGCCAAGGGAACACTGCTGGCAGATGCTTGGTGCAAACTGCATGTCCCATTTACGGTTGTAACGCTCGGAGTGCGTTTTATCGGTGAATACGCCGGTCGGGCAGATTTCTACCAGGTTACCGGAGAATTCGCTTTCAAGCACTCCGTCTTCCGGACGACCGAAGTAGACGTTGTCATGTGCGCCATACACGCCCAGATCCTGACCGTCTGCATAATCTTTGTAGTAACGCACGCAGCGGTAGCAGGCGATGCAGCGGTTCATTTCGTGAGAGATGAACGGCCCCAGATCCTGGTTACGGTGAGTACGCTTGGTAAAGCGATAGCGACGGAAGCTGTGACCTGTCATCACGGTCATATCCTGAAGATGGCAGTTACCGCCCTCTTCACAGACCGGACAATCGTGTGGGTGGTTAGTCATTAACCATTCCACAACGCTTTCACGGAACTGTTTTGCTTCTTCGTCATCAATAGAGATAAACGTGCCTTCGGTGGCTGGTGTCATACAGGACATGACCAGGCGACCACGCGTGTCTTCCGCGTTTTGATATTGCTTCACCGCACACTGGCGGCAAGCACCGACGCTGCCCAGCGCCGGATGCCAGCAAAAATACGGAATATCGAGGCCAAGAGACAGACAAGCTTCTAGCAGGTTGTCCGCCCCGTTGACTTCGTATTCTTTGCCGTCTACATGAATCGTAGCCATTAGCATGCTTCCAGTTGGCTCAGATTAGCTCTGAGCGTTAATCAAAATTCTGTCTTTACCAGCGCGCTTTCAGCAGGTTCGGCTGAATACCATTGATAGAATGGGTATTGCTGAACGGCTGCTTGATGCCTGCTTCGAATTCGTCGCGGAAATATTTAATCGCGCTTTGCAGCGGCTCAACTGCACCGGGTGCGTGGGCACAGAAGGTTTTGCCTGGACCTAAGAATCGACACAGTTGCTCAAGTGTCTCGATATCGCCAGGCTGACCTTCGCCACGTTCGATAGCACGCAGGATCTTCACGCTCCACGGCAGACCATCACGGCACGGTGTACACCAGCCGCAGGACTCACGGGCGAAGAACTCTTCCAGGTTACGCACCAGCGATACCATGCCAATCTCGTGGTCGACGGCCATCGCCAGCGCCGTACCCAAACGGCTCCCTGCTTTACCAATGCTTTCGAATTCCATTGGCAGATCAAGGTGGGCTTCGGTCAGGAAGTCAGTTCCCGCCCCACCCGGTTGCCAGGCTTTGAATTTCAGCCCATCACGCATGCCCCCAGCATAATCTTCAAGAATCTCACGTGCGGTTGTACCGAACGGCAGTTCCCAGACGCCAGGGTTCTTCACACGACCGGAGAAGCCCATCAGTTTGGTTCCGGCATCTTTGCTTGAAGAGATGCCCTGATACCACTCCACGCCATTTGCGAGAATGGCCGGAACGTTACACAGGGTTTCGACGTTGTTTACACAGGTCGGTTTACCCCATACGCCGGAACTTGCCGGGAACGGTGGCTTGGAACGTGGGTTCGCACGGCGACCTTCGAGGGAGTTAATCAGCGCGGTTTCTTCACCGCAGATGTAACGCCCAGCCCCGGTGTGCACAAACAGTTCAAAGTCAAAACCCGTACCCAGAATATTTTTACCTAACAGACCGGCTTCGGTGGCTTCGGCAATGGCACGACGCAGATTTTCTGCGGCTTCGATATACTCACCGCGCAGGAAAATGTAGCCACGATACGCTTTCAACGCGAACGCAGAGATCAGCATGCCTTCAACCAACAGGTATGGCAGTTGCTCCATTAACAGACGGTCTTTATAGGTTCCCGGCTCCATTTCATCGGCGTTACACAGCAGGTAACGGATGTTCATGGATTCGTCTTTCGGCATCAGGCTCCACTTCAAACCGGTGGAGAAGCCCGCACCGCCTCGCCCTTTCAGGCCAGCGTCTTTAACGACGTTAACGATCTCATCAGGCGCCATCCCGGAGAGAGCTTTACGCGCACCGGCATAACCATTTTTGCTCTGATATTCATCAAGCCATACTGGCTGCTTGTCATCACGCAGACGCCAGGTCAGCGGATGAGTCTCAGCAGTACGAATTACCGTTTTCATTTGTACTGCTCCAGCAGGTCAGGAATGGCTTCCGGCGTCAGATGGCTGTGAGTGTCCTCATCAATCATCATGGTCGGCCCCTTGTCGCAGTTACCCAGGCAGCAGGTTGGCAGCAGAGTAAAACGACCGTCAAACGTGGTTTGGCCAGGTTTGATATCGAGTTTCTTCTCAATCGCAGCCTGAATGCCCTGATAACCGGTGATGTGGCAAACAACGCTGTCACAATAGCGGATCACATGGCGACCAACCGGTTGGCGGAAAATTTGGCTGTAGAACGTGGCGACACCTTCCACATCGCTTGCCGGGATACCCAGCACGCTGGCAATCTCATAGATTGCGCCATCCGGAACCCAACCACGCTGTTTCTGAACGATTTTCAGCGCCTCAATGGACGCTGCACGCGGGTCTTCGTAGTGATGCATTTCGTGCTCAATGGCTGCACGTTCTGCCGCACTCAGCTCAAAAGCCTCGGTTTGTGGTTGTTGATTTTCGTGCATAATTAGCGGTCCACATCTGACATAACAAAATCGATACTACCCAGATACACAATCAGGTCGGAGACCAGACTGCCGCGGATAGCGGCCGGGATCTGCTGCAGGTGCGCATAGCTCGGAGTACGGATACGCGTACGGTAGCTCATGGTGCTGCCATCACTGGTCAGGTAGTAACTGTTAATACCCTTCGTCGCTTCAATCATCTGGAAGGATTCGTTGGCCGGCATAACCGGACCCCATGAAACCTGCAGGAAGTGTGTGATCAGGGTTTCGATATGTTGCAGCGTGCGCTCTTTCGGTGGCGGCGTCGTCAGCGGATGATCGGCTTTGAACGGGCCTTCCGGCATGTTGTTGAGGCACTGCTCAAGGATGCGCAGACTCTGGCGCAACTCTTCCACTTTCAGCATCACGCGGGTATAGCAGTCGGAAACACCGCCGCCAACCGGGACTTCAAAGTCGAAGTTTTCGTAGCCAGAGTAAGGACGGGCTTTACGCACGTCGAAATCAATACCCGTCGCACGCAGGCCAGCACCCGTTGTCCCCCACTCCAGCGCCTCTTTCGCGCCGTAAGCGGCAACCCCCTGAGAACGGCCTTTCAGAATGGTGTTACGCAGTGCTGCTTTTTCGTAAGAGGCCAGACGTTTTGGCATCCAGTCAAGGAACTCACGCAGCAGACGATCCCAGCCGCGTGGCAGGTCATGCGCAACACCACCGATACGGAACCAGGCCGGGTGCATACGGAAACCGGTAATTGCTTCAACCAGATCGTAGATTTTCTGACGATCGGTAAAAGCGAAGAAGACCGGGGTCATTGCACCAACGTCCTGAATGAACGTGGAGATGTAGAGAAGGTGACTGTTGATACGGAACAGTTCAGACAGCATCACGCGAATCACGTTAACGCGATCCGGTGTCACGATACCGGCCAGTTTCTCGACGGCCAGCACGTATGGCATTTCGTTTACGCAACCGCCCAGGTACTCAATACGGTCGGTGTACGGAATGTAACTGTGCCAGGATTGACGCTCACCCATCTTCTCAGCACCACGGTGGTGGTAACCAATATCAGGCACGCAGTCGACAATCTCTTCACCATCAAGCTGGAGAATAATACGGAATGCACCGTGTGCAGATGGGTGGTTCGGGCCGAGGTTAAGGAACATGAAGTCCTCGTTTTCGGTCCCACGTTTCATGCCCCAGTCTTCCGGCTTAAAGGTCAGCGCTTCCATCTCCAGATCCTGTTTGGCTTTAGTCAGCTCAAACGGATCGAATTCGGTAGCGCGCGCCGGGTAATCTTTGCGCAGCGGGTGGCCGGTCCAGGTCTGCGGCATCATGATGCGCGTCAGATGTGGGTGGCCGTCGAAGGTCATACCGAACATTTCCCAGGTTTCACGCTCATACCAGTTAGCGTTCGGGAAAAGTTTGGTGATCGTCGGCAGATGCATGTCGTTTTCAGACAATGCCACCTTGAGCATGATATCCGTATTACGGTCTATTGAGATCAGGTGGTAGAAAACGGAAAAGTCCGCAGCAGGGAGACCCTGGCGGTGCGTACGCAGACGTTCATCCATGCCGTGTAAGTCAAACAGCATGACGTAAGGTTTTGGCAATTTCTTTAAGAAATCGACCACTTCCAGTAATTGCTCACGCTTCACCCAAACAACGGGTACACCGGTGCGGGTGGCCTGAACAGTAAAGGCATCCGGCCCAAAACGGTTGCGCAGTTCGCCAATGACGGGGTCATCAAGATGGTCCCGGGTCTGCCATGCGGCTTCTTGCGCGGTTAAGTCGGTCATATTGTTCACCATTGCAAATGGTCTGTGGTGACTGTCGGGCGTAGCTTCGCGCTATTTGAATAGTGATATGCGAAGGTTATCTCCACCGCCCACAGGCGCACATTAAATTTCGTCAGGCGTACGCAGGTTGGTTACTGCTATACGTTCGCCGCGTTTACGCTCACGCTCGGACTGCATGTTGGCGCGATATACACCCTGATCGCCAACCACCCAGGAGAGTGGACGACGTTCTTTACCGATCGACTCCTGCAGCAGCATCAGCGCCTGCATGTAAGCCTCCGGACGCGGCGGGCAGCCTGGGATATAAACGTCCACCGGGATGAATTTATCGACGCCCTGCACGACAGAGTAAATGTCGTACATGCCACCGGAGTTTGCACAAGCGCCCATGGAGATAACCCATTTCGGCTCAAGCATCTGGTCGTAAAGACGTTGAATAACGGGCGCCATTTTGGTGAAACATGTTCCAGCTACCACCATCAGGTCTGCCTGACGCGGTGAAGCACGCAGCACTTCTGCCCCAAAACGCGCAACGTCATGCACCGCAGTGAATGACGTCACCATTTCAACGTAGCAGCAAGAAAGGCCAAAGTTGTAAGGCCAGATGGAGTTCTTACGACCCCAGTTGACCATATCGTGCATGGCGTGTTCGAGCTTACCCATGTACACGCTTTTGTTGACTTCTTGCTCCAGGGGGTCGGTTACGATCTCCTGTTTTTGCAGGGGGTAACGGTCATTCTCACCGTTAGGATCTATGCGGGTGAGCGTATAATCCATCTTATTGCCTCGCTGTTACTGCTGACGATTAGAGATACTGTTTTCCGGGTTGATGTGTTCACGGCGTGAACGCACAGGTGTCCAGTCCAGCGCGCCGATACGCACCAGATAAACCAGACCGGCCAGTAGCACTAAAATGAAAATTGCGGCCTCGACAAAGCCTACCCAACCACTTTCGCGGATGGAGGTTGACCATGCGAAAAGGTAAAGCGCTTCCACGTCAAAGATGACGAAGAACATGGCCACCAGATAGAACTTGGCAGACAGGCGTAAGCGAGCAGAACCCACTGAATCAATACCTGATTCAAAAGGTGTATTTTTGTGCCTTGCGCGGGCACGACCGCCCAGGAACCAGCCGCCGACGAGCATCAGGCAGCACAGACCAATGGCTACAATAAGAAAGATTGCGAATGCCCAGTGATGAGCGATGACTTCTGTGGATGTTGACATACTCATTGCTTACTCATCAAAAGTGATATCTACAACACTGCTCTTGCTGGCAGATGGACATCACATCGATTCATGGGGAGGAACAAAATAACCTTACACTAACTGTCAGAAATGAGACATAGACAGCAAAATGATGTGGTTTTTTACTCCTTTCTATAACCTTTTGTCAACTTTAACAAAGGTTTCTTCACATTAAATTACATCGAGCGATTCTCATTAACATTTCATGCCCTTTAACCCTGGTGGGTTGATGACTTTACGTCAACTGCATGCTGTTGAATCGTGTCCGTTTTGAAGTAAAAGTAATATTACCCTCCTATTTTGACAGGATTTGCCGCTGATTCCTCCCCCCAAATGGGAGTATTTTCTTGATCTGAGACACGCTTTTGTTAATTCAATCAAAAAAACGGCAACATATTTGCTGGTTTTTTAACATGACCGAATCAGTATGAAGATTGAATGTTAAAATGATTATTTTTTAAACAAACAGCCATATTGCATTGATAATTAAAAGATATTCAAATCACCTTCAGGATAAGAGTTACTTTTTTTGTCAAAAAAAAACCACTCCGCAGTAAAATTGCGCGAGTGGTTCTTTTTTACACTTACATTTTGTTACGAGAATTTTAGGTGGTTGATCACTCAAAGTCCCCTTCAACCACCAGCGAATCCCCCCCCTCTTCAGGAGTAACATTCTCGTATTGCCACGGATTATGGTAGTTCTCCATTGCCTCAAACACGACCTTCGCCAGTTCATTGTTACTGGAGGCATTGTGGCAAAGCAGATACTCCGTATCCGGAAGCGCTGGCAGACCGTCTGTTTTACCCAGGACACGGAGATCCGGGCTCATCATCTCTACTGGCCTCGCGGTTACACCAAGACCCGCTTTCACCGCCGCGCGTACGGCAGGCAACGTCGACGCAACGTAAGCCAGACGCCACGGTATATTGGCCTCATTCAGTGCAGCAAGCACCATATCGCGGAACGGGCTTGGATCATCCAGCAAGACCAAAGGAATCGGCTCACCTTTTTGCAACACATATTCGGCTGCGCAATACCAATGCGTTGGCGATGTCCGCAGCGTCAGACAATTAAATTGTCCAGGACGATGCGTTGTTACCACCAAATCAACTTCATTCTCTTTCAGCATATCAACCATAAAGGCATTACGTTTTACACTGACATCCAGAGCAAGCTTCGGATAAACCGAACTAATTCGATTGAGAAGGAACGGTAATATTGTATCGGCTGATTCATCAGATGCCCCTAACGTTAACACTCCCTGAAGATTGCTAAACATTAAGGACATACATGCTTCGTCATTAAAACGAAGTATTTTTCTGGCATAACCCAGAAGCTGAATACCATGTTCCGTTAAGAGTTTATTACGCCCATGGCGCGCAAAAAGCTCTTTGCCAACCAGTTGCTCCAGCCTCTGCATTTGTTGGCTGACGGCGGACTGGGTACGGCAAACGGCAGCAGCAGCTGCTGCAAAAGTGTTGAGATCGGCGACCGCAACAAACGTTCTCAGCAGATCGAGGTCGAGATTCATTATCGGACGATTTGCATTTATCATATCTATTCACTTACAGGTTGCTCGTGCGGAGCTGCCCGGGTTGAAGCTGTGTGTAACAGTTTAGCAATTCCTTCTGAAGGATTTCCCTCGCATCCCGGCCCGGCAGACTGCCTGACAGATAGTTATTGTCCCGCTGTATATCAACAGTCAGAAAGCACGTTTCATGACGTTATTTTTATTATCTTAAAGATTCAGGATATTTAGATGTTTGCAGGCTAATGTAAATTCCATTAAAGAAAAGAACATCCTTCCTGCCATCTTTATCGCAGCGCTGTCAATGTAGCAAGATGTTGCTTCTACACACCAGCCAGAGATAACTCTAACAATAACAATCAACTAATCAAAAAAAGCAGATTAAGATATACAAAAAACAGGTATCTCTCATCTCCCTTCCCGAAAGACATCTTAACCCAAATCCATTTTATTTATAAGTATTATTGCAATATTCAGGATTTAAATGTGTTGATAACTGGATAAACTCACTTTATTAAAATTAACGAAATTTGTGATTTCATCGTTAATAATAAATAAAGTTTAATTTAGATTAAGATTATTCATTAATAATGCTTAACATTATTTTTACATGCGCAACGTTTAGCTCAGGTTATCTATTACAGAGACCGGTTAAACAGAATTCAGATTTTACGAAAAGTCACTGGCAGCAACTGTCGCATTTCAGACCATCACTACAATATCGATTTATTTTTACCAGAGCATAGTTTCTTAAAAATAGAAATATACAGCATAAAATATTAACATTATAAAATTTAGTGACATTTTAAAAAAGCAAATTCGCCTGCAAATAGCAAAATAGATCCCAAAGATTTTCGCGCATTGGACAAAATCTTCTACTGCACACCCTTCAAAATGTGCCGAGGTGGGAGTACATTGTTCCGTGCTGACTTCCACGGCAGGGAGTGGCAATAATAGCGAAAAAGGTTAAAGGTTCATGTCCCCTATCGAAAAATCCAGCAAACTAGATAACGTCTGTTATGACATCCGCGGCCCGGTTCTTAAAGAGGCCAAGCGCCTGGAAGAAGAAGGCAACAAGGTTCTAAAACTCAATATTGGTAACCCCGCGCCGTTTGGTTTTGAAGCGCCGGATGAGATCCTGGTTGACGTGATCCGCAACCTCCCTACCGCGCAGGGGTACTGCGATTCCAAAGGACTCTATTCCGCACGCAAAGCTATTATGCAGCATTATCAGGCTCGTGGAATGCGTGATGTCACCGTCGAAGATATCTATATTGGCAACGGTGTTTCCGAACTTATCGTGCAGGCCATGCAGGCGCTGCTCAACAGCGGCGACGAAATGTTAGTTCCTGCGCCCGACTATCCACTGTGGACCGCTGCCGTGTCGCTTTCCAGCGGGAAAGCCGTGCACTATCTGTGTGACGAGTCATCCGACTGGTTCCCGGATCTCGATGATATTCGAGCAAAAATCACACCGCGCACACGCGGTATCGTGATTATCAACCCGAACAACCCAACCGGCGCGGTTTATTCTAAAGAATTGCTGATGGAGATCGTGGAGATCGCCCGCCAGCACAACCTGATCATCTTTGCCGATGAAATCTACGACAAGATCCTGTATGACGCGGCTCAGCACCACTCTATTGCCGCGCTAGCACCTGATTTGCTGACCATAACCTTCAACGGCCTGTCAAAAACCTATCGTGTTGCTGGTTTCCGTCAGGGATGGATGGTACTAAACGGGCCAAAAAAACATGCCAAAGGGTATATCGAAGGCCTGGAAATGCTCGCCTCTATGCGTCTTTGCGCAAACGTCCCGGCGCAGCATGCTATTCAGACCGCGCTGGGTGGGTATCAGAGCATCAGCGAATTTATCGTCCCCGGTGGTCGTTTGTATGAGCAACGTAACCGTGCATGGGAATTGATTAATGATATTCCTGGTGTCTCCTGCGTGAAGCCAAACGGTGCGCTATATATGTTCCCGAAAATTGACGCGAAACGCTTCAATATTCATGATGATCAGAAAATGGTCCTCGATTTCCTGCTTCAGGAAAAAGTGCTGCTGGTTCAGGGAACTGCATTTAACTGGCCGTGGCCAGATCACGTACGCATTGTCACCCTACCACGGGAAGATGATCTGGAAATGGCGATTAATCGTTTTGGTCGCTTCCTCTCTGGATATCATCAGTAATCTTAATATCAGGCTACTTCGGTAGCCTGATTTGCATCTTGCCTCCCCTCCCCGCACAATGAAGTCTGTCGCAGTGAAGACAAAAGGTAACCTATGAGTCAGAGCCATTTCTTTGCCCATCTATCCCGTCTTAAACTCATCAACCGCTGGCCGCTAATGCGTAACGTGCGTACAGAAAACGTGTCGGAGCACAGTCTTCAGGTGGCTATGGTGGCCCATGCACTGGCCGCAATCAAAAACCGTAAATTTAACGGACAGGTCAACGCAGAACGCATTGCCCTGCTGGCGATGTATCATGATGCTTCTGAAGTACTGACTGGTGATTTACCTACTCCGGTGAAATATTTCAACTCGCAAATTGCCCAGGAATATAAAGCGATTGAAAAAATCGCGCAGCAGAAACTCATCGACATGGTTCCTGAAGAATTACGCGATATTTTTGAACCGCTTATTGATGAACACAGCTATACGGAAGATGAAAAATCACTGGTCAAGCAAGCAGATGCTCTGTGTGCCTACCTGAAATGTCTGGAAGAGCTCTCGGCCGGGAATAACGAATTTTTGCTGGCCAAAAGCCGACTGGAAAAGACTCTGGAAGCACGTCGCAGTGATGAGATGGATTATTTTATGCAGGTCTTTGTGCCAAGCTTTCATTTATCGCTGGATGAGATCAGCCAGGATTCTCCACTTTAGCTTTTCGCCCAGCAGCGCTGCGCTTGCTGGGCCTACAAAACTGAATCGCGGGCCGGGTCAGACGCCGCCGCCCGGGCACATTCTCAGAACGGGAATAGCACCGGAATCAGCACCACGCACACCAGCATGACCAGTATCGTAAAAGGCACGCCTATCTTCACAAAGTCGCTGAATTTATAGTTTCCCGGCCCCAGCACGAGTGTGTTAACCGGTGACGAAACGGGCGTCATAAAGGCCGCCGATGCCGCCATCGCAACCATCATCGCAAACGGATAAGGCGAGACCTCCATCGATTTTGCCATTGCCAGCGCTATCGGGGCCATTAATACGGCAGTCGCGGTATTCGAGATAAATAGCCCAATCGACGCACACATGACAAACAAACACACCATCATCATATATGGTCCATAGCCGCCACCGACATCCATCAATCCTTTGACAACCAGATCAACGCCGCCCGTCTTTTGCAATGCCAGTGCAAAAGGCATCATCCCAACGATGAGAATAATACTCGGCCAGTGAATCGCTTTATAGGCGCTCTCCGCGTCAATACAGCGGAATTTTCCCATCAGCAGGCACGCTATAATTGCCGCTACAGGGTTGGGGATCTCATCAGTTAGCATCAGAGCAACCATCAGCACCAGGCAAAAAATAGCATGAGGAGCCTGACTGTGTGCGGGTGAGGCATCACTCTCTTCAACCGGCATATTGAGCACCACGAAGTCGCGCCCTTTTTGCCCAAGCTGGCTGATCAGCTTCCAGTTTCCTACCACCAGGAAAATATCCCCCAGCAGGAGAGGCTCATCCACTACCGCGCCTTCCATTGCCACGCCATCGCGCTTCAGGCCAACAACATTAAGACCATAACGAGTGCGGAATCCCATTTCACGAACCGTTTTGCCCAGTAGCTCCGATTCCGGAATGAGCGAAACTTCAGCCATCCCTACATCCAGCGCCTGGTCAGAGAAATATTCACCGCGCAGCACCATCGGCTCAAGCAGTTGTTCACTGCAAAACTCGCGCAGGTCAACATCTGCTGTCGACATATCAATCAGAAGGACATCACGCGCCCGAAATTCAGAAACGCCGTTAACATTCACGATCACCCGACGAAACCGACGCCACCGTTCAACGCCAATCACGTTCGCACCGTAACGCTCGCGTAATTTCAGGTCATCCAGCCGCTGGCCTACCATCGGTGAACCCGGTCGAATCGCTAAACGACTTGCCCGCCCCGTCAGGCGGTACTCTTTGATCAGATCGCGGAATGTGCGTCGTTTCCAGCCATCTTTGGACTTGTCCTGCTTTTCCCCCTTCAGGGCAAAGCGGGTCAACAACATATAAAGGACACCCAGAACCAGAATCACCAGCCCAAGCGGCGTTACGCTGAAAAAGCTGAACCCCTGCAAACCTTCTCGCAGGAGTTCACTGTTTACAACGAGGTTTGGCGGTGTTGCCACCAGCGTCATCATGCCGCTGATGAGACCGGCAAAACTCAACGGCATCATCAGGCGTGAAGGCGATGTCTGCATACGCATCGAGACGCTAAGCACCACCGGAATGAAGATGGCAACGACGCCCGTGGAACTCATAAATGCGCCGAGGCCAGCCACGGTCACCATCAGGTAGACCAGCATTTTGGTTTCGCTATTACCCGCAACTTTAACCAGCCAGGCCCCCATAATCGTTGCCACACCAGTGCGCACCAGGCCGTCGCCGATAATAAACAGGGCGGCAATCAGAATGACGTTGGGATCGCTAAAACCAGAAAACGCCTCAGAAAGTGAGAGAGTGCCGCTCAGAACAAACGCGACAATAACAAACAAGGCAACGGCATCCATGCGTACCTTGCCAGTAGCAAAGAGAATGATGGCGATTAACAGCAGGCTTAAGACCCAAATCAGTTCACCGTTCACAACATATCCTTGTCAGAGAGAGGAGAAAGGATTCTGCCATAAAAAGGCCCCATCAGTGTGGGGCTATATCATAGGATTATTTATTCAGCGAGACAGTGACACACCCATCTGCTGACTTAGAAACGGAAAGAACCGTCAATGTGTCGAGCACGAAATCCGCTTCATCCAGACGTGGGGAATCCGCAGGTACGTTCACAGCGATGACATGACTCCCGGCGTTTAACCCTGCCAGAACCCCTGCCGCCGCATCTTCGACTACGACACAGTCCGCGGGTGCAAGCCCCAGCAGTTCTGCTCCCAGTAAAAAGGCATCTGGCTCAGGTTTGCCCCGCGTGACACGCTCCGCAGTGATAAACACTTCTGGCTTCGGTAAGCCCGCCGCTTTATGACGCGCGTGCGCGACAGGAACAGAACCGGAAGTGACGATCGCCCACGGGATCTGCGCTTCATTTAAATGCTCAAGGAGCTCAAGAGCACCCGGCAACGCCGTGATCCCATCAGTGTCCGTGGCTTCAATCTGCTCCAGGTATTTGAACTCAGCCTGAATCTCTTCCTCGGTTTTTCCCGCTAAGAAATGCCGTAAAGACGTAATGGCCTGTTTGCCATGGATAAAATTCAGTACTTCCTGATGGTCGATGCCATGCCTGTCGGCCCAGTGACACCACGAACGCTCAACAACCGGCAGCGAATCCACCAGCGTACCGTCCAGATCAAACAGAAAACCTTTACACTTCACACGCACCTCCCTCAGGCATTAATAATTTGTTGAATTTCGTTGCTGCTCAAATGGTACTGGCGTGGGCAGGAGTGCCATACACTTAACATTCGCTGATATTTCTCCCACATCGGCGTTTGGGCATTAAACCCGTGCGTACCGGCATCAAAGTGGGTATAGCGCCCTTCGGTATTGACCATGAAACGCACATAACTCAGGTAGCGTGCCTCCGTCGCGGCATCAAAGCCGAGGAAAGTCACACGACGCTCATCAATGGTCTGTGCATCTTTAAGATTGGTCCATGACACATGTAGCGCGTGGTACATCTCCATGATGTCGATAACCGTACGGCAGGTTTCTTCTTTCAGTTCACCAAATTCACGGTCCAGCTCGCGCATTTGCAAACCGAAACCGCGTTCGACGATCGTCTGCAAGCGGCTGTAGCGCTCAGCGTTATCGGGATCAAGCATAGTCATCATTTTGTACTGGTTTGACAAAATCAGACGTTGAGCATGGGTCATTTCCATCTTGCGACTCCTGTAGCGCATTGCACTTGAAAAAAAAGACACGGTAACGGTTTGTTACTGTGCCTTCTTTTATTCATCGTTTCGATGATCAATCACAAATCATCGAGGAATGTTTTATCAAGTTGTTTAAATGCTCGCTTGAGGGTATCGGCTAATGCCTGGTAATCCGGCTTACCTTCTACCGGAGCCAATGCCTGCCCTGCCTCCTCAAGTTTTCCACGCACTTCGTAAAACCAGTGTAAAATAGTAGGCGGTAGCGGCGTCACTGAACGTTTACCTAACCACCATAGTCCCTGCATGGGCAAACTGAGCGCAAACAACGCGGTGGCCACAGCGGGACCAAGTTGGCCGCCTAACGCAATTTGCCAGCACAGCGTAAAGACGGCGACCGGTGGCATAAAGCGTATCGCATACCGCGTGGCGCGAATGACGCGGTTTTCAACAAACATAGGCGCAAGGCGCTTTTCCATGGGCCACGTCTTTGCGTAATGCTGGCCCCGACGAAACAGGCTAAAGAAGCTCACGGAGGGGATCTCAGGTGTCGACATGGCTGTACCTCAACTTCACATATAAAAATTAAAATTTTCGTGCAAAACCACAACAAGCTATGACAACGTTCAAAATATTTTGTCATCGCTACCCAGTATCGGGTATTCTGTGCCAGCCTCATAGGCCTTAGACGAGAATCGTTAACTCGTCAAATTATCGCATATTATGCCATTGTCTGAAAATTGTTCAAAATGGCATAAAATCATATGGATTTCTTCCATCATGCCAGAATGTTCTTCTGACATGATGTTAATCATAAATGTCTGAGTCATCTTGCGTTACGCTTCACGACTCACTGACGTTTTTTTAGCCACGTATCAATAATAGGTACTTCCATGTCGAGTAAGTTAGTACTGGTTCTGAACTGCGGTAGCTCCTCACTGAAATTCGCCATCATCGATGCGCTTAACGGTGACGAGTACCTCTCTGGTTTGGCCGAATGTTTCCATCTCCCAGAAGCACGTATCAAGTGGAAAATTGACGGCAGCAAACAAGAAGCGGCTTTAGGTGCAGGCGCCGCTCACAGTGAAGCGCTGAACTTTATCGTTAACACTATTCTGGCACAAAAACCAGAACTGTCTGCTCAGCTGACTGCGATTGGTCACCGTATCGTCCATGGCGGCGAAAAATACACCAGTTCCGTGGTGATCGACGAATCTGTTATTCAGGGCATCAAAGATTCTGCCTCTTTCGCACCGCTGCATAACCCAGCACACCTGATCGGTATCGCTGAAGCGCTGAAATCCTTCCCACAGCTGAAAGACAAAAACGTGGCCGTGTTCGATACCGCGTTCCATCAGACTATGCCGGAAGAATCCTACCTCTACGCCCTGCCGTACAGCCTGTACAAAGAGCATGGCGTACGTCGTTATGGCGCACACGGTACGAGCCACTTCTATGTGACTCAGGAAGCGGCAAAAGTACTGAACAAACCGGTTGAAGAACTGAACATCATTACTTGCCACCTGGGCAACGGTGGTTCTGTTTCTGCTATTCGTAACGGTAAATGTGTTGATACCTCCATGGGTCTGACCCCACTGGAAGGTCTGGTAATGGGTACGCGCTCTGGTGATATCGACCCGGCGATTATCTTCCACCTGCACGACACCCTGGGCATGAGCGTTGATCAAATCAACAAAATGCTGACCAAAGAGTCTGGCCTTCTGGGTCTGACCGAAGTCACCAGCGACTGCCGTTATGTTGAAGACAACTACACCGACAAAGCTGACGCTAAACGTGCAATGGACGTTTACTGCCACCGCCTGGCGAAATACATCGGTTCTTACACTGCACTGATGGAAGGTCGTCTGGATGCAGTAATCTTTACTGGTGGTATCGGTGAGAACGCCGCAATGGTCCGTGAACTGTCCCTGGGTAAACTGGGTGTTCTGGGCTTCGAAGTGGATCACGAACGTAACCTGGCTGCCCGTTTCGGTAAGTCTGGCTTCATCAATAAAGAAGGCACTCGCCCGGCTCTGGTTATTCCAACCAACGAAGAGCTGGTCATCGCGCAAGACGCGAACCGCCTGACTGCCTGATTCCACACCGCCAGCAATGCTGGCGGTGCTGTTTTGTATCCCGCCCAAATCTGGCGGTAACGAAAAAGAGGATAACCCGTGTCCCGTATTATTATGCTGATCCCTACCGGAACCAGCGTCGGTCTGACCAGCGTCAGCCTTGGCGTGATCCGTGCTATGGAACGCAAAGGCGTTCGTCTGAGCGTCTTTAAACCTATCGCCCAGCCTCGTGCCGGTGGCGATGCACCAGACCAGACTACCGCCATTGTACGTGCCAACTCCAATCTGCCAGCGGCTGAACCGTTGAAGATGAGCCACGTTGAGTCTCTGCTGTCCAGCAACCAGAAAGACGTGTTGATGGAAGAGATCATTGCCAACTATCACGCGAATACCCAGGACGCGGAAGTGGTGCTGGTTGAAGGTCTGGTTCCGACGCGCAAACACCAGTTTGCTCAGTCTCTGAACTTCGAAATCGCCAAAACACTGAATGCGGAAATCGTCTTCGTGATGTCCCAGGGTACTGATACTCCGGAACAACTGAAAGAACGCATCGAACTGACCCGCAGCAGCTTTGGTGGCGCGAAAAACAGCAGCATCACTGGCGTTATCGTTAACAAACTGAACGCCCCTGTTGATGAACAAGGCCGTACTCGCCCTGACCTGTCTGAAATCTTCGATGACTCGTCTAAAGCGAAAGTGGTCAAAGTGGATCCGGCTAAACTGCAGGACTCCAGCCCACTGCCAGTACTGGGCGCTGTGCCATGGAGCTTCGACCTGATTGCTACCCGTGCAATCGACATGGCGCGTCACCTGAATGCGACCGTCGTTAACGAAGGCGACATCAACACCCGTCGCGTGAAGTCTGTTACCTTCTGTGCACGTAGCATTCCGCACATGCTGGAACACTTCCGCGCAGGCTCCCTGCTGGTGACCTCTGCTGACCGCCCTGACGTGCTGGTTGCAGCGTGCCTGGCCGCAATGAATGGCGTTGAAATTGGCGCGATCCTGCTGACCGGTGCATACGAGATGGACCCACGCGTGAGCAAGCTGTGTGAACGTGCATTCGCGACTGGCCTGCCGGTATTCATGGTGAACACCAACACCTGGCAGACCTCCCTGAGCCTGCAGAGCTTCAACCTGGAAGTTCCGGTTGATGACCATGAGCGTATCGAGAAAGTTCAGGAATACGTTGCAAGCTACATTAATGCTGACTGGGTTGAATCCCTGACTGCGACCTCCGAGCGTAGCCGTCGCCTGTCTCCGCCAGCCTTCCGTTATCAGCTGACTGAACTGGCGCGCAAAGCGGGCAAACGCGTTGTTCTGCCAGAAGGCGACGAACCACGTACCGTTAAAGCGGCAGCTATCTGTGCAGAGCGTGGCATCGCCACCTGTGTGCTGCTGGGTAATCCAGATGAAATCACCCGTGTTGCTGCATCTCAGGGCGTTGAACTGGGTGCGGGTATCGAGATCGTTGATCCAGAAGTCGTTCGCGAAAGCTATGTTGCGCGTCTGGTTGAGTTGCGTAAGAGCAAGGGCATGACCGAAGCCGTTGCCCGCGAACAGCTGGAAGACAATGTGGTACTGGGTACGCTGATGCTGGAACAGGACGAAGTTGATGGTCTGGTTTCTGGTGCTGTTCACACCACCGCAAACACCATTCGTCCACCGTTGCAGCTGATCAAAACTGCACCGGGTAGCTCTCTCGTTTCTTCCGTGTTCTTCATGCTGTTGCCTGAACAGGTTTACGTTTACGGCGACTGTGCGATTAACCCGGATCCAACAGCAGAGCAGCTGGCCGAAATCGCCATCCAGTCAGCAGATTCCGCGATTGCCTTCGGCATCGAACCGCGCGTGGCAATGCTCTCCTACTCTACCGGCACATCAGGTGCGGGTAGCGATGTAGAGAAAGTCCGCGAAGCGACGCGTCTGGCACAGGAAAAACGTCCTGACCTGATGATCGACGGTCCGTTGCAGTACGACGCCGCGGTTATGGCTGATGTAGCGAAATCTAAAGCGCCGAACTCTCCGGTTGCAGGTCGCGCTACCGTGTTCATCTTCCCGGATCTGAACACTGGTAACACCACCTATAAAGCCGTACAGCGTTCTGCTGACCTGATCTCCATCGGGCCAATGCTGCAAGGTATGCGCAAACCTGTGAACGACCTGTCTCGTGGCGCGCTGGTAGACGATATCGTCTACACCATCGCACTGACTGCGATCCAGTCCTCACAGCAGCAGTAATTTTTGACTGTACGAAAAAGGCGACCTGATGGTTAATGCCGATCAGTTAAGGATCGATTGACCGATCCGGTGGCTGGTGTAAAAAGGGTTCCATGTTCATGATGGAG
>NZ_WLVC01000025.1:0-68257 GCF_016859735.1 Lelliottia sp. RWM.1 | reverse complement strand
ATCCTTCCCCCACCACCATCACTTCTAAATCGCTCTATATCAATTCATTGCACTGTGTCCCATGTTTCCCCAATGCAGGGAAGGATGAGAAGCTTCGACATTCGTCTCTCTTTTCCCATCAAGGCCCGGCAATATTCCATACAAACCCAACAGTACAACAAGCGGTTACATCGGCGGCAACCTGCGCTTTACGGGTGAACTCTTCACAATCGACGTATTGCATTGCGCATGCTCTGCCAGCCCATCCAGCAACATATCAAGCTGCTCAATTGAACGAACAACCAACCTGATTACAAAGCAATCCTCTCCAGTCACTTTGTCACTTTCAATACACTCAGGCATCGCCTGAATATATCTATCTACTTTATGTAATAGTCCAGGCAACGGCCGCACACGCACCAACGCCTGCAAGGTATAGCCCAGTGCCGTAAGGTTAACTTGCGCGCTATAACCTTGTATCACGCCCCGCTCTTCCAGTCTTTTCAGGCGTTCCGCTGTACTGGGTGAAGTCAGACCAACCCGGCTGCTTAACACTTTCAGCGACATACGGGCATCCTCTACCAGGCAGGCCAGAATCTGTCGATCGATGTCATCAAGAAGGTAATCCATTGCATTCACCTAATATATAAAAGTAAAAGACGGATACTACCTTACATCACCTCTGTAAAAACAAATGGGCATTTTCGACAATAGAAGCATTATTCAGGAGGTGTATGATGCGTGATATTCAGAAAGGCGTCTGGCAAATGAGCCTGGCGATGCTTATTTCCGGTTCGATAGGGGCTTTTGTTTTACTCTCCGGTTTACCGGTCACAGAAGTGGTGTTCTGGCGCTGCTTAATCGGCGCAGTTGCGCTGTTTCTTTTTATCCGGTTCAGTAAATCCCCCTTTAGCCCCATAACAACAGTCACCCTGGGTCTCGCCACTCTTGGTGGCGTGGCATTGGTCGTTAACTGGTTACTACTGTTTGCCGCCTATGGGCAGATCTCTATTGGGCTATCTACCGTGGTCTATAACACGCAGCCGTTTATGCTGGTACTGATGGGTGTATTGATGGGAGAACGCGTCAGTCTGGTAAAATGGAGCTGGTTATTCCTCGCCTTCGGCGGTGTTATCATCCTGCTCTCCAGTGAACTGACGGGTAAATATGACGATGGTTTGCTGGCAGGTATCAGTCTGGCGTTGGGAGCCGCGTTCTTTTATGCGCTAACCGCGATGATCACGCGTAAATTAAAAACTATCGCCCCTCAGCATATCGCTTTTATTCAGGTTCTGACGGGGGTAGTAATACTTTTGCCGATGGCGCATCTGCCCGTATTTACCCGAGACTTCCCCTGGTCGATCTTATTAACGTTAGGCATTGTGCACACCGGCATAATGTATCAACTGCTCTATAGCGCCATTCAGAAACTCCCTACGCCTGTTATCGGTTCGCTGTCGTTTATCTATCCGCTGGTCGCCATTATTGTCGATAACCTCGTATTCGGTCATACCCTTACCGCGCCTCAGTTGGCGGGCGGCGTGCTTATTTTGGTTGCAGCGGCGGGTAACAATCTGGGCTGGGGTGAAAAAAAACCCCGCGAAGGCGGGGTTAGGATAAAACCTGGCGTGAATTAACGACGCGCACGCACAATCTGATATTTGCGCGTCAGGTACTCAACCGGCGCGCTCCAGATGTGCACCAGGCGAGAGAATGGGAACAGCAGAAACAGTGTCATCCCCAGCACCAGGTGGATACGGAAGATGAAGGCAACACCATCCAGATGTGCTGATGCACCGCCGTGGAAAGTCACGACAGACTGCGCCCAGCCAACCAGTTTCATCATTTCGCTGCCATCCATATGTTGTGCAGAGAACGGAATCGTCAGCAGGCCCAGGGCGCATTGCACCATTAACAGGGACAGGATCAGAATATCGGCCCCCGTTGTTGTGGCTCGCACACGCGGGCTAAAAAGACGGCGTTTCAGCAGCAGTAAACCGCCCACCAGACACATCACGCCACTCGCGCCCCCCGCAAACATCGCCATCTTCTGCTTCACTTCAATCGGCAGGAAGGATTCGTACATCCAGTGCGGCGTCAGCATACCGAGGAAGTGACCGGCAAAAATACCCAGGATCCCGATATGAAACAGGTTAGAAGCCAGATTCATCCCTTTACGGTCCAGCATCTGGCTGGAGCCCGCACGCCAGGTATACTGGCCGTAATCGTAACGCAGCCAGCTACCAATCAGGAATACCGACCCCGCAATGTACGGATAGATATCAAAGAAGAACATATTCAGGAAGTGCATTATTGCTGTCCTCCGTTGGAGATATTCAAATATTGCGGAGCCACTGCACCGGCAAAGCGACGCTGGTGAGCGGAGATTTCAGACTCACCGCAGTTCTGGTCTGCGAAGAATTTCACCTGCTCTTCTTCCCAGACAGCATCCAGCGCCTGGGGCGTATCATCCCGGGCTTCATCGGCAATTTTTTCCGCCACTTTACTGCTGTCGATTGCGGAATCCGCCAGCTTCACCAGCAGGTCAAAGAGCGCCGCATAGCGACTCTCACGCTGTTGCAGACGCGCGCTAAGCAGCGCCAGAATCGGTGCAATATCCTGCAAACCACCAAGTGCTTCTTCTTTTGGTAACTGCGCCAGATACTCCAGATAAAGCGGCAGATGATCCGGCAGCTCACGGCTGTCGAGCTGCAACCCGTGCGCTTCATACTGCGCCAGCAGGTCGACCATCGCCTGTCCACGGTCGCGGGATTCGCCATGAACATGTTCGAACAGCAGCAGCGATGTTGCACGGCCACGGTCAAACAATTGGCTATAGTCAGACTGTGCATCCAGAAGATCCTGCGCGAGCAAATCGCGCAGGAAAACGCCCAGTCGCTGGGCATCCTCTTTATCCAGGTTTTCAGACGACGCGAGTGCATCGAAGAGTTCCTGCTGATGCTGCCAGAGGGCAGCATCCGGGTACTCGAGCAGACGCGAAACAATGACGAGTTCAATCATTGGTGCGGCTCCGTTTTGCTGGTGACGTCCATCGCATCAATACGACGGCTGTTGAACAGGTTGAATTTAGTATCTGAACCGTGACAACCATCACCGAAGGTAAAGCCACAGCCGCTTTTCTCCGGGAAGGCTTCGCGCGCTAATTCACGGTGACTGCTCGGTACAACGAAACGATCTTCGTAGTTAGCAATGGCCAGGTAACGATACATTTCCTGTGCCTGCGCTTCAGTCAACCCCACCTCTTCCAGTGCTCGTGTGTCGATCACGCCCTCAACGGTTTCTGCACGTTTAAAGTGGCGCATCGCCAGCATACGTTTCAGCGCCAGCAGTACCGGCTGTGTATCACCTGCGGTCAGCAGGTTCGCCAGGTACTGAACCGGAATACGCAGGCTTTCCACATCGGGCAGAATACCGTTACTGCCCAGTTCACCCGCATCAGCTGCGGACTGAATCGGTGACAGAGGCGGCACATACCAAACCATCGGCAACGTGCGATATTCAGGGTGCAGCGGCAGCGCCAGCTTCCAGTCCATCGCCATTTTGTACACCGGTGATTGCTGCGCCGCGTCAATAACACTCTGCGGCACGCCGTCTTTCAGCGCCTGTTCAATGATTTTTGGATCGTTCGGATCGAGGAACACATCCAGTTGGCGCTGATAGAGATCTTTCTCATGTTCAGTGCTTGCCGCATTCTCGATGGCATCCGCGTCATACAGCAATACGCCAAGATAACGAATACGGCCTACGCAGCTTTCAGAGCACACGGTTGGCATACCGGCTTCAATGCGTGGATAACAGAAGATGCACTTCTCGGATTTCCCGCTCTTCCAGTTAAAGTAGATTTTTTTGTACGGACAGCCCGTAATACACATCCGCCAGCCACGGCACTTGTCCTGGTCGATCAACACGATGCCATCTTCTTCACGCTTGTAAATCGCGCCGCTTGGGCAAGTCGCGACACAGGCCGGGTTCAGGCAGTGCTCACACAGACGTGGCAAATACATCATGAAGGTGTTTTCGAACTGACCGTACATTGCCTTCTGCATGTTTTCGAAGTTCTTGTCTTTCGACAATTTTTCGAACTCCCCCCCCAGGTCGTCTTCCCAGTTTGGTCCTTTTTCAATCTTCGCCATACGCTGGCCGGTGATCAGCGAGCGCGGACGTGCGATAGGCTGATGCTTGCTCTCTGGCGCGCTATGCAGGTTCTGATAGTCGAAATCAAACGGCTCGTAGTAATCATCGATGCCCGGTAAATGCGGGTTAGCGAAGATTTTACCCAGCAGCAATGCACGGTTACCCATACGCGGCTGGATTTTGCCATTGATCTTGCGGATCCAGCCGCCCTTCCATTTCTCCTGGTCTTCCCAGTTGGTCGGGAAACCCGTACCAGGTTTGGTTTCAACGTTGTTAAACCACGCGTATTCCGCCCCTTCACGGCTGGTCCAGACGTTTTTACAGGTGACTGAGCAGGTATGACAGCCGATGCATTTATCCAGATTCAGCACCATGCCGACTTGTGAACGAATTTTCATTTTACGCTCTCCTGTACCTGGTCATTACCTTCGCCATCTAACCAGTTAATATTCTTCATCTTACGCACGACCACGAACTCATCGCGGTTGGAGCCGACCGTACCGTAGTAGTTAAAGCCATACGCCAACTGGGCATAACCGCCAATCATGTGGGTAGGTTTCGGTGTAATACGGGTGACGGAGTTATGAATACCGCCGCGCTGTTCGGTGATCTCTGAACCCGGCAGGTTAACGATGCGTTCCTGCGCGTGATACATCATGGTCATCCCGGCCGGAACACGCTGGCTGACAACGGCACGGGCAGTCAGTGCACCATTGCTGTTGAACACTTCAATCCAGTCGTTATCCACGATATCCAGCTCTTTCGCGTCGGCTTCGCTCATCCACACAATCGGACCACCACGACCCAGCGTCAGCATCAGCAGGTTGTCGCTGTAGGTAGAGTGGATCCCCCATTTCTGGTGCGGTGTCAGGAAGTTGAGCGCTTTTTCCGGGTTGCCGTTAGATTTTTCGCCCATCACTTCTTTCACCGAGCGGGTATCAATCGGTGGACGGTAAACCAGCAGGCTCTCACCGAAATCACGCATCCACGGGTGATCCTGATACAGCGACTGACGGCCCGTCAGGGTACGCCATGGGATCAGCTCGTGAACGTTGGTGTAACCGGCGTTATAAGAAACATGCTCATCTTCAAGTCCTGACCAGGTCGGGCTGGAGATGATTTTGCGCGGTTGCGCCTGAATATCGCGGAAACGAATTTTTTCGTCTTCTTTATTCAGCGCCAGATGCGTATGGTCGCGCCCCGTAAACTCACTCAATGCAGCCCAGGCTTTCACCGCCACCTGACCGTTGGTTTCCGGCGCCAGCGTCAGAATCATCTCTGCCGCATCAATCGCCGTATTCAGCATCGGCTGACCTTTGGCTGGCCCCTCGGCTTTGGTGTAATTGAGCTTACGCAGCAGGTCCATTTCGCTCTGGGTATTCCAGGCAATACCTTTACCGCCGTTACCGATTTTCTCCATCAACGGGCCGATAGAGGTAAAGCGCTCATAGGTCGCCGGATAGTCACGTTCCACCGGAATAATGTGCGGTGCAGTTTTTCCTGGGATCAGGTCACATTCACCTTTTTTCCAGTCCTTCACATCCAGTGGTTGCGCCAGTTCAGCCGCAGAGTCATGCTGAATGGGTAGCGTCACCACATCGGTTTCAACGCCCAGATGCCTGACACACACTTCAGAGAATTTCTTCGCGATACCTTTGTAGATATCCCAGTCACTTTTGGATTCCCATGCAGGGTCAACCGCAGCAGACAAGGGATGAATAAACGGATGCATATCCGAGGTATTCATGTCGTCTTTTTCGTACCAGGTGGCAGTCGGCAGCACGATGTCGGAATACAGACAGGTGCTGGAAAGACGGAAGTCCAGGGTGACAACCAGATCCAGCTTGCCGTCGAGACCATTGTCCTTCCATTCCACCTCTTCCGGCTTCACGCCACCTTGTTTACCCAGATCTTTTCCCTGAATACCGTGTTCCGTACCCAGCAGGTACTTCAGCATGTACTCGTGACCTTTACCGGAAGAGCCCAGCAGATTAGAGCGCCAGATGAACAAGTTGCGTGGGTGGTTTTTCCCGTTTTCAGGCTGTTCCGCCGCGAAGCGAATCGACCCCTCTTTCAGGGATTTGACGGTGTAATCTACCGGGTTCATTCCGGCTTTCTTCGCCGCTTCGGCAATGCGCAGCGGGTTTGTTCCCAGTTGTGGCGCAGACGGCAGCCAGCCCATACGTTCAGCACGTACGTTGAAGTCAATCAGATGCCCACTGTAGCGGGATTTGTCCGCCATCGGTGACAGCAGCTCTTGCGCGGTGACGGTTTCGTAACGCCACTGGCTGGAGTGGTTATAGAAGTAAGAGGTACTGTTCATGTGACGTGCCGGGCGCTGCCAGTCGAGGCCAAACGCCAGTGGCTGCCAGCCCGTTTGCGGGCGCAGTTTTTCCTGCCCCACGTAGTGCGCCCAACCGCCACCACTTTGGCCGACACAACCGCAGAAGACCAGCATGTTGATCAGACCACGGTAGTTCATATCAAGGTGATACCAGTGGTTCAGACCTGCACCGACGATGATCATCGAACGGCCGTGCGTCTTGTCGGCATTTTCCGCAAACTCACGGGCGATACGGGTGATATTTGCGCGCGGCACACCGGTAATTTTCTCTGCCCAGGCCGGGGTATAGGCTTTGATGTCATCGTAGCTGGTGGCGCAGTTTTCATCGTTCAGACCGCGTTCCAGGCCGTAGTTTGCCATGGTGAGGTCGTAAACAGTGGTTACCAGCGCGGTCGACCCGTCCGCCAGTTGCAGGCGCTTCACCGGCAGTTTGTGCATCAGGACGTTTTGCAGTTGGACCTTATTGAAGTGCTCAGTGCCATCGCCCCCGAAGAACGGGAAGCCCACTTCAGCAATCTCATCCTGGCTGCCCAGCATGCTGAGACGCAGTTCCGTCTCTTCTCCGGACGTACCATCACGTTGCTCAAGATTCCACTTGCCCTTTTCACCCCAACGGAAACCAATAGAACCGTTCGGTGCAACCATGTCACCCCTGGTGTTACAGGCAACGGTTTTCCATTCCGGGTTATTTTCCTGGCCGAGAGCATCCACCAGATCGGCGGCACGCAGCATACGCCCCGCCGCATAGTAGCCGTCTCGCTCTTCCAGCATGACCAGCATAGGCATGTCGGTGTAGCGACGCACATAATCTGTGAAGTACTGGCTTGGTTTATCCAGATGGAATTCGCGCAGCATAACGTGGCCCATCGCCAGCGCCATTGCCGCATCGGTTCCCTGTTTCGGGGCTAACCACAGGTCGCACAGTTTTGCGATTTCGGCATAGTCTGGCGTGACGGCAACGGTTTTGGTCCCTTTGTAACGCACTTCGGTGAAGAAGTGGGCGTCCGGGGTACGGGTCTGCGGAACGTTAGAACCCCATGCAATGATGTAGCTGGAATTGTACCAGTCAGCAGATTCAGGAACGTCGGTCTGCTCACCCCAGGTCTGAGGAGACGCAGGCGGTAAGTCGCAGTACCAGTCGTAGAAACTCAGGCACGTCCCCCCGATGAGAGAAAGATAACGTGCGCCAGAGGCGTAAGAGACCATCGACATTGCCGGGATCGGCGAGAACCCGGCCACGCGATCCGGCCCGTACGTTTTCACGGTATAGACGTTAGAGGCCGCAATCAGCTCATTCACTTCCTGCCAGGAAGATCGGACAAAACCACCCCGACCACGCGCTTGCTTAAAGCTTTTCGCTTTGTCGGCATCTTCAATGATGGAAGCCCAGGCATCGACCGGATCGCTGTGCTGCACTTTCGCTTCACGCCACATCTTCATCAGACGTTTGCGCATCAGTGGATATTTCAGACGGTTTGCACTGTACAGATACCAGGAATAGCTCGCACCACGCGGACAACCACGCGGTTCATGGTTTGGCATATCCGGGCGTGTGCGCGGATAATCGGTCTGCTGCATTTCCCATGTCACCAGACCATTTTTAACGAAAATCTTCCAGCTACATGAACCGGTGCAGTTTACACCGTGGGTAGAACGCACGACTTTGTCATGCTGCCAACGTTGACGGTATCCATCCTCCCAGTCCCGGTTGGTCTCCAGAACCTGACCGTGCCCATCGGCAAAGGTTTCGCCCTTCTGCTTGAAGTAGCGAAACCGGTCCAGAAATTTGCTCATCGGGTATCTCCTGTGTGGAGCCTGTGGCTCTCTAAATCGACATTGCTGATTTGCAGCGAAGGTAACGCTATGAAAGATGGCGATAATTGATAACGATCAAGGGCAACCGGGATGCTTCAGGCAGGAAAAACGCAAAATACCACCAAAGAAGTAGGATTTTTTATTTTTTAACAATTTGTTTTTTATGGTTTTTTTATAAAATCAACACCGCAAAGGGTAAAACCACACAATGATTAGTTATTAAGTGGTAGGCGTTTGTTTGTCCGTAAGAACCGCGTATGAGTCTCATTTTTTTATTATTCGTCTAGAGTCTGTTTATCTCACCCTGTTCCCGACGCGTAAGGGCATAAAAATGAGTGATCCAGAAGCGCAGACTGACCCGAATGAACACGATGAAATAAACGCCATCAACGCCCGACGAGCGGATTTAGATCTCCCTCAAAGCACAGGTACTGACACAATTGGATTAGCGTTATCCGGCGGAGGGATCCGCAGTGCCGTATTTAACCTCGGTTTGATTCGCGCACTGGCAAAAAAGGAACTTCTGCGAAAGTTTGATTATCTTTCGACCGTGTCGGGTGGGGGATATGTCGGGGCAATGCTGGGACGTTTATATCAGGCATTAGATCCGCTTCTCAGTACTTTCAGCGGTAAACTTGATCATATTAAAAAGGTGACCAACCCGTTACCGGGTGACGATATTACTTTTGGAAAATACCAGCCCCATTTATTTCAGGGACCGATCCACCTTATGACCTGCTGTATTAATCAGACCGTTGATGACCGTAGCCGCAACTATGATGCCGACCGCAAAGGCATCGCTTTAACCGTTAGCGCGTTTGGGGCGGAAACCGGTACGCAAAGGCCTTCCCTATCAAAACCGGTCGCAGGGTCCCACACTTTCGCACTGGGTCGCTATTTCGGGGGCAGCAGCGGCAACCGGTATGGGGTCACGCACCTCTCCGGGGCTGGCGTTTCTGCTTTTCCTGATTGGTGGCAGGCTGGGGTATTGGTCGCCCAACCTGGTTAAATCCCCGGCCCCAAAAGATCCGCTTGCCGCACTGTTCGCTGAAATGTTTGCCCGTTTCCCTGGGAAAAATAGCCAGTACTGGTATCTCTCTGATGGCGGTCATTTTGAAAATACAGCCGTTTATCCGCTCTTAAAGCGCCGGGTAAAAACCATCGTGGTTGCTGACTGTGGCGCGGACCCGGAATTTATCTTCGACGATCTGGACAACCTGGTGCGCAAGGCGCGAATTGATTACGGGATTTCGATACTGTTTTCCCCGGCCATCACAGGCAGACGGACATCGGTAGCGCAGTTGAAAAAAGGGGAAACAGACTTGCCTCTCATTGAAGCCAGAATTCACTCCCCCAAAACAGCAACGGAGAAGGCCAGGCCCGGCAAACTGATTATCGTTAAACCGCATCGCCTGGCGAATATGGGGCTTGATACAACCTGTTATGCAAGCCACCCCCCGGATTTCCCTCAGCAAACGACGGGCGATCAATTCTTCGATGAGGAGCAGTGGGAAGCATACCACCAGCCAGGTCTTCAGGCCGGTAAGGCGATAACAAAAGAGATGCTGCCATAGCAAAAAAAAGCGCGGCCCTAAGGCCGCGCAAACGGATAATCAAACTTACTTGTTTTTCTTGGAATTACGTCCGTATACCAGCCACGTGATCACCACACAGGCGATATAGAATACGAGGAATATTTTCATCGCACCTGCCGGAGAACCCGTCAGGTCGAGCGAGATGCCAAAGGCCTTAGGAATAAAGAACCCGCCGATAGCCCCAATCGCAGAGATAAAGCCCAGCGCCGCTGCGGTATCAGTTGCAGCCTCGCGCATTGCCTGCTCTTCTGTGCCGCCCTGCGCTTTTACCCGGTCCATCGTGAGCTTGCGGAAGATCAGGGAGATCATCTGGAAGGTAGACGCGCTCCCCAGTCCGGCCGTCAGGAACAGCACCATAAACACCGCGAAGAACGCCACAAAGTTTCCGCCCTGCCCGTTCGTCGGCAGCGTCAGGAACAGCAGCGCGCAGAAGATAGCCATGACCACAAAGTTCACCAGCGTGACACGCGTTCCGCCCAGTCGGTCAGAAATCATGCCGCCAGTGGAACGCGCCAGTGCGCCAATGAACGGACCGAAGAACGCGTAATGCAGGATCTGCACTTCCGGGAACTGGGTCTTCGACAGCATCGCAAAGCCCGCAGAGAATCCGATAAATGAACCAAACGTCGCGAGGTATAACAACGCCATCACCCACAGATGTCCACGCTTCAGGACTGGCAGTTGCTCGCTCAGCGACGCTTTTGACGCCGACAGGTCATTCATAAAGAACCAGGAGGCAAGCGTCAGTACGATCAGGAACGGAACCCAAATCCAGGCCGCATTTTGCAGGTACAGCCAGGAGCCATCAGGCTGTGCGACACCGGTTCCGCCAAATACGGCAAAAATAGAAACGGAGATAGCCAACGGGGCAATCAACTGCATGACGCTGACGCCCATGTTCCCCAGACCGCCGTTAATACCCAGCGCGCCACCTTGCTTCGCTTTCGGGAAGAAGAAGCTGATATTCGCCATGCTGGAGGCAAAGTTTGCCCCCGCAAAGCCACACAGCAGGGAAATAATCACAAACACGCTAAAGGGTGTCGAGGTGTCCTGCACCGCAAAACCCAGCCATACGCACGGGATAATCATGATCCCGGTGCTGAAAGCCGTCCAGCGACGCCCCCCAAACAGGGGAACCATAAAGGCATAGGGCACACGCAGCAACGCACCGGACAATGCCGGTAAGGCGGTCAACATAAACAGCTGATCGGTGGTAAACGTAAAGCCCACTTTCGGCAGGTTTACTGCCACTGCACTAAACAACATCCATACACAAAATGCCAACATCAGGCACGGAACTGAAATCCACAGATTACGACTTGCTACACGATGACCGCGCTGTTGCCAGAACGCCGGATCTTCCGGACGCCATTCGGTAATGACAGCACCGTCTTCCCTTTCGGGAGCGGATGAGTGACTCATAGACACCTCTGATTCTTGAATGATGCTGCAAACATTAGGGTTTTAGGGCAGAGGTAAGTTGATATAAATCAAAGGAAAAGGTGGAGGATCCGCGGTCAAAAAAAGATCATTACTCTTAGTGGGTAGGGTTTTTCGGCAAAAAAGGTGTGGTTTTTCACGGTGCTGAGGCGTCAGCATCTCCCCCTTCCACAACCCCGTACCTCTTTGGCAATTTAGAGGTAATCCTTTATTGGTATGGGTATACTCCAGGGTATGCACGAGAATAGCGCCATTCCTGCAAGCAGGCCACGTCAGGAGCCCGGCAACCCTATGTTAAAAAGATGTTTATCTCCGCTGACGCTAGTCAACCAGTTAGCGTTAATCGTTTTGCTCTCCACCGCCATCGGTGTGGCAGGCATGGCTATTTCCGGTCGGCTGGTCCAGGGCGTACAGGGTAGCGCACATGCCATTAACGAGGCAGGCTCACTACGCATGCAGAGTTATCGTCTGCTCGCCGCCATTCCGCTCACCGCAGAAGATCAACCCCTTCTGGATGAAATGGAGCGAACCGCGTTCAGTTCTGAGCTGGCCTTTGCCGCCAACCGTGACGGGCTGCAGGCGCAGCTAAAAGCCTTACAGGAATACTGGCACAGCCAGCTTGAACCCGGCCTGCGTCAGGCAAAATCACCGGACACAGTCGCGACCGACGTTGCCCGTTTTGTGGCGCGCATCGATGACCTTGTCTCCTCGTTTGACCATACCACTGAGATGCGTATCGAGCAGGTTGTTTTGTTGCATCGGGCCATGGCCATCTTCATGGGGCTGCTGTTGGTTTTCACCATCATCTGGCTACGCAAGCGCTTGCTCAATCCGTGGAAACAACTGTTGGCGGTAGCCCGCGCTGTCACCCATCGAGACTTCACAAAACGTGCTCGCATCAGCGGTCGTAACGAAATGGCCATGCTCGGCCAGGCGCTGAATGACATGTCTGCTGAGCTGGCTGAGAGCTACGCCGTACTGGAACAACGTGTACAGGAAAAAACCGCCGGTCTGGAGCAGAAAAACGAAATCCTCTCTTTCCTGTGGCAAGCTAATCGTCGGCTGCACATGCAGGTTCCTCTCTGTGAGCGCCTCTCCCCGGTATTGAATGGTTTGCAAAATCTGACGCTCCTGCACGACCTGGAATTGCGTGTCTATGACGTTGAAGATGAGGAAAATCATCAGGAATTCACCTGTCAGTCGGATATGTCATGCGACGACAAAGGCTGCCATCTTTGCCCTCGCGGTTTACCACCGATGAACAACAGCGGCACAACGCTTAAATGGCGCCTGACAGACAGCCATACACAATACGGCATTCTTCTGGCGACGCTGCCTAATGGCCGTCATCTGAGCCACGATCAACAACAGCTGGTCGATACGCTGGTTGAACAACTGACGGCCACGCTGGCTCTCGATCGTCACCAGGAAAAACAACAACAGCTGATCGTGATGGAAGAACGCGCCACCATCGCCCGCGAACTCCATGATTCCATCGCTCAGTCCCTCTCCTGTATGAAAATGCAGATCAGCTGTCTGCAAATGCAGGACGACGGTATGCCGGACAGCAGCAAGCAATTGCTGAGCCAGATCCGCAACGAACTCAACACCTCGTGGGTACAGCTTCGCGAATTACTGACTACCTTCCGTTTGCAGCTGACTGAACCGGGTTTGCGTCCCGCTCTCGAAGCCAGCTGCCGTGAATTTAGCGCCCGACTGGGGTTCCCGGTGAAGCTCGATTATCAGCTTCCGCCGCGTTTTGTTCCTTCCCATCAGGCCATTCATTTACTGCAAATTGCCCGTGAAGCGCTGAGTAACGCACTCAAACACGCCGATGCAACCGCAGTAACCGTAACTGTCAGTCATCACGCTAACCAGGTGAAACTTACGGTTCAGGACAACGGCTGCGGCGTGCCGGAAAATGCCGAGAGAAGTAACCACTATGGTTTAATTATCATGCGAGACCGCGCACAAAGCCTGCGCGGTGATTGCCAGGTTCGCCGGGGAGAGTCTGGTGGCACTGAAGTAGTGGTCACCTTTATTCCCGAAAAGCCTCAAATAACTGCTCAAGGAGAAAACCATGACTAATCAGGAACCGGCAACCATCCTGTTGATCGACGACCATCCAATGCTGCGCACGGGTGTCAAACAGCTTGTCAGCATGGCGCAGGATATCACCGTTGTGGGCGAAGCCAGCAACGGCGAACAGGGTATTGAACTTGCCGAATCACTCGATCCTGATTTGATCTTGCTCGATCTCAATATGCCCGGCATGAACGGACTCGAAACGCTCGATAAACTGCGGGAAAAATCGCTATCAGGCCGCGTGGTGGTCTTCAGCGTTTCCAACCATGAAGAAGACGTGGTGACGGCGCTAAAACGCGGGGCTGACGGCTATCTGCTGAAAGATATGGAGCCAGAAGATCTGCTTAAGGCGCTGCAACAAGCTGCGGCAGGCGAAATGGTGCGGAGTGAAGCGTTAACGCCCGTGCTGGCTGCGAGTTTGCGCGCCAACCGTGCCACGTCTGACCGCGACGTCAGCCAGTTAACCCCGCGTGAACGCGATATCCTGAAGCTGATTGCGCAGGGTCTGCCGAACAAAATGATCGCCCGTCGCCTGGATATCACCGAAAGTACGGTCAAAGTCCATGTGAAGCATATGTTGAAGAAAATGAAGTTGAAATCACGGGTTGAAGCCGCGGTGTGGGTTCATCAGGAACGTATTTTTTAATCTCATTCTTCCGGCAGCAGCTTCCACCGAGGATCGTCGTTGGGCAACGCGATCAACGGTGGCACAACCGTTAGCGTGATCTCATTGGAAGAGACACGCTGCCCGTCTTCATCTTCGACCACGACAGACAACCGCCAGCGATTACTTGCTCCTTCTTGCCCATCCCAGGCAGGCATAATCACGCTCCAGCCTTCTTCGCTGCTCTGTTTTGCGGGCGATGTCAGGCTCAGGGCCTGCGTGTCTCCCTGCCAGTGTAATTGGCGGATACCGTGTGTACTGCGGACCTGTAATTTCAGTATTACCGTTTCCCCCCCTTTGAGATCCCAGGGCGGCGTCGCCAGATAAACTGACAACGTTTTACGCTGACGGAACTCCATCACGGGGAGGTTATCCCGTTCAGGAGAGTCATACCGACTTCCCCGTAACGAGCGTGTGATCGCCACTTCGCTCGCGGAAAGCTGTTTCTCAAGCGGAACGCCGAAACGATAGTTGAGCTTCATGCCCAGATTATTCTGGCTTACGCCGCTTTCCCCTTGCTTATGCGCCGCTGAGAACGTTAGCAGCGGTACTGGCGTGTAGTTGAGTCCAAGGTTCACCGCCATCGGATTGTGATAACCCGTCCCGCTGTTAAACAGATCCACACTATCGCCAAAATACTGCTCGAAGCTGACGCTGGTATTCAGGTGATGAAACCAGGGCAGCCAGGCTTTTGCGGTAAGATCGTATCCGCGCGCCATGCGTTGCTCCTGCACATCGGAACGGTTTCGCCAACTGACAAATGGCTGATAGTAATTTGCCGATAAACGTAAGTTTTCGCCCCAGGCCTCTGCCCCCAACCCTGCCCGCTGGAGATTTTCATCAAGCAGGTTGTCATAAAAAGTGTTGTAGCCCAGTAACCATTTCCCGGCCAGCCAGCGTTGTCCAATGCCCGCATTGCTTACCAGACCGTCGGTTTGCTGGGTAAGCCCCAACTGACTCCAGCTCAGATAGCGGTTATTGTCTTGCCAGGGCACAAACCAACGGCCACTGCTGCCTGTGAATTCGCCATTCTCATCCACCAGCAAGTCGACACTGGCATTGCCCCATGGCGAGAGCCAGGATTCAATCTGCTGGTTCACCTCACCGCTGAGCGCATCCCGCACCTGACCAAAAGCAAACTGACGCGCCTGCTCACCGGTGGTGAGGCCATTATCGACCATGCTGGCTTCACCAAACGCTTTAGCCACTTCTGCGAGATGTTTTTCACCGTCGGCTGTAGGCTTTGCCAGCCCCAGGTCAGGTAAACCATCGCCATCGTTATCAAATGGATTTTGCGCCTGTTGCACAAAGGAATTCGGCGTGCCGAAAACAGGCCCGGCCGAGACAAGGAAGAGTAAACACAGCGGGCGAATGCGGGAAGAAACAACCATCAACGTCTGGAAAAGGAACCTGTATTTTGAAATATACCTTTTACTACCTTAGCGTGTTCAGGAAGTAATTGCAGCCTTAACAGAAATTTCAGGAAAAACCTGAACTCTGAAAAGCGACTCGCCCCCAAAGACATTTACCCCCTTGCGCTTATCAATGCCTTCAGCTCAGGAACACAAGAGCCACAATTAGTCCCGCACCGCAGTTTCGCCCCCAATGCCGCAGCGGAATCACACCCTTCGGCGATCGCCTCATTGATTGCCCTTTCGCCAATGCTAAAACAGCTACAGATAATACGCCCCTGCCCAACCTGCTCACCCGGACGTTGTCCGTTCAGTAATGCATGGCGCGCGGCAAGTTCCGCAGGCGCAGTATGAAAGGCCTCTTCAACAAAAGTATGGGCCAACTCCGGCAATGTGTTGTCTTCCCAGTACCCCAGCATCAATTCTCCGTTGTGCCAGGCCAGAACACTGTTACGATCGCCGCTGTGGGCAAGCTGAAGTTGCCACTCCTGGACACGGCAGTGTGCCATGATGTCTTCCAGCAGAGATTTATCTCCTGCCACCGTTAAATGCTGCACACCCTGCGCCGCTTTACGCCACCAGCAAGCCGAAGGTGGCACTTCAGGCAGGTCCCGCGCGTAAAGCTCCCCCTGCCAGCCAGGTTGCCAGGGCATGATCCGGATGGCGGTTTGTTTACTCTCCGGCTGGCCAGAGAGCGGATCGCAGCGCCCTTCCACCAGCACATTGACTTTACCCTGGCGAGCGAACTGATTGTTCCAGTGCATGGGCACAAATAATTCCCCCTCCCGCTGGCCCTGGAGTATTCGCACTCTGGCGACCATCACCCCACGTGGGGAACTAAGCCGAGCCAGTTGCCCGTCCATCAGCATAAAACGACGCGCATCGCCGGGCGAGATCTCGACCAGAGGTTCGTCGATATGCTGCATCAGTCTGGCAACATAGCCTGTGCGGGTCATGGTATGCCACTGATCGCGGACACGACCGGTGTTGAGTAACAGTGGATAGAGGGCATCAACCCTGGCACTGTGCTTCTGCGGCTCCACCGGCACAATTTTTCGATACGGCATATCCCCCGTCGGCCACTGATACGGTGTCAGGTTATCCCACTGTTCGCGGGTCAGCGAGGCAAGTTCGCGGAGGTTAAACGCCCGTGATCCGTCATTTTCAAATGCCGAAAGTGCCGCATGCTCACAAAAAATTTCCTGCGGGTGCGTCCATGCAAACGCCTCGCCGTATCCCAGTGCTTTTGCCACCTGTGCGATGATCCACCAGTCGGGTTTTGCCTCCCCTGGTGCAGGTAAAAATGCACGCTGGCGCGAGATACGGCGCTCAGAGTTCGTCACTGTGCCGTTTTTCTCGCCCCAGCCCAGTGCCGGAAAGCGAATATGAGCAAAGCGGCTGGTATCCGTTTCGCTCATCACTTCCGAAACAACCACCAGGGGACATGCCGCCAGCGCCTGACAAACTGCGTGGCTGTCAGGAAGGGACACGGCGGGATTCGTCCCCATAATCCATACAGCCTTAACCTCGCCACGGGCAATCGCATCAAAGAGTTCCACTGCCATTAACCCTGGCGTCTGCGCCAGCCGCTCCGTCCCCCAGAAACGGGCCACTCGCGCAAGATCGTCCGGTTCAAACCCCATATGGGCCGCAAGCTGGTTCGCCAGCCCGCCAACTTCGCGTCCCCCCATCGCATTTGGCTGCCCGGTTAGCGAAAAAGGCCCACAGCCCTGCCGGGCAATTTTCCCACTGGCCAGATGCACATTGATAATGGCATTGCACTTGTCACTGCCGCTGGTGGACTGATTGATCCCCATGGTATAGAGCGTTATCGCGCGCGGAGCGGTGATAAACCAGTCGTAAAATGTCCCCACCTCGCCGACCGACAGGCCACAAAAATCCGCCACGCGGTCAATGCTCCAGGTCGTATCGCCCTGAATGGCATTTAGCAAACCAACAAACAGCCCGGCATCACTGCCCGGCATCAGTGCCAGATGGAGATCCGCGATATCACAGGTCGCCGTTTTTCGCGGGTCAATCACCACCACTTTCATATCGGGATTGTCCTGACGCGCCTTTACCAGACGCTGAAACAGAACCGGATGCGTCCAGGCGGCATTCGAACCCACCAGCACCACCAGATCGCTGTTTTCCACATCGTCATAGCTGCACGGAACAATGTCTTCGCCAAACGCCCGCTTATAACCTGTCACCGCCGATGACATACAGAGCCGCGAGTTAGTGTCGATGTTGGCTGCGCCGATAAATCCCTTCATCAGCTTATTTGCCGCGTAATAGTCCTCGGTTAATAGCTGCCCGGAAGCATAAAACGCCACCGCCTGCGGTCCCCACCTCTCAATGATCGCCTGCAATCGCTCCCCGGCAACACTCAGCGCCCGGGACCAGGTAACATCGTGGTCATCCACCCTCGGGCGCAGAAGTCGGCCCTGCAAACCGGTTGTTTCACCCAATGCCGAGCCTTTAACGCAGAGCCTTCCGTAGTTAGCCGGATGCGTTTCATCTCCCCGCACGCTGACGTTTCCGTTCTCTCGTCTTACAACCACTCCGCAGCCAACACCACAATAAGGACACGTTGTACGCGTTTCATTCATGATGCCTCCGCCCGCATGACCAGTTCTTCATTGCCAACCCAGACTTTGCCGTTTTCAATTTTCACCGGCCAGGCGCGAACGGCAGGTTCACCATTTTCGAACTGACGTCCGTCACGCAGACGAATGCGCTGCTTATACAACGGAGAGATCACAACTGGCTCACCGCCCGCATCCCCCAGGATACCGCGCGAAAGAACATTTGCGCTGCTGCCCGGCTCCTGGTCGTCAAGGGCATAAACCGCTTTACCAAAACGGAACAGCGCGATGTGTTTACGTCCCAGCCGTGCGCCAATCCCCGCCTGTTCAGGGATTTCGTCGATGGCGCAAATCTCCTGCCAGCGTTTGTCATCCGTCTGCGTGCTGTTGACCTCAGAACGGAACAACGCCAGACGATCAGGATCGTTCAGGGTCGTCTGCCACTCACATTGATAGGTCTCGACAACCCGTGCCATTTCCTGCTCCAGCTCGTGAGCAATACCCAGGCTGTCATCAAGGATCACCTCGCGCAGATAATCGAGCCCACCTTCCAAGTTGTCCATCCAGGTACTGGTACGTTGCAGGCGATCGGCGGTACGGATATAGAACATCAGGAAGCGATCGACAGTACGCAGCAGCGTTGCCTCGTCCAGATCGCTGGCAAAGAGATCGGCATGTCGAGGTTTCATCCCCCCGTTTCCGCATAAATAGAGGTTCCAGCCTTTATCGGTTGCAATGACCCCGACATCTTTACTCTGCGCTTCTGCGCATTCGCGGGTACACCCGGAGACAGCCATTTTGATTTTGTGCGGCGCGCGCAATCCTTTATAACGATGCTCCAGCGTGACGGCGAGTCCGGTGGAGTTCTGCACGCCATACCGACACCACGTGGAGCCAACGCAGGACTTCACCGTGCGCAGTGACTTACCGTAGGCGTGTCCGGTTTCGAATCCCGCTTCCACCAGCGCCTGCCAGATCTCCGGCAGTTGCTCAAGGGTTGCACCAAACAGATCGATACGCTGCCCCCCGGTGATTTTGCTGTACAGTTGATAACGTTTGGCAATCTGACCGATGGCAATCAGCCCGTCGGCGGTAACTTCACCTGCGGGCATACGCGGCACAATGGAATAGGTTCCATCTTTCTGGATGTTAGCGAAATAGCGATCGTTTGTGTCCTGTAACGGCAGGAGTGCCGGTTTCAGTAAATATTCGTTCCAGCAGGAGGCCAGTACCGACCCCACCAGCGGCTTACAAATCTCACATCCGTGTCCCTTTCCGTAGCGGCTGATAAGCTGGTCAAAGGTATGAATGTGATTAACACGCACCAGGTGATAAATTTCCTGCCGTGAATACGGGAAGTGTTCGCAGATATCCTTTTTCACTTCCACACCCTGTTCCGCTAGCTGGTATTCCATCACCTGTTTGACCAGCGCGCTACACCCCCCGCAGCCGGTCGCGGCTCTGGTGCACTGTTTAATCGCGCCCATATCCGTAGCACCGGTACTCACCGCCTGGCAGATATCACCTTTGCTGACATTATGGCAGGAACAGATCTGCGCACTTTCCGGCAGGGCTGCCACTCCAGGCGCTTTTGGCGCATTGCCTGCCACGGCGGGTAAAATCAGCGTTTCAGGCTCTTTGGGCAGGCTAATACCATTCAGCATCATCTGTAACAGCGTGGCATATTCACCCGCATCCCCCACCAGCACCCCACCCAGCAACGTTTTACTGTCGTGGCTAACCACAATCTTTTTGTAGATTTGCTGCGGCCCGTGTGTCCATTGGTAACTTAATGCCCCTGGTGTGCGGCCATGTGCATCACCAAATGAGGCAACATCCACACCCAGTAGCTTCAGTTTGGTGCTCATATCCGCCCCGGCAAACATCTTATCGTCTCCCGCCAGTTGTGCTGCCGCGACACGCGCCATCTGGTATCCGGGAGCGACCAGACCGTAAACTTTGCCTTCCCAGAGCGCACACTCCCCGATGGCAAACACATTCTTATCAGAGGTCCGGCAGTGCGCATCAATGCAGATCCCGCCGCGCTCGCCAACGGCCAGTCCACCACTACGCGCCAGCGCATCCTGCGGGCGGATCCCGGCGGAAAAGACCACCATATCGGTATCGAGTTGTTCGCCGTCGGCAAAACGTAGCGCCAGCCCTGTATCTGTAGCAGCAATCTCCGTAGTGGCTTTACTGGTGTGAACCCCCACACCCAGCGCCTCTATCTTTTTACGCAGCATCGCCGCGCCATCATTGTCGAGCTGGACCGCCATCAGGTTCGGCGCAAATTCCACAACATGCGTTTCCAGACCCAGCTGTTTCAGTGCGTTTGCGGCTTCAAGCCCCAGTAACCCGCCACCAATCACCACGCCGCGCCGGGCATTCTCTGCGTGCGCCGCAATGTGATCCAAATCGTCGAGAGTGCGGTAAACAAAACACCCTGCCAGTTCACGCCCAGGAACAGGAGGAACAAAGGGATAAGAACCGGTTGCCAGCACCAGCTTATCCCAGTGGGTTTCGTGTCCACTGGCTGTACGCACGACATGCGCGTCACGATCTATAGCCACTACCTGTTGCGACAAACGGAGTTCAATACCGTTGTCTGCAAAGAAATCGCCCTGCACCAGAGAGAGCGAATCAGCACTACGTCCGCCAAAATATTCTGAAAGATGAACACGGTCATAGGCGGCATAGCGCTCTTCACCGAAGACAATAATCTGGTATTGCTGATGCAAATTGCGGTTCACGCAATCTTCGAGGAAATGATGGCTGACCATACCGTGTCCAACCACCACCAGAGTAGGTTTTGTCATAGCGTTCTGTCCTGCAACCTGTGGTTGCGTAGTGAAACGATCGAAAAGCCAGTCCACATGTGCGGGAACAGGCGTTGCCAGTAAATCGGTGAACGTCGCGGCACTGCGGCAATCCCCCATCAACTGCACACCCGCCAGCATGCCGTGGCGGATCAATAATCGACGATAGTGGCGGGTTAACGGATCCCATGAATGCCAGACCGCATCGCCTGGCTGCACCGATACGCCCCCAGCGCTGAACAGCTCAATACCCGTCACCTTGAGGCGCATCCCGCTGTCGCCAGGCATAAATGCCGTGGGCACATCGCCAGCCAGCCGGGCGGCCAGGTTGTCGGCCTGCACCAGACAAGGAGCGACCAGGCCAAATGTCTGGCCATCAATCTCGCAGCACTCACCGATGGCACTGATATGTGGCAATGAGGTTTGCATCAAGTGGTTCACCACGATGCCTTTGGCACACTGCAATCCGCAGTCCTTCGCCAGATGGATGTTGGGCACAACACCGGTTGCCAGCACCACGCGCGTCGCGTCAACCCGGCGACCATTGATAAGCGTGACCGAATCCGTACCAATCTCCGCGATCCCGGATGCCAGTTCGCAACAGATACCGCGTTCAGCCAGAGCCTCTTCCAGCAAGCGTCCTGCCTGCTGATCCAACTGCTGTTCCATCAGCCACGTTCCGCGATGCACCAGCGTGACGTTGTCACAATTTCGCGCCAGTGCAGCGGCGGCCTCAATACCGAGCACGCCCCCACCCAGCACCACAGCCGGACCAGCGATTGCCATAATGGCGTTGGCATCACCCAGCGTGCGAAAAGGGAAAACATGTGAAGACTCACCGCCGGGTATGGGCGGGACAAATGGCACAGACCCCGTCGCAAAGACCAGTTCATCCCACTGCAGTACACGGTTCGCGGTGCGAACCTCACCGCTCGCCACCTCTACGGCAGCCACTTTTTCCCCCCTCAACACCGTGACACCCCGGGCGCGATACCACGCGTCATCGTACAGTTGAATGGCCGCGGCCTGTTTTTCCCCACCCAGCACCGGAGAGAGCTGGATGCGGTTGTACGCATGCTCCGGCTCATCACCAACAACAGTGATAGTGAAGCGACCGGGAGCCTTCTCGCTCAGCGATGTAATCAGTCGCGTAGCTGCCATGCCATTGCCGATAATCACCAGTCGCATTGTGTTCTCCTCGTTACGCCGCTTTGGGCTGTTTTTCATAGAGGAAATGCAGAATTTGCTGGCGCATATGGTGATAGCGGCTGTCGTCAGCCAGTTGCACCCGGTTACGTGGGCGTGGCAGGTCAACATGCAGGATTTCACCGACGGTGGCCGCAGGGCCATTGGTCATCATCATGACCCGGTCCGAAAGCAGTACCGCTTCATCCACATCGTGGGTAATCAGTACGATGGTGGTGTTTAGCGCCTGCTGAATTTGCATCACCGAATCCTGCAAGTGAGCGCGCGTGAGCGCATCCAGAGCACCGAACGGTTCATCCATCAGCAGGACTTTGGGTTTCATCGCCAGCGCACGGGCAATACCGACCCGCTGTTTCATTCCACCGGAGATCTCCCCTGGACGTTTATGCAGCGCATGACCCATCTGCACACGTTCGAGGTTGTGTTCGATCCACTCTTTGCGCTCAGCCTTGCTCATCGTGCGACGAAAGACCTGGTCTACTGCCAGCGCCACGTTATCAAAGCAGGTGAGCCACGGCAGCAGTGAATGGTTCTGAAACACAACCGCGCGTTCCGGGCCGGGTCCGGCAATTTCACGGTTATCACAAATCAGCCCGCCCTCTGTGGGCAACGTGATCCCGGCGATCAAGTTCAGCAGCGTGGATTTGCCACACCCCGAGTGACCAATCAGGCTCACGGTTTCGCCTTCATGAATATCAAAAGAGACATTTTGCAATGCCAGAAACTCGCCGCTGGCAGTGGAAAAACGCTGACTCACCGCTTGTACCTGAATAATCGGTTTCATGTTCACTCCTTATTTTTCCTGCCAGCTAAAACGGCGGGCAATCAGCATCAGCCCCTGCTCCAGCAGCAACCCCACCACGCCAATAATGACGATGGCGATGAGAATATTTTCGACGTTAAGGTTGTTCCACTCGTTCCAGATCCAGAACCCAATACCCAGCCCACCCGTTAGCATTTCGGCCGCGACAATGACCAACCAGGCAATGCCGATAGAGAGGCGAACCCCGGTCAATACCGCAGGCAGCACAGCCGGAAAAAGAATGCGTCGCATGATGGTCCACTCAGAAAGCTGCAACACCCGCGCAACGTTGAGGTAATCCTGTGGAATACGGCGTACACCTTCGGCAGTGTTAATGACCATTGGCCAGATGGAGCAGATAAAAATGGTCCAGCTCGATGCCGGCTCCGCTTTCTGGAACAACAGCAGACCAATAGGCAGCCAGGCCAGTGGACTCACGGGTCTCAGGAGCGCAACCAGCGGTGTAAACATGCGTGAGACAAAGGTAAAGCGACCAATCAGGAAGCCCATCGGGATCCCCACCAACGCTGCCAGGCCAAAGCCCACGGCGACCCGCTGTAAAGAGGCCAGCACGTTCCAGCCGATCCCCATGTCGTTGGGCCCATCGCGATAAAACGGGTCTGCGAACAGGGTAAGTGCAGAGTCAAACGTACTCAGAGGGGTCGGAAAACCTTTGCTGTTAATTGCAGCCAGTTGCCAGCAAACCACCAGCAGTCCAAGCCCCAGAAAACCAGGAATAATGCGCTGAAGCAGGGCATTTAACCGGCGAGCATACGCCGGGGCACGACGACGAACCTGAACAGGCGGAAGCACAATCACCTCGCCGCCTGTCGGTTTTTCTTCAACGGATTGTCTGTTTTGCAGATGCGTCATAATCAGGCCCCTTTACGATGAATGGCGAAGCGGTTTGCGTAGCCTTCCGGATCGAGACCGTTCCACACGGTTCCGTCCATTAAGGTGCTACTGCGCATGGGTGACGATGGCGCACTGATGCCACCTACCGCTGTGGCCGCGTCCTGCCAGACTGATGTCTGGTTAATACGTTGGGCAATAGCGGCATAGTCCGGCTCCGTTTTGAGCAATCCCCAGCGACGGAACTGGGTTAAAAACCACATGCCGTCGGATAACCACGGATAACTGACTGCACCGTCATTGAAGAAGCGGATCGGGTGTGCATCCTGCCAGCGCTGGCCGATGCCGTTGTCGTATTCCCCCAGCATGCGTCCGGTGAGGTACTGCTCTTTAGTGTTAAGCCATGCACGACGAGAGAGGATCTGCGCGGTTTCACGTTTGTTATCCGGGGATGCGTCAATCCATCGTGCAGCGTCCAGAACGGCGCTAACCAGTGCTCGCGCGGTATGCGGGTTTTTCTCGACCCAGTCACGTCGGGTCCCGAGGATCTTTTCCGGATGTTCCGGCCAGATAGATTGCGAGGTAGCGGCTGTAAAACCGATACGGTCGTTGATGGCCCGCGCGTTCCAGGGCTCACCGACACAAAAACCGACCATGTTGCCAATGCGCATATTCATGACCATCTGCGGCGGCGGTACAACCACGGTGCGCACATCATCAAACGGATTGATCCCTGCGCTCGCCAGCCAGTAGTAAAGCCACATGGCATGTGTTCCCGTCGGGAAAGTGTGCGCAAAGGTGTATGTCCCTGGAGCCTGCTGCCCTATCAGCTTTTGCAGCCCGTCGACGTCACGAACCCCCTTTTCTGCCAGATCGCTGGAAAGGGTAATCGCCTGACCGTTATGGTTAAGCGTCATCAGGTTCGCCATCGGTTGTGGCTTACCGGCAATTCCCAGCTCCAGCCCGTACAGCAGGCCGTAAAGTATGTGCGCCGCATCCAGTTCGCCCGCGACCAGTTTGTCGCGTACAGCAGCCCAGCTCGCCTCTTTGGTGGGCACAATGGTGATACCGTATTTTTTATCAAACCCTTTAAGTGCTGCGATAACGACGGGAGCGCAGTCGGTCAGGGGGATAAACCCGATTCGCACGGTCTCTTGCTCCGGCTTATCCGACCCACCCGCCCACGCCGCCTGCATGACACCCGGTAACAGCATCGCGCCACTTGCCAGCATACTGGCCTGCAAAAATCGCCGTCTCGACAAATCCGCCATGACCCACTCCTGAATAAAAAGCAAAAAAAAGCGCCCGACAATGCCGTAGCACTGTTGGACGCCTTTATCCCGAAGACGCATGCACCGCCGTTGGTGCATCGTCAAAAAATGGTAATCAGTTAATGCAAAGTAGATGCCAGGTTTTATGCTCTGTTTTACGGGTGATAACCTGCCTCAGGAGAGATTTACGCACCTCAACCATGCAGTAAATGCCCACTGATTGTGCAACTACTCCTTTGGTATTACCTGCCACAATGTTTTTACGGTAAGCAATGCGTGAGCGATATCCACCATCCGCTGGTTTTTATCCATCGCCATTTTTCGCAAGGCATACCACGCCTGTTCTTCACTCATATTCTGGTGTGCCATCAGCACGCTTTTCGCTTTATCAATGATCTTCCTCTCTTCCAGCGTATCGCGTAGCGATGCAAGTTGGCGGGACAGCAGCTCAATCTCGCGGGCCTGCTGGCGAAGCAGTGGCAACAACGGTTTATCCGGATAGCACGCGAGGGGATCGTCTTGTTCATCATCCACAGGCGTTATCTCATCGTCATTCTGGATGCGCGCATCCACCGCCATCATCAGGTCGGCGATAACGATCTCTTCCAGGGTTCTCAGATGCTCAAGACGCGCGGTTTGTCGCGCAAACCAGTGAAGCGCCGTATGACCATTGTCTGCGCCAGGCTGACGGGTACAGGCAACTCGCCTGAGTTGCTCAGTCTCCAGACACGGCTGACAATTGAGCATAAATGTCTCCCGTACATCTTCGCGGCAGTACGATAAAAAGACATCAAAGCAGGACTGCTGCCCATCAATGCGGTCGACCAGCCTCTGACGAGTATCATCACTGAAAAAACCCTGCGTGAAGCCAATTGCACCCAGCGCGCGCTCTTGCCCTGCCAGCTCTTTGCCCTGCATCAGGCTGTAGAGCGCGACGAATCGCCCCGCAATTTGCGGATCATCAATGCTGTCATTCAGTTGTGGCACGATACTGAGCAGATGACGGAGTATACGGCTGTAGTGCTCCATCGCCTGAGGTGCGGTGATGTTTTGCTCGCTTACGCCATCACGCAGTGCCGAAAGCCCATCCAGACTTTGTATCGCACTCGCAATGCGTTCACACACGGTACTGCCGGGCATGGGGGATTGTTCATCGAGGATACGGTAAAGCGCGGCGAGATTATCATCCGCTAACGCCCGGCTGGCTTTGCATTCCAGGGCATACAACGTTCCCTGGGAACAGAGCCAGACATTTGACGCCCCACGCTCGCACTGTAGCATATGCGCCAGACGGCTGATGCCGTTCACGAGTGAGCCCAGTTGTGCCAGTGTGTTGAGCTGTTGTCGACGCATCTGCTTTGCGCGCTGGAACCATTCAATTGCGCCAGGTGAACGGCCAGCCATTATTGTCATGCTTACTCTCCCGGTTCGGTATTATCGGTTGAGATAAGCAATATTCGTGCCTTATCAAAGAACAGGAGTCAACATGCAGAAGATTGTAATCGTCGCCAACGGTGCGGCATATGGCAGTGAATCCCTCTTCAACAGTCTGCGTCTGGCGATTGCCCTGCGCGATCAGGACAGCGAACTGCAATTACGTCTCTTTTTAATGTCTGATGCGGTCACCGCCGGACTGAAGGGGCAAAAACCCGCCGAGGGATATAACATCCAGCAAATGCTGGAAATTCTGACGGCGCAAAATGTCCCAGTGAAACTGTGCAAGACCTGCACTGACGGACGGGGTATCACGGAATTACCGCTGATTGACGGAGTTGCAATTGGAACCCTGGTCGAACTGGCTCAATGGACACTTACCGCAGATAAAGTATTAACTTTTTAATAATATATTCTGAAAAATATTATTTTCTTATGGACGCGGTTTCAGCATCAAGTTTACCTGCCGGGTTGCCGATAGGCATGTGAAACAACACAGCAGGTATTTTACTTATGTTCAGATCAATTCGCGCACGCATCATTGCCGCGACGACAGGCTGTCTGATCGTCGCCCTTATTCTTAACACCGTTATCAACTTTCAGGTTACTCGCCAGGATAACCAGCAATCGCAACGCGATATTCTGACCAGCACCAGTGCCAGCCACAATATGGCGATTGCCGACTGGGTAAACAGCAAAATGACCGTGATCGCCTCTGCGCAAAACGTGGCGCTAAGCGATGATCCGGTTCCGGTGTTTAAACAACTCGCCGAGGCCGGTGGTTTTACTAACGTCTACGTGGGTTATGCCAGTAAAACGGCGAAATTCTCCGACCCTGCCGGCGTGCCTGCTGATTACGACCCTACCGTCCGCCCGTGGTATCAGCAGGTCGTCAGCACCGATGCCCCTGTCGTAACTGCCCCTTACGTTGATGCCGGAACCGGTAAACTGGTCGTGACCTTTGCCGTACCGGTCAAAGACAATGGCACGCTTAAAGCCGTGGTGGCGGGCGATGTGGCGATGGACAGCGTGGTGGCTAACGTTCGCGGGATCCATCCTACACCTGCAAGCAGTGGCTTACTGGTTGATAGCGACGGTACAGTCATTGCCGCCAACGATCCCGCTCTGACGCTGAAACCCTTTAGTGAAACCGTCAAAGACACTGATTTCACTGCCCTGAAAAGCGGCGTTTCGGTTGATGGGTTATTTAATGGTGTCGAGAAAACCTTTATAGCAACGCCCGTCGCCGGTACACACTGGATGCTGGTGGTTGCCCTCGATAACAACGATGCCACCTCCGGAATGCGCTCTCTGCTGAAAGCCTCCGCGATCTCCCTGGTGATCCTTGCCCTGCTCAGCGGAGCCATTGTCCATTTCCTGATTGCCCGCCTGCTCAGACGCTTGTCCGATATCCGTGATGCTATGCACGCCATCGCCAACGGGACCAACGATCTTTCCCAGCGTCTTCCGGACAGCGGTGACGATGAGGTGGCGCAAATCGCGCAGGCCTTCAATGCGTTCAGTGACAAATTATCCGTGGTGATGGTGCAGTTACGCGATGCCAGCGCATCGGTAAAAAATGCAGCACAGGAGATTGCCGCGGGTAACCAGGATCTCTCCGGGCGTACCGAACAGGCTGCCTCCAGCCTGCGTGAAACGGCAAGTGCCGTTGAGCAAATCACAGCCTCCGTGACCCAGTCAAACGAGTCCGCAGCGGAAGCAAACGATCAGGCAAGCAAAGCCTCGGCTGCCGCATCGCGCGGAGGGGATGTCGTTTCTCAGGCAATCTCGACCATGCAATCTATCGAAGTGGCTTCTGCCAAGATTGGTGATATCACCAGTGTGATTGACGGCATTGCCTTCCAGACGAACATTCTGGCGCTGAATGCGTCGGTAGAAGCGGCGCGAGCCGGAGAACAGGGGCGCGGGTTTGCCGTTGTCGCCGGAGAGGTTCGTAACCTTGCCAGCCGCAGCGCACAAGCCGCCAAAGAGATTAAATCCCTGATCGACTCCACTACCGACAGCGTGGCAACCGGTTCTCGCTATGTCCATCTGGCAGGCGAAAGCATGGACGAGATCCGCTCCAGCATCGGCAGTGTGTCCGGGATTATGCGTGAGATTTCAATCGCCACCAGCGAGCAGATGAAAGGTATCCATGAGATTAACCATGCGGTGACGCATCTTGATCGAATGGTACAGCAGAATGCCGAACTGGTTGTCGAATCCGCCGCCGCCGCCAGTGCGCTGCAGAGCCAGGCGGGCGACCTCGCTGAAACTGCCGGGCATTTCCGCATTTAATTTTATTCAGGCGCGTCTTTACCTTGTTAAATACGCGCCAGCTGAATGCTTTCAGGTGTTTTGTCATTTTTGTTTAAACGTTATGCAATTTTTTGATCAAAATCAGCATCTCACCCCCTCCCGTTTGGTGTTATGCCATGAGTGAATTGTGAACAACATCACGCTCAGGATTGGCTGCAAGGAGAGCGTCGTTTCGGACTACGGGGTAAATAATGGCACTGGTAAAAACAAGTTTGACACTGTTTGGCGGGGATACGGTGGTGGTGCGTTGCTCAGAGCGCTGCCACATTCATCTGATGAGTTCAAAAGCGCAAAAACAATCGCAGGCTGACATTTTAAGCGTGCAGGATAAAGATAATGCGTGGCTCACTGTGCCCTATACCGGCACGTGGGATGTCCTGATTGACAGCCACAGTCAATCGCTTGAGCACTCTGTAAGTTACGTTCCCGCCTGATATGTCTGCGCCCGGTTTGCCTTCTGGCAACCGGGCGTTTTATCAGGCAAATCCCGGACGCAACGGGTTATTTCGCACATTCCCTTCGAGCAAGGCTTGCACTTTCGCCACCAGCTCATTCAGACACTCATCTTTCATGCCGAGGCGCGTCAGTTCTTCATCAAGAGAAAACAGATACTGAGCGTTAGTGCCTAATGGCCCGCTGGCGGATGCAATCAGCGGGGCGATAACCTGAGTGCGTGTATCGGCTTCATACAGCGGATGGCGCGGATCCATAATAAATACCAGCGCGTTGACAGTACGACCATCATCAAGCTCAAGCTTGCACCAGCTTGGCATATAGCAGCCGGTGATCATCTCCCGCTTCCACAAGAGCGTGAGTTCATCCTCCAGCGTCGCATCCGGCAAGCGGTATGCAACCCCGGTGGTGCGCCCGCCCTCTTTCAGTGCAAGCATACGGCCTGGCTGGCAGGCGCTGCCTCGTCCGGCCGTCAGGCGCAAACAAAATGCGCGATGCCAGCCAGGTAATGTCCCTGTCGCCGATTCGACAAACTCGAGAGCCGGGTTCCACATCAGGGAGCCGTAACCAAAAATCCATACCGGGCCATCATCCGGACGGCACGCCAGCGTGGCCGCGAGCGATGCCGCACGTTGCTCAGCCGACCAGAGAAGCGATTCCTCAATAGCACCAAATGCTGTTTTACAATCTGCCTTCATTAAGAAATCACGCGTTAACACTTTACACCTCCGCCACTGCATGCTTCCTTGCGACATCTGTAATTCGCCTTCCCGGCATTATGTGCTGTTCATTTTGACAGCAGTTAATTAACGATAAGCAATTCGCAGGCCAGTTGCAATACAACGAAAGTTCAACCACCTGAAAAGTCAAAATTGAGGCTGCTAATTATTCAGCCGTGTAGTACGTTTGACCTACTACTGCGCCTCATCTATCGCCGATCTATGCTCTTGCCCGACATTATCAAAAGTGAAAAAATGGACGACTTAATTCATTGTTATTTAGATTTTTAATTAGATAAAACACACTATTAGAGATAACTCAGCGGAAATACAGCCATTACGGTAAAAGTAAGTAAAAAATAACAGAATAGTAATTTTGATCTGTTAGTTTAATGGCCACAAATTTTCTATCTATAATTACAAGCACCTGCATTGAGGGAGAACAACATGACAGCGACACATGAGGCGGTGAAGACCCGCCACAAGGAGACATCACTCATTTTCCCGGTCCTGGCACTGGCAGTGTTGCTTTTTTGGGGAAGCAGCCAGTCATTGCCAGTGGTCGTCGGCATTAATATCCTTGCCCTGATTGGTATTTTGAGCAGTGCATTCAGTGTTGTTCGCCACGCCGACGTGCTAGCGCACCGTCTGGGCGAGCCATATGGTTCATTAATATTAAGTCTTTCCGTCGTCATTCTTGAAGTCAGTCTGATTTCAGCACTGATGGCGACAGGTGATGCTGCGCCGACACTGATGCGAGACACCTTGTACTCCATCATCATGATTGTTACCGGCGGGTTGGTCGGTTTTTCTCTGTTATTGGGCGGACGTAAGTTTGCCACTCAATATATGAATCTGTTTGGTATTAAACAGTACCTGATTGCTCTTTTTCCTCTTGCCATTATTGTTCTGATCTTTCCAATGGCGCTGCCGGGAGCGAATTTCACCACTGGACAGGCGTTACTGGTTGCCCTGATTTCTGCGGCCATGTACGGCGTATTTCTGCTTATTCAGACGAAAACGCACCAGAGCCTGTTTGTCTATGAACATGAAGATGACAGCGACGACGACGACCCCCATCACGGTAAACCTTCGGCGCACAGTAACGCCTGGCATACGATTTGGCTGATCGTACATCTGATTGCGGTTATCGCCGTGACCAAAATGAACGCCAATCCACTGGAAACCCTGTTAACAGAGCTGAATGCCCCTGTGGCATTTACCGGTTTCCTGGTCGCGTTGCTGATCCTGTCACCGGAAGGTTTAGGTGCGTTGAAGGCCGTACTGAGCAATCAGGTACAGCGTGCGATGAACCTGTTTTTTGGTTCCGTGCTGGCAACCATTTCACTGACCGTCCCGGTCGTGACGCTGATTGCGTTTATGACTGGCAACGAACTGCAGTTTGCGCTGGGTGCGCCGGAGATGATTGTCATGGTCGCGTCACTGGTGCTATGCCATATTTCCTTCTCGACCGGCAGGACTAACGTACTGAACGGTGCGGCGCATATGGCCTTGTTTATTGCATACCTGATGACGATCTTTGCGTGAACCTGATGCCCTCTCCGGCGTGAGAAGATGCACATATAAAAAAACCCGCCGAAGCGGGTTTTTTTATTAGTTGCTGGTATCCAGCTCGTCGAAGCTCTTCACCAGATCATCAATCGCCTTGATCTGCTTCAGGAATGGCTCCAGTTTATCCAGTGGCAACGCGGATGGACCGTCGCATTTCGCATTGGCCGGATCAGGGTGCGCTTCAATGAACAGCCCTGCCAGACCGACCGCCATACCGGCACGCGCCAGTTCCGTAACCTGTGCACGACGTCCACCGGACGCTGCGCCAAACGGATCGCGGCATTGCAGGGCGTGGGTCACGTCGAAGATGACCGGAGACTGGTTGGAAACGTTCTTCATCACGCTGAAACCCAGCATGTCGACCACCAGGTTGTCATAACCGAAGTTTGCACCACGGTCACACAGGATCACCTTGTCATTCCCACCTTCGATAAACTTATCAACGATGTTACCCATCTGACCCGGGCTTACGAACTGGGGTTTTTTCACGTTGATCACCGCACCGGTTTTAGCCATTGCTTCAACCAGATCGGTCTGACGCGCAAGGAATGCCGGAAGCTGAATCACATCAACGACATCAGCCACAGGCTGCGCTTGTGATGCTTCGTGTACGTCGGTGATCACTTTCACGCCAAACGTCTGCTTCAGCTCCTGGAAAATCTTCATTCCCTCTTCCAGGCCTGGGCCACGGTAAGAGTTGATAGAGGAACGGTTGGCTTTGTCAAAAGAGGCTTTAAACACATACGGAATACCCAATTTCTGGGTTACGGTCACGTAGTGTTCGCAGATGCGCATGGCAAGATCACGGGATTCCAGAACGTTCATGCCACCAAAGAGCACGAACGGCAGGTCGTTTGCCACGTTGATATCACCAATGCTAACCACTTTTTGTTTCATAGGATCGCCTTATTCAGGTGTGAATCGGAATTAAGATTAATGCAGTGTAATTTGTTTGTGCGCGATCGCGTTGATCTGCGCGCGGATCATTTCGCTAATCGGGTCTTCCGGGCACTGTTCGACAAAATAATTCAAATCGTTCAGCGCGACATGTTCACAGTCAAGCTGTGCATAGATAAGACCGCGATCGCGAATTTCATATGGATCTTCCGGATTGAATTGCAACAGCACTTCACTGGCACGCAATGCCAGTTCCATCTGACGCTCCTCCATTAATGCCGCCTTCAGCGTGTCCAGCAGTTTACGGATCACTTCTGAATTATCAGCTTCATCGAGATCTTCGTTGAAGAGCTCGGCTACCGGGCTAATGTTGCCTTTCAGCCAGACGTCAAGCGTGTGTTCGTCCAGTGTGTCGCCGTTAAACGGGTTAATTAACCACATTTCACCGTCCAGCCATTCTGCACGCAGGATCATCTGTGTCGGGAAAATGACCGGAACCAGAGGGATATCCAGACGGTGCGCAACCCATAGCAAAATCGCGCCCAGAGCAACCGCGCTGCCCTGACGATTTTTTAAGACCTGATCCAGCCAAAGTGCGTCGGACAGGCGATACACACCGCGCGTATCGCAAAAACCCCATTCTCCATAGAAAAGCTCAACCAGCTTCTCTAATTGCCAGTCCTGCGGGCGCGACTGATTTATCTCTTCTCGCGCCAGGCTTACCAGGTTTTCCAGCTCAGCATTGACGTACTGCGACGTAAAATCATCGCGGATCATCTCTGAAATCAGAATCATGCCATCGCAAAGCGGCACTTTGTTAAATTCGAAATCGGCCAAGGACCTCATGACTTACCCCAGTAACGGTATTCTTGTGGTGGCGAGTTTAATGATGATGTACAGCACCACCAGACCCAGCAGAAAGGCGATAAAACCGACCTGCTGGCTGCGCGGACGACGTCGTCCAAGCGCGATAAAACCCAAAACGATGTAGATGATAACGCCAAACAGCTTTTCAGTCAGCCATGTGCCTTTATCAGTAAATGGCAGATAGCCTGTCTTCCACATTAAGCCCACACCGGACAGGAACAGCAGTGTATCGATGCAGTGTGGTGCAACGCGTACCCAGCGGGTTTCGAGCAACGGATTGTTGCTGTAACGCCACCAGTAACGGAGAATAAAAAAACTGATGGTCAATGCGACAGACGCCAGATGAACGGAGATCAGCACAGTAAAGAGCGTCATGACCATTTACCTATCGTCAGACGCTCATTGCCCCCATAGTCACGGCAGGTCTCCACCGCGCGATAACCGACACGGGTGAACAGCAGACGTACCGCTTCTCCCTGCGTCCAGCCATGTTCCAGCAACAACCAACCACCTGGCAGCAGGTGCTGGCGAGCCAAATCAATGATGTGTTCAAGATCGGCCAGCCCTTCGTTAGCCGCAACCAACGCTGTCATCGGTTCGAAGCGGACATCCCCCTCTGACAAATGAGGATCTCGCTCGTCAATGTAGGGCGGATTACTGACAATCATCTCAAAGGTGCAATGTTCCAGAGCGGCAAACCAACTGCTTTGGATCACCGTCACATTGCTCAGCCCCAGACGCTCAAGGTTACGCTTTGCTAGCGCAACCGCATCGGGCATCACATCGACGGCAGTCACCTGGCAATCAGGACGTTCACTGGCCAGAGCCAGGGCGATCGCCCCCGTTCCTGTGCCTAAATCGAGGATCTGACATGCATGAGATGGCAACCGCGCCAGTGCCTGTTCGACCAGGCATTCCGTATCAGGACGCGGGATCAGCGTGGCTGGAGAGACATAGAGCGGCAGTGACCAGAACTCACGTTCACCCACCAGGTGTGCCACAGGTTCCCCCGTTTTACGGCGTGAAAGCAGTGCCGCAAGTTGCGCTTCCTGCTCTGCACTCAGCACCGTTTCGCCAAACGCCAGGAGAAAGGTCCGGGCTTTTCCCGTCACAAACCCCAGCAATATTTCGGCATCACGACGCGGGCTTTCACTGGCGGAAAGCTCACTGACGGCATGGCGTAACCAGTGCTGAAAATCCATTAGTCCTGCTCAGCCAGCGCCGCCAGTTGATCGGCCTGGAATTCCTGGACAATAGGTTCGATCAGCATGTCGAGTTTCCCTTCCATCACCTCATCCAGACGGTAAACCGTCAGGTTGATGCGGTGGTCAGTAACGCGCCCTTGCGGGAAGTTATAGGTACGGTTACGGTCGCTGCGATCACCGCTACCAAGCAGGTTACGGCGCGTTGAGGCTTCCGCCTGCTGGCGCTTTGCCACTTCGGCGGCACGAATACGCGCCCCCAGAACTGACAATGCTTTCGCTTTGTTTTTATGCTGCGAACGTTCGTCCTGACACTCCACCACAATACCGGTTGGCAGGTGGGTAATACGAATTGCGGAGTCGGTGGTGTTAACGTGCTGACCACCCGCACCGGAAGAACGGAAGGTATCAATGCGCAGCTCCGATGGGTTGATATCCGGCAGTTCTGCTTCCGGCAGTTCCGGCATGACCGCGACGGTACAGGCGGAGGTGTGGATTCGACCCTGGGATTCCGTTGCAGGAACGCGCTGGACGCGATGCCCACCTGATTCGAATTTCAGACGGCCATAAACACCTTCGCCGCTGATTTTGGCGATCACTTCTTTATACCCACCATGTTCACCTTCATTGGCGCTCATGATTTCGACTCGCCAGCGGCGAGCTTCAGCATAACGGCTGTACATACGGAACAGATCGCCAGCAAACAGAGCGGCTTCATCCCCTCCCGTACCAGCGCGCACTTCGACAAAAGCGTTACGTTCGTCATCCGGATCTTTTGGCAGCAGCAGAACCTGAAGCTGTTGCTCCATCTCTTCGGCACGCGCTTTTGCATCCTGCAACTCTTCCTGCGCCATTTCGCGCATTTCCGGGTCGTCGAGCATCATCTGTGCCGTTTCGATATCTTCCTGAACTTTTTGCCAGTCAATAAAGCAGCGCGAAACATCACTCAACTGTGCGTATTCACGGGATAACGCGCGAAAACGGTCCTGGTCTGCAATAGTCCCGGCATCACCGAGCAGCGCCTGTACTTCTTCATGGCGCTCGTGCAGAGCTTCCAGTTTGGCGACGATAGAGGGCTTCATAGGCGTAAATGCACCTTGTAATAGAAAATGGGTGTGTGGCGCTATTCCAGCCCGAGGCTGTTGCGCAGAATAGTCAGGCGTTCATCATCCCCGTCTCGGGCAGCCTGCTGAAGAGATTTGGTTGGTGCATGAATCAGGCGATTGGTCAGTTTCCATGCCAGATCCTGCATAATTGCCTGCGCGTCACCGCCCTGTTCAAGGGCAGCCAGCGCTTTGGCAGTCAGGTCGTCTCGCACCTGCTCTGCCTGACCGCGATATTCGCGGATGGTCTCGCTAACGCTTTGGGCGCGCAGCCAGGCCATAAACTCACTGGTTTCCTGCTCAACAATCGTTTCCGCCTGAACTGCGGCCGCTTTACGCTGCGCGAGGTTGTGCGAAATGATACTTTGCAGGTCATCCACGCTGTAAAGATAGGCGTTCGCCAGCTTGCCGACTTCCGGTTCGACATCGCGCGGAACGGCGATATCGACCAGCAACATCGGTTGGTTACGACGGGATTTCAGTGCGCGTTCCACCATCCCTTTACCGATGATCGGCAGCGGGCTGGCGGTAGAACTGATAATGATATCCGCCTCTTTAAGACGTTCATCAATGTCGCTTAACGCAATCACCTCTGCGCCGACTTCGTCTGCCAGAACCTGCGCCCGTTCACGGGTACGGTTAGCAATAATCATCTTCTTCACTTTGTGCTCACGCAAATGGCGAGCCACAAGTTCAATGGTTTCACCCGCACCAACCAGTAATACCGTAACGGTTGAGAGTGATTCGAAGATTTGACGAGCGAGCGTACAGGCTGCGAAAGCAACAGAAACCGCACTGGCACCAATGTCGGTTTCGGTTCGCACACGCTTAGCCACGGAGAAGGATTTCTGGAACATGCGCTCCAGTTCACTGGCTTTAAGATGCCCTTTTTGGGAATCTGCAAACGCCTTTTTCACCTGCCCCAGAATTTGTGGTTCACCCAGTACCAGAGAATCCAGACCGCTGGCGACGCGCATCAGGTGACTGACTGCATCATTGTCCTGATGCCAGTACAGGCTATTACGCAACTCTTCTTCGTTCAGGTTGTGATATTCACATAACCAGCGGATCAGCGCTTCATGCAGATTATCCTGCTCTTCTACACTGAGATAGAGTTCGGTACGGTTGCACGTCGACAGCACCACGCCACCTTGCACCATAGGTTGTGCAAGCAGACTATCCAGCGCCAGGTCGAGTGTATCCGGCGAAAACGTGACACGTTCTCGCAACGAAACCGGGGCTGTTTTGTGGTTAATACCGAGTGCTAAAAGGGTCATGTGAGCGGGAATAATACCAGCGTTAATAAGGTTAGCAGGTGGCATCATACAGGATGCGCGAGATCAATAAAAGAGACCGCCCCCTTTCGGAGTAATAGGTGTTCCGCGCTAATTAAATGATTTAAGACAATATGAACGTAGACGCTGCCAGCGCCGGGCGCTAGCATTAAGGGTTATTACTGCAACGTATCTCAAGGATTTGTCATTATTATGACCCGACTGATTCGCCTGCTGCCTTTGACGGCGCTGCTTCTGACCGCGTGTTCTATTACTCCACCCAAAGGTCCGGGTAAAAGCCCTGACTCCCCGCAGTGGCGTCAGCACCAGCAGGATGTGCGCAATTTGAGCCAATACCAGACGCGCGGTGCGTTTGCCTACCTATCTGACGAGCAAAAAGTGTACGCCCGTTTCTTCTGGCAGCAAACGGGGCAGGATCGTTACCGTCTGCTGCTTCTGAACCCGCTGGGTAGCACAGAACTGGAGTTAAACGCGAAGCCTGGCGAAGCACAAATTACCGACAACAAAGGCCAGCATTACACCGCGACCGATGCCGAAGAGATGATTGGCAAACTGACCGGCATGCCGATTCCGCTCAATAGCCTGCGTCAGTGGATCCTCGGCCTGCCGGGTAATGCGACCGATTATACCCTCGACGACCAGTATCGTCTGAGCCAGGTCAATTACACGGAAAAGGGCAAAACCTGGAAAGTGGTGTACAGCGGTTATGACAGCAACAGCAAACCGGCGCTGCCATCCAATATGGAACTGACCGAAGGCACTCAGCGTATCAAGCTGAAAATGGATAACTGGATGGTCAAATGATGACCCACTGGCCCTCCCCTGCAAAACTGAATCTGTTCCTGTACATCACCGGGCGACGGGCAGACGGTTACCACACACTGCAAACGTTGTTTCAGTTTGTCGATTATGGTGACACGGTGTCGATCAGCCCTCGCCATGATGGCCAGATTCAACTGCTGACCCCTGTTGAAGGTGTGGAGCACGACGATAATCTCATTGTGCGTGCCGCGCGCCTCCTGATGAAAGCGGCGAGAGAGAGTGGGCGGCTGCCGACCGGAAGCGGTGCAGATCTCCGCGTTGAGAAACGGCTGCCTATGGGCGGTGGACTGGGTGGCGGCTCATCCAATGCCGCTACCGTTCTGGTCGCGCTGAATCATCTGTGGGGATGTGGTTTGTCAACAGACGCACTGGCGGCCCTGGGGCTGACACTAGGAGCCGATGTTCCGGTATTTGTTCGTGGCCATGCCGCCTTTGCAGAAGGGGTCGGTGAAATCCTGTCACCGGCTGAACCGCCGGAAAAATGGTATCTGATCGCCCACCCCGGCGTGAGTATTCCCACGCCTGTTATTTTCAACGATCCGGACCTCCCGCGTAATACCCCAACGCGGTCAATAGAAACGTTATTAAAATGTGAATTCAGCAACGATTGCGAGGTTATCGCAAGAAAACGTTTTCGTAAGGTTGATGCGGTGCTTTCCTGGCTGTTAGAATACGCGCCGTCGCGCCTGACTGGCACAGGGGCTTGTGTCTTTGCTGAATTTGACACTGAATCCGCCGCTCGTCAGGTGCTAGAGCAAGCGCCAGAATGGCTGCATGGTTTTGTGGCGCGTGGGATGAACACTTCCCCGCTACAGCAGACCCTTCTTGCGCAGACTGAGTTTCGGTGACAACGTCACCCTGTTCCAGACGTTGCATCGCGCTCTTTAATACACCGCCTGGATAGCCTTCGCCTGGCCCGCACAGTTTTTGGCGAATGTTATCCACCATTGGACGCATGCCTGAGGTTCTTCTCGTGCCTGATATGAAGCTTTTTGCTGGTAACGCTACCCCGGAACTAGCACAACGTATTGCCAACCGCCTGTACACTTCCCTCGGCGACGCCGCTGTAGGTCGCTTTAGCGACGGCGAAGTCAGCGTACAAATCAACGAAAATGTACGCGGTGGTGATATTTTCATCATCCAGTCCACCTGTGCTCCAACTAACGACAACCTGATGGAATTGGTTGTTATGGTCGATGCCCTGCGCCGTGCTTCTGCAGGCCGTATCACGGCTGTTATTCCTTACTTTGGTTATGCCCGCCAGGACCGTCGCGTCCGTTCCGCGCGTGTACCTATTACCGCTAAAGTTGTTGCCGATTTCCTGTCAAGCGTCGGTGTAGACCGTGTTCTGACGGTTGACCTGCACGCCGAGCAGATCCAGGGCTTCTTTGATGTCCCGGTTGATAACGTATTCGGCAGCCCAATTCTGCTGGAAGACATGCTGCAGCTGAACCTGGATAACCCGATTGTGGTTTCTCCGGACATCGGCGGCGTAGTCCGCGCTCGTGCTATCGCCAAACTGCTGAACGATACCGATATGGCTATCATCGACAAACGCCGTCCACGTGCTAACGTTTCTCAGGTGATGCACATCATCGGTGACGTTGCAGGTCGTGACTGCGTGTTGGTTGACGACATGATCGATACCGGTGGTACGCTGTGTAAAGCAGCCGAGGCGCTGAAAGAGCGTGGCGCTAAGCGTGTGTTCGCCTACGCAACTCACCCGATCTTCTCCGGTAATGCGGTGAATAATCTCCGCAACTCTGTTATCGATGAAGTGGTGGTTTGCGATACCATCCCATTAAGCGATGAGATCAAAGCACTGCCAAACGTACGTACTTTGACCCTGTCCGGGATGCTGGCCGAAGCGATTCGTCGTATCAGCAACGAAGAATCCATCTCAGCAATGTTCGAGCACTGATCGAACACGGCCGAAAAACCCGCTGCGGCGGGTTTTTTTGTTTTGAATATTCATTTGTATGACCAATGCCTCCTTCACCTGCCATTCACATGACAGATGATGCGCACACGGATGATAGATTATTGTGAAAAACGTAACTTCCTCACAAGTTCTGCCCTTTCGCGCCCTCATCGACGCCTGCTGGAAAGAGAAATACACCCTGTCACGCTTTATGCGCGACGTTATTGCGGGTATCACCGTCGGGATTATTGCGATTCCCCTGGCGATGGCGCTGGCAATTGGTAGCGGTGTTGCACCGCAATATGGGCTGTATACCTCGGCAGTTGCCGGGATTGTGATTGCGCTGACGGGGGGTTCTCGCTTTAGCGTCTCGGGGCCAACCGCCGCCTTTGTGGTGATCCTCTACCCGGTATCACAGCAGTTTGGGCTGGCTGGCCTCCTGGTTGCCACACTGATGTCTGGCGTCTTTTTGATTCTGTTCGGGCTGGCCCGCTTTGGTCGGTTAATCGAATATATCCCCCTTTCCGTGACGTTGGGGTTCACATCAGGGATTGGTATTACCATCGGGACGATGCAAATCAAGGATTTCCTGGGTTTACAGTTGCCGCATGTACCGGAACATTACCTGCAAAAAGTGGGGGCACTGTTTATGGCGCTACCCACTATCAATATGGGCGATGCTGCCATTGGTATCGTCACATTGGGCACGTTGATTGTCTGGCCACGTTTGGGCATTCGCCTGCCAGGTCATCTGCCAGCATTGCTGTTGGGATGTGCAGTGATGGCTATCGTCAACATGCTTGGCGGTCACGTGGCAACTATTGGTTCCCAGTTCCATTACCTGTTAGCCGATGGCTCGCAGGGCAACGGGATCCCTCAGCTTTTACCGCAACTGGTGTTGCCGTGGGATATGCCAGGCTCCACCTTCACTTTAAGCTGGGACTCCCTGCGCGCGCTGCTACCTGCTGCGTTCTCGATGGCAATGCTGGGCGCTATTGAATCGCTGCTCTGCGCCGTCGTGCTGGATGGTATGACAGGAACCAAGCATAAAGCCAACAGCGAGCTGGTCGGCCAGGGACTTGGCAACATCATTGCCCCTTTCTTTGGCGGCATCACTGCCACCGCCGCAATTGCGCGTTCCGCGGCTAACGTTCGGGCAGGCGCAACCTCTCCGGTATCAGCCGTTATTCACGCGGTACTGGTGATCCTTGCACTGCTGATCCTTGCCCCCTTACTCTCCTGGCTCCCGCTTTCGGCTATGGCAGCCCTGCTGCTGATGGTCGCCTGGAACATGAGCGAAGCGCATAAGGTGGTCCACCTGCTGCGTCGTGCGCCAAAAGACGACATCATCGTGATGCTGATCTGCATGTCGCTGACCGTTCTGTTTGACATGGTGATCGCCATTAGCGTGGGCATTGTGCTGGCTTCCCTGCTGTTTATGCGCCGAATTGCACAAATGACCCGCCTCTCCCCGGTGAACGTCGAGGTTCCGGATGATGTACTGGTGCTTCGGGTGATCGGCCCGCTGTTCTTTGCCGCAGCAGAAGGCCTGTTCAACGAACTGGAGTCACGCATTGCCGGTAAACGGATCGTGGTACTGAAGTGGGATGCAGTTCCGGTACTGGATGCGGGAGGTCTGGATGCCTTCCAGCGCTTTGTCAAAAAGCTGCCGGAAGGCTGCGAACTGCGCGTGAGTAATCTTGAATTCCAGCCTCTGCGCACCATGGCGCGGGCTGGTGTACAACCAGTTCCAGGCCGTCTCGCATTCTATCCTAATCGCGAAGCAGCCTTAGCCGATGTGTTAGTGACCGAGCATCAATAAGCGTTTTTGCATCATGATGTCTATCGCCTGCTGTAGCCATTCAAGCACAGCAGGCGTCATCCACGTTCCTTTCATCAGATGCGGCTCCTGTTGCATCGCAACCCGAAACTTTTGCTGTGTGGCCGGGTTTGTTCCCGCGTAGGACTGAAAAAGCATCAGCCAGTTTTCAGCCAGCGCTTGTGCAGCTTCTGTTGAGGGATCGAGCGACGCTTGCTGCGCCTGGTGTAATTTCGCTACCAGCGGTGGCCATTCCATCATCCGGTCAAAATAGTGGGCGCGCGTAAACACCATCTCTTCTGCGGTAAGATAGTTTTCCCAGATAACGAGTTTTGATTCGGCGAAAGCCCGCGTAACATAATCGGTCATCTCAGGTGTTATCCCTGTTTGCTCGCGCATTTGCGGCTCAACGCTATGCATCTCATTAAGCCGGGTCAGGAATTCTGGCTTACCTGCCGTGTCCTCCTCCAGACGCAGCATCCAGCGTGTCGCGAGATCCATCGCTCTCGGATCCGTCACACTAACATGCTGTTCCAGCAGCATTTGAGCCTCATTAACCAGGCCTGACCAAATCACAGCCAACTCGGCTTTCTGCGCCGCAAAGGGTAACTGCTGTAACTCTTCTTTGCTAAACCAGCGATCATACATGTTCATTAACTCCAGAGTTTGTAGCCAGGACTCAAGGTCCGGCGTCTCCTGTGCATTCAGTCCGGTACGTAAATCCGTCAGTCGGTCACGCAACGTACTGATGCTGCGTACCTGTTTATCCAGCAAGCGGATTTGTGCGTCCAGGAGATCAGCCAGCGAGAGAGACGCGTGATCCAGAAAGTCTCGTATTTCGGCAAGCTCCAGCCCTGCTTTTGCCAGCACCTGTATCATGTGCAGGCGTTTAACATCAGCCAGATTATAAAGCCGGTAGCCAGCCGCACTTCTGGCAGAAGGCAGTAACAACCCTGTTTGTTCGTAATGGTGCAATGTTCGCACGGTGATCCTGGCCCGTCTGGCCAGTTCCCCCACTTGAATCAACATAACGGTTCCTTTTCTTTTGCCAGTGGCACTCACTCTGGAGCCTTACGTTACGTGAGGGTCAAGCTGATATGCAAAAAAAACGGTTCCGACAGGAACCGTTTCTCATAAAATCCTGCTATAACCGCTAGCTGTGTTTATGCTGATCGCGGCGGCAGCGTTTATCATAGTGGCGCACCCACCAGTACCGGTCACTCACCTGTTCATGACCACTGACACGCGCACCTGCAAGCCAGAGGACAGCACCTACGAAGATACTCAATACCGCGCCATGTGCGAAATATTGTGGCAGGTCGAGCTGCGGCAATTGGTTTAAAATAGAGTAACCGACACCGGCGACCATCACGAACAGTCCCAACCCCATCAGTACGTTACCGAGTATCGAAGCGTTTTTGCGTTTCATAGATTACCTCCGGAACTTTGGTTTGGGTTGCAGGGCAGTATGTCCCTAATCCTTGTGTGTAAAGTATAGACAACGGCCCTTTCAGGAGTTGCGTGAACGATCACAATTACGCTCATCTCCACCACAAAAGTTTACAAATAAGCCTCTGAACCGCTTGAAATTCTAATGGTTCACATCAGTAATTATTCGTATTTTGGCGTTGCCGGCGCAGAATTTTGTCAAGCGGCGCGCCAGACAGTAAACTACGCGCCAGATCTGGAATCTTTTAGGAATTAAACCGTGACGATTAAACTGATTGTCGGCCTTGCCAACCCGGGCGCTGAATATGCTGCAACCCGCCATAATGCCGGTGCGTGGTATGTTGATCTGCTGGCCGAACGGTTACGCGCCCCCCTGCGCGAAGAACCGAAATTCTATGGTTTTACTTCGCGTATAAACCTGGCGGGTGCTGATGTGCGCCTGCTTGTGCCAACCACATTTATGAATCTGAGCGGCAAAGCGGTTGCGGCGATGGCAACTTTTTATCGCATCAATCCGGACGAAATTCTGGTCGCCCATGATGAGCTGGACCTGCCGCCAGGAGTGGCAAAATTCAAACTGGGCGGTGGTCATGGTGGCCACAACGGGCTAAAAGACATCATCAGTAAATTGGGCAATAACCCGAATTTTTACCGTTTACGCGTTGGAATCGGCCATCCGGGCGATAAAAACAAAGTTGTCGGCTTTGTGCTCGGCAAACCTCCGCTTTCTGAGCAAAAACTGATTGATGATGCAGTAGACGAAGCGGCGCGTTGCACCGAAATTTGGCTGAAAGATGGCTTAACAAAAGCGACAAACCGCTTACATGCCTTCAAAGCGCAATAATCCGGACATTACGGCTTTTTTACCGCGCGACATGCGGGTTACGTGTATAATAAGCGAAGTTATTTACTTTTCTTCAATCGGTTAGCTCTAACGGATTGATAATCAAGACATTAAGGTGATTTAGAAATGGGATTCAAATGCGGTATCGTTGGTCTGCCTAACGTTGGCAAATCCACCCTGTTTAACGCGCTCACCAAAGCGGGTATTGAAGCGGCAAACTTCCCGTTCTGTACCATTGAGCCGAACACCGGTGTCGTACCCATGCCTGATACGCGTCTGGATCAGCTCGCGGAAATCGTGAAACCGCAGCGCATCCTGCCAACCACCATGGAATTCGTGGATATTGCGGGTCTGGTAAAAGGCGCATCCAAAGGTGAAGGTCTGGGCAACCAGTTCCTGACCAACATCCGTGAAACGGAAGCGATTGGTCACGTCGTTCGTTGTTTTGAGAACGACAACATCATCCACGTAAACAACAAAGTGGACCCGGCTGACGATATCGACGTTATCAATACCGAGCTGGCGCTGTCTGACCTGGACACCTGCGAACGTGCCCTGCACCGTGTGCAGAAGAAAGCCAAAGGTGGCGATAAAGACGCGAAAGCTGAACAGGCTGCGCTGGAAAAATGTCTGCCACAGCTGGAAAACGCGGGCATGTTGCGCGCGCTGAAAAACCTGACAGAAGAAGACAAGGCTGCCATCAAGTACCTGAGCTTCCTGACGCTGAAACCAACCATGTACATCGCTAACGTCAACGAAGACGGTTTTGAGAACAATCCGTACCTGGATAAAGTCCGTGAAATTGCTGCGGCAGAAGGTTCTGTTGTTGTGGCCGTTTGTGCCGCCGTTGAATCCGATATCGCCGAACTGGACGATGCTGACCGTGAAGAATTCATGGCTGAGCTGGGTCTGGAAGAACCGGGGCTGAACCGCGTGATCCGCGCAGGTTACGAACTACTGAACCTGCAAACCTACTTCACCGCTGGCGTGAAAGAAGTTCGTGCCTGGACTATTCCTGTGGGTGCGACCGCACCGCAAGCCGCAGGTAAAATCCACACCGACTTCGAGAAAGGTTTTATCCGCGCACAGACCATCGCGTTCGAAGACTTCATCACCTACAAGGGTGAGCAAGGCGCGAAAGAAGCGGGCAAGATGCGTGCTGAAGGCAAAGACTACATCGTTAAAGATGGCGATGTGATGAACTTCCTGTTCAACGTTTAAAAATAAATAACTTAATGAAATCATTTAGTTATCATGATTAAACCTGCGTATTTTATCTTCCGCGTACAAATCCGCGTACAAACTGGGCGACGCTAGGATTAGGTAAATTGCACGCATGTCGATAAAACCGATCATATTAAGTGGTCGGTTTTATCTTAAGGTTTTCTTTTCAGTACGGTGTAACGATTCAAGTTGACTTGTGATGTGAGGCCATAGAGTTGCAGGGCTTTTATCCCCCCCTTATATTCCCCTTTTGCTGTTGATTAGCTGGAAGTGTAGCTGGTCACTAACATGAAGGTTATGGAAGGAATAGCCTAAAAACTAGCCGCTATCTTGCCGTTCAGATACCGAATATTAGGGTAATAATAGGATATTCCTAACCCCTGTACTAATTTTAAATTAATTTAAAGTTTTCCCTTACGTATCATTTCATCACAAACCCTCGCTCTATACCGTCCTTCAGTATCCAGTGGATACCTATCACGTAGATTATTGTTAGCAAAATTGAATGCGTTAGTTATTCGCTGTGTATTTTTTTTATCACCTTCATATAGACTAAGTAATGCCTTATATCTTCTGGTACGTTCATCATTTGAAACCAATCGGCTATTACTATCAATACTACCGCTATAACAAGCTAAAATAACTGAGCCTAGTATGTTGTCTTGAGTAGCTATATATCCGCCAAACCGGACTTCTTTTTTGATTTTTGTAGCTAAATTTAGTGCCTTTTTTTGATTTTCTTCTTTTCTACATTCTTCACTTTCCTTTTCGTTAACATTACCAAACAGAAGATCAACAATCCCACTAGCCTTATCTACCCTGTAATAGCACTTATTTTTATCTCCATACTCATAATCGAAAGCCAATGGTTTATGCCATACCAACTTTCCTGCTTTTTCTAAAGCATCTAACTGCTCCGTTGCTTTGATATCCCAACAAACGCCCGTCCCTTCAAATCCCCCATTTCGATTTTCCAAGTACCCATTTTCGTTTCTTGTCCAAACACAATCGACATTGAGTTCTTTAAGATGCGTAACTGTAAACGGTTCATCAAGATACTTAATAACGTTCTCCGCGCCCGGTGCATATGCGAAAATATTTGTTGAGCAAAAGACGAGTCCAAGTGCAACAATCACTTTTTTCATAGTAAGGCAATCCATCTATGTTTAAGCAAGCCATTTAGTATGATTCTAATACTAACACTGAACTGGTGAGGATGGTGAGGATGGTGAGGTAACTTTGCTTACTTCTATAAATTTATGCCATTTACTCACTCTAGCCGTATCTTTTTGTAGCATTAACCTATTATTCTAAATCTTTGAAAGTTACCTCACCATCCTCACCACGTAAAAAAACATTTTATTACAATGATTTAGATTGGTTAGGCTATGGTTAGGTGGTGAGGTGTCAGTGAGGCTTTCTCTAAACGGGTGAGGTAGTAATCAAGAATTGGTGAGGCAGTGGTGAAGTAACAGTAAGCCCCACTGTTTAGGCAGGGCATCAAAAAAGCACTGGCTAGTTTCTAGTTATCAACCGAATCGCGTCATTATCAGTTATCCAGATTTGATACTCTGTTCTGCCGCCACGCACTGAACGAGATTCAATTTTCCCCTCTTCAGTGAGCAATTTAAGTGCTTTACCATATTGACCGCTTAGCCCAGTTCTTTCGCCATGTAGTTTGCATACATCCGTTGCAGTTAACCATTTTGGTTTTCCAAACTCGGTGTTTAAATGTCTATCCACTATGGCGGTATAATATGCCCCCTTATCTGTATGCGGGTCATTAACAGCAGCGGCTATATTTTGTGTTTCCGTATCAAGAAACCAGCTAGCTCCGTTGTCATAAAGGTTTTTTATCTGCAACCAAAATTGACGTAATGACTCTGGGTATTCAAGCGTCGCTCTACCATTCCACACCCAGCCAAGATACATATTTAGGTAATCAATTAACACAGGCTTGGCTAACTCAATAACAGCAAATCGCGTGTTACCCGTCTGATCTTTTAGAAAGCCGCTACCATTGACGGTAGCAATAAAAGACGTTTGCCGCTGCTTGATAGTGAAATCACGCGCATAAGGAATGCGAAATTTGTCAGTTGAGCGAGTGATAAAGGCTTTTAAGCTTCCCGCTTCATGCCGCGTGGTACTTTCCAACTCGGCTAACTCATTAATCCAATGACTACAAACACGCCGAACATCATCGGTTTTATCTGGATTAAGTGAGCCATCTCCATATGCTCCGGTAGTAACACTGCAAATGCGATGTAGCCATGCAGATTTCATAGATGATTGTCCACCTTGCAGCACTGGCACTAATTTAGAATGAAATGTGTTTTCATACAGTGACGCAATACATCCAACAAGCCACGGAGTCATAACCTGCTTTGCATAGTCACTATTCTGCGCTCCAAGAGTCTGTAATACTCCTGTAAGTCGGTCGTCACCGTCCCAATCTGGGCCCGATTCTAACCAGACTCTGACAGGGTGATAGCTATTACGCTCGCACAAAGCAATCAAGTGATCATCAATCGTTTGCTCGGATAGCCCGTAACGCTGACAGGCATCAACTAGCATTGAACGTTGCCCCGCCGCACTACCGCCTAATCGACTAAAACTATCATCTGTTAGCTCAGGTTCCGCAGTCATCAAGTTATACCTGCCCTTATAGCCACAAAAATCTAAGAGAGCACTAAGGTTATCGGACGTTCTTAATACCTTACCGTTATCTGGATTACGATCGGGGAATCTTGGCCCTTTTAATCTTGTTGGCTCAGGTAATGAAGTAACTACAGAATGCTCAGGCATGGGTAGACTCATTTTGCACCTCCCTTACCCATTTGCGCTATTCGCCATTCACGCCGATTATGCTTATACGCATCAGGAAATGCCTTTCTTGCTATTTCTTCCAGCGCAATTCTATGATTCCCGTTAAAACTCCGAATGACCATAAGATCAAATTTGTCACACAGACGGCCACCAGCAGGATCACTTTCATGATGTGAGTAAATCCTTTCCTTACCATCGGTAGAACTCATTAGAAGATGCACCCCTGCGACTCCACTGACTGACTCTGGTGCAATCCAAGTGGCTTTCCCCTTCTGTTTATATCCATAAAATGAGAGAAGTTCTGCCCAGCTATAGCTATTGTTGACCAGATTAATAATAGATACCTGTCGCCCAAGTAAAGACTCGATTGCTTTTTCTGGTGCTGGTGGCGTGGTACTCATAGCAGCAATAGCATATTTTTTTGCCTTATTAAGGGCATTCATCCAAAAAACACCTGTAGAACAAAGAGCCGTACCTTCAGCAATTAAGTAAGTGTAATGATTGGCTGTTGTAGCAATAGTGGTTGGTAAAATCATAAACTGAGCCGAACGATTAACACATGGATCAGAATCTAGCAATTCAGCTAGCTCAAACTGGAGATCTTGCCACACAGCAAAAGTGACAGGTTCGGCTAACGCCACAAACACCCGATAACGTGGTAATTCTGGCTGGTGGTTTAACGTTGAGTAAATAATGAAAGCATCTAAACCTTGCTCACGCAAAGCAGCGGCTATTGTCTCAGGAGTTTGATTAAGGGCATCATCTAGATCTGCACGTAACAAACCGAACAAGCTAGCCTCTGCTTGTTGTTTATGGCGTGTACTACCATTATGAGCGGCGACTAATTTAGCCGTTTTCTTGGCGGCTTCTGGTGTTTGTGCGTGGCTTTTATGTGGCTTTTTTGCATATGCTACCAGCTCATGCCATTGAAGGGTTCCATAGCTCACATTTTCTTTGATTGAGTTAATTGTTGTAAAATTGAACATATCAGATTAATCTCCGAATAGCTGGTGGCTTGCCCCGCGAAGAACGGCCACCAGCTGATTGTTAACTATTGGGCGCTCTCACTGAAATATGTGCGAGCGCTTTCAATATCAGCGATTGTTGGTTGATGTATTTCCATCAACCAATCACCTATCGCAAAAATAATCTCTTCTCTTGGCACGTTGAAAATTTCCATTAGTGCATGATAAATGGCTTCTGGAATTGGTTCCGACAATCCAAAGCTCATCCAGAAAACAGCACTGTGAAGATCAATAACACCCCGTTCATTTAGTAATCTCTGCGTGCGTGCTTTTACTTCTGCTGGAGTCATCATGCAGCCACCTTCTGGCGGCGAGATGCTAGCCACTGCTCTATCTCTGTATCATCAAAGCGAATCGAGTTAGGCCCTATTGGAATGGCTTTGGGGAATGCAGCATCAGGAGAACGGCGAAGGCGCTCAACGGTTGCGCGGCTAACACCGAGACGGCTGGACAATTGTTTGATGGTTAAAAGCATTTTGTGATCTCCGGTTGCGTACAGCGTCATGCTGTATCATGGAGATCACAATAATGATTTGAATAGGTCGGTTCAAAGGAATAGAAATACTCGTTATTTTTCCTTTTTTATTTCAGCCTGCAATGACCCTTCACTAAAGTTCAGCTTTTCCCATTCAGACTTCAGTGATCCGTACGTTTTCTGTATCGCCTCTGCCGCTTTACTAAGCTGACCCGGGTTATCGCACTCACTATCCACGCCAGCGCGGCTTCCATGTATAGCAATAAACTGAAATACAGCTTTCTGCGTGAACCCTCCAATCCCGGTTAAAAATAACACAACGCCTACTAGGTCGATTTCACGGTCATTGTGCGTAAAAGAAACGGCGCCCGACTTCCCTCTAGTCCATTTGACCTTCCCCATCAAATCAGACTGTAACAAAGCAGTAATAAACGGATATTCAGTTAACCAAATATTATCAACAAAAGGCGTTAGTTGCTTCCTGCTCCCAATAATTCTGATAATTTCATCAGGAATTGAATCTCGTGGCGATGCAAAGTCCTGTGCTGTCAGCATTTCAATCTTCTGGGGGTCTTTACCGGCGATAAAATTATCAAGCAGCTTTTTTCGCACATGAAATTCTCTGATAGTCCTCGGTTGCAGATTATCAAAACGACCATAAACAAAATCGCTATGCTCGAGTAAATTCGAATAGCGACTTAATAACCTTAAAACTTCTTCCTGTGCTGTCACTCAACGTCTCCCGAAATTCACTTGCACGACATTACCCGCCTCAACTGCTTCTGATTGAGTGTGCGTTTTAATAAACTCTCCCCACTCCAGAAAAAGCTGTTCCACCTTAGCCGCTCGCTTACCAGCCTGATACGTAGCCACAAGACGGTCTTTTTTCGCGTGGTTCAGAGCCAGCTCAATTATCGCCTCGTTGGCGTCCAGATACTCAGCACATCCGCTGGCGAAGCTCCTGCGTAGGTCATGACATGTGAATGGTTCGCTCTGAGGCATATGCAGGTTTCTAACACGTTCAAGCACCCAGCGGAGCGCATTACCGTCGATATGTGCTTTCCCAACGTCGTGAGTGCGTATCGCTTCAAATACGAACTCACTACCGCCGCTGATTCCACGCTGGTGGGCGATAATATCCTGAGCCATTTGATGCAACGTGATAGTGTGGCTCTTACTGTTTTTGCTACGTTCGGCGGGGATAACCCATTTATTACCAACAATTTCCTCCCACCTCATCTCGCTTGCTTCCGTCCTCCGTGCTCCAGTTAATAAAATCAGCTTTAAACAGTTCACCTGCGCCGGGTGCGCACCGGTTTCCTCAAGCCCTTTCCAGAATGCTGCGATTTCCTCACGCTCCAGCCATCTCTGACGAGGTGCAGCAGCCGTCGCACCAATATCAATGGGGCGAATCGTTCTGGATGGGTTAATGGTAATAGCGCCAATGTTCACGGCGTAATCGAGGCTCTGTTGAAGAATGGTTAGTGCTTTCTTAGTGCCGGAAACGGTTTGTTTTCGGAGCTTTGCTAAGTGATTGAACAGAATACTTCTGCTCAGGTCTGTGACAAGTAACTTATGGAGTTCCACCATGTAATTGTCAAAGGTGTAGTTGTACGCTTTCAGGCTGCGAGGCTTTAGCGGCTTAGCGACGGTTTTCCACTCCATCCACTCCTGGAACAACTCAGCAAAGGTAGGGACGGAACTACGTTTATGCTTGTCTGCACGAGCGACTGCCAAGGGGTCTTGCCCTGACTTCAGGATAGCCATCGCTTGCGTGTGCGCTTTGCGGGCTTCCGTCAGCGACATTGCTGGATAGCTACCCAGTGTCATCTTCTTAGCCTTGCCCGCAAACTGGTATCGGTATAGCCACGATTTAGAAACGGCGTCTGGACGTACCTCAATACACAGCCCTGCGCCTGCTCCGCTGCTCACAGCTAATACCTTTCGCTTACCGTCCTCACTTTTGAGGTTGGCTATCTCTCTGTCTGTCCTCAATGCCATAACTGCCCCCATCCGCGTACAACTTCGCGTACAAACAAAACCTGACTAGGGGTGATTATCGGTGAAACAACATGACAAAGCAAGGAAACATAAGTGCATGATATAAAGACAAAATAATAGTAAAACTTGATACAGACAGACACAGAGTGAAAACGTATATTTTAGAACTTCCTGTTCAACGTCTAAAATAGCATTTCACTTTATCATCCCTGAACCTACGCAATTGCGTAGGTTTTTTTTGGGGGCATCTACCTTACCATCCACTGAAAGAGTAACCATAAATCCTTAAAAAAGATAACGCTTCAAACAGGAACTCCAGGATGACTGAAAATGAATACCAAAGCGCAATTATGGATGCCATTGCCATATACTGCGCCAAGAATGACCTTACTTGTACAAACATTTTTACCTATGCAAATCAGCAAGGAGAAAACTCTTCACGGTCATGTTTCGATTTTATGTCATATATTGAGAATCAAACACCGCTTTATGCCGAAGTTAAAGTTCATGATTGCAAAATCAATGAACTCATCCGATATGATCAAGAGCAGTACATTGGTAATTGTCATCTTGAAGATTTAAATATCCCAATTAAATATGTTTATAACAATACCGATGAAATCGCAGGCCTTTCCATTAATAAAGATGCAGATAGCTTTTCGAATACACTGAAACAGTCAAACTACTCTTTGCCCAGAAGGCTATTCGGTAAAAAACCTGATGTTAGCAACCATGATAATTTATGGAACTGGCTGATAACTCAAGGCAACCAAGGTGGGGGGACTGCAGAACACTCGAATATTGAAGAGTTTGGTATATTATGCCAAGCATTGAAACAATTAAAATGTCCGAATAATGGCATTCTGATAATGCTGTATTCCACTGAAGGCCGTTTTATCAACGGAATTTTAGATGAGGAAACAGCAACTGATTTCATCGATCTGGCAAACAGAATTAAATCATCAGGGTTTACTAAATTAACAATAAAACAAAAAGGTCTCATGGAATCTTTCCTCAGTGGCATTGATAATTTCCAACACGTTTATCCCGCTATTGAAAAAGAAATACTTCTGGCCGCATCTAAGAAAGATAAGAGAGACAGACCACATTCTAAACCACGTAGTCCGCGAGCATAGCCGGATTTAGATTGCAGACATCCGGTAATGCAACCTACAGCAAATACCTCTTTTACATGATGCTGATTCGTTGTTATTTTGTTAAGAATGTTGGTGTAAAATTCATCTGTTAACCTATCGATCAGGAGTCCAGATGAAGACCAAAAGACGCTCAGTTCCCGGAATCAGACACTACGACGGTCCTGCCGGCGGTTGGGGCGCTCTGAAAGCGACGGCCATTGCCGTACGCACGCAAATGGACACCCTGGATGCCCCTGCCACGCTGCTGCGCACCAACCAGCCGGATGGTTTCGACTGTCCGGGCTGTGCCTGGCCTGATAAAGAACACAAATCCACGTTCCAGTTTTGCGAAAACGGCGCGAAAGCGGTGACATGGGAAGCCACCAGCAAACGCGTCACGCCGGAATTTCTGGCGCAACACACGGTCAGCGCTTTACTCGAAAAATCAGATTTCGAACTTGAAGGCTATGGCCGTTTGACTCGCCCCCTCCAGTATCATGCAGAGAGTGACACATTTCGCCCAGTGGAATGGGAACAGGCCTTTACGCGCATCGGCGAGATCCTGCGCGGTCTTGAACCCGATCAGGTCGAGTTTTACACGTCGGGGCGCGCCTCAAACGAAGCCGCCTGGCTGTTCCAGCTCTTCGCACGTGAATACGGTACGAACAATTTCCCGGACTGCTCCAACATGTGCCATGAAGCGACCAGCGTTGGATTACCCCGCTCGATTGGGATTGGCAAAGGAACGGTCTCGCTGGATGATTTTGACAAGACAGAACTGGTCATTTCTATCGGGCACAACCCCGGAACCAACCACCCACGGATGATGGGTACGCTGCACGAACTGGCACGTCGCGGCGTGCCCATTATCGTGTTCAACCCGCTGCGGGAAAGAGCTCTGGAGCGTTTTGCCGATCCGCAAAGCCTGATAGAAATGGCCACCTACAGCTCGACCGATATCGCCTCGACTTATTTCCAGGTAAAGGCAGGCGGTGACGCGGCAGCGTTAAAAGGCATTGCGAAACATCTGCTGGAGTCTGAATCCCTGCACGACAATGTGCTTGATAGCGTCTTTATTGCCGAACATACGCAGGGTTTTGATGATTTTGCTGCAGATATCATGCAAACAAACTGGGAACTTATCGAACGCGAGTCAGGCTTATCACAGGCAGCCCTGAAAAGTGTGGCCGATGCCTACGCCAAATCTAACGCCACCATCATCACCTACGGTATGGGCATCACCCAGCATAACAAAGGGACGGCAAACGTCCGCCTGATTGCCGACTTGCTGTTAATGCGGGGCAATATCGGTAAAGCCGGGGCGGGTATTTGCCCGCTTCGCGGACACTCTAATGTTCAGGGAAACCGGACCGTCGGTATCACAGAAAAACCGTCCGCAGAATTTCTGGAACGACTGGAAAATCTCTTCGGTTTTGTTCCACCGTCAAAACACGGACACGATGCGGTCCAGGCCACCCAGGCAATGATCGACGGAACCGCCAAAGCCCTTATCTGTCTTGGCGGTAATTTTGCCGTGGCCATGCCAGACCACACGCGGGGTTTCCCGGCTATGCGCACGCTGGATCTGAGTGTTCACGTCGGCACAAAGCTAAACCGCACGCATCTGCTGGTGAGCAAAGAAACCTTTATTTTGCCCTGCCTTGGCCGCACGGAACTGGATATTCAGCAAACAGGGCGACAGTCCATTACCGTGGAAGACTCCATGTCGATGGTGCACGCCTCATCCGGGAAGCTGAAACCTGCGTCGCCCCTGATTCGCGCCGAACCAGCTATCGTCGCAGGTATGGCCAAAGCGACACTCACAAACAGTAACGTAAACTGGATGGAACTGGTTGCTGATTATGATCGCATCCGCGATCTGATAGAAAAAACCATCCCTGGTTTCGAAAACTACAATGAACGCATCCGCGTGCCAGGCGGTTTTCGCATGCCACTGCCTCCTGTCGCGCGAGTCTGGCCAACACCGACCGGCAAAGCCATGTTCTCCGTCTTCCAGGGTGTGGATGAGAATGCCACGGGCGAAGGCGACAACGTCCTGCGCCTGATTACATTACGCAGTCACGATCAGTACAACACCACCATCTATGCGCTGGATGACCGTTATCGCGGCGTGTTCGGTCGGCGGGATATTCTTTTTATGAATGAAGGGGATATGGAACAGCTTGGGCTGGAACATGGCGATCGGGTTGATCTCGAAACGGCCTTACCGGGCGAGACGCAGCGCCTGGAGGATATTACCGTGGTTGCATACAACATCGCGTCTGGCTCCGTCGGAGCCTATTATCCGGAAGCCAACGTCCTGGTTCCGCTCGATTACCTTGATAAGGACAGCGGCACACCCTCGTTTAAATCAGTGCCCATCAGAGTGACGCTGCGTTCGAAAGAGATCCGGGCATTGTAAACTATAAGGCCGACGCCACGGCAAACGCGCCGGGCGTCGTGCCAAAATGATGACGAAAATGTTTGATCAGATGACTCTGGTCGAAGAAGCCCACATCGGTCGCCACCTGTGCAGCCCCCATCCCCCGGGCTAACAGTGCTTTTGCACGCACCAACCGCAATTGGGTCAGATACTGGTGTACCGACAAGCCGGTCATCGACTGGAACGTGCGCATAAAATAGAACTCGCTCAGTCCTGCGACATCGGCAATCTCTTTGACCGAAAGGGAATGCTGGTAGGCCGAATGAAGGTAATCAACCGCCTTGCGGATATCCGCCCGCAGAATGGCCTGGCGACCAGAATTTACGGTTCGCTCCCCATAGTGTCCCACCAGCAGGTTGAGAATTTGATACATCACGCACTCTTTCTCTAGCGGGTCGTGGCTGGCGCTGAGCACCGACGCGGCCTGTAGCATTCGTCTCGCCATGCCAGGATCGTGGCGCATACCGTCTGTGCCAAAATTCACACTTCCCTGCCCACGCAGCACCGTCTCCGCCACATCCTGAACCAGGCCTTCGGAAGGATAAAATGCACAATAATCCCAGCCTTCATCGCGCTGTACCGCTTCGCCGGTATGCACCTCTCCCGGCATAATAAACATCACCGTACCTGGGGCCGCAATGCCTCGCTCTCTGCTGATACGAGTGCGTTGCGCACCACGGGCAAAGGCGGCAATCACAAACTCATTATGAAAATGAGGCGGATAGCTGTGCTCGTAACAGGAAGCACGCAGGATCTCCATGCCACCGTGTAGCGCATTATCCCGCCAGAGCCTGATGTCATCCCGCGTCTCTTTTGCCACATCACACCCTTAAATTGATATTTCTGCAAATGCGCAGGATTTTACTATAGCGATTTTTGCCATTTCTTAAGATTATCATTCAGTGATGTACATTACGGGACAAATTAATGTTGATGAAAACAAAGACCGCTCACAGGGATGAGGCAACCGCAGAATTTCGCGCCGGGATCAGCGCCTGCCTGCCGACTATTCCGGGATACTGGAGTATTGGTTTTGCCGCTGGCGCCATCGGTACGCTCTCCGGGTTTACGACCATACAAACCGCGCTGCTGGCAAGCGTGCTGTACACGGGGTCCGCACAGTTTCTGTTCTATTCCCTCTGGGCGACCGGGGCGGAGGTCGCCTCGGTGGTATTCAGCGTTTTTCTGGTGAATCTGCGCTATCTGCTAATGAGCTCCGCCATGAGCGTCTTCTTTCGCGAGCAGAGCACTACGCAAAAGCTCATCAGCGGGTTGCTGCTGACCGATGAAACCTTTGGCGTCGCCGTGCAACGCGGCAGCCATTCGAATCACGTGCCCTATGCCTGGATGCTCGGCCTCAATCTGGCCGCGTGGCTTAACTGGATCCTGGCCTGTGTCGTCGGTGCATGGCTCGCCTCAGCGCTTCCGCCTTCGCTAATGGAAGGGCTGAGCTTCAGTCTGGTGTCGATGTTTATTGGCCTCGTGTTGATGATCTGGTTCGCCAGCCGCAAAAAAACACTGGAAACCTTCAGTATTGCCACCGCGGTCGCGATTACGCTGCTGACAGCAAAACAGCTGGATATCAGCGTCGTAGTCATTATTGCCGCCTCTGTCGCCGCAACGCTTGCCACCCTGGGGTTACGCCTCTTTTACAAAGGGGAGAAATAACGATGGAACGAAATATTCTGCTGGCGATTTTTATCTCCGCGCTGGTCACGGCGTTGATGCGCACGGTTCCGATCCTGCTGCTTTCGCGTTTTCGTCTTGCGCCCATTTTGCAGCAATGGTTGAGCTTTATTCCATCCGCCATCATGGCGGCCATCATCACCGCTGAGCTGATTGGCAAACCGGCGCTAACCCCTTCGGGGATCAGTATCTCGTTGCTGGCCGCCGCCATCTCTGCCGTCGCCGGAATGCTAACCCGCAGCCTCTTCGCCACGGTCATTGCCGGGATGGTTGCCTTCTCCGGGTTAAGCTACATACTGATGTAATCCCTTCCCCCTCTGCGTCCTGGCAGAGGGGAAACAAAAGACAAATAGCAGCAATACAAATGCAAATATCATATTTGCGCCCCCCTCTCTGCCTCTGTAATTTGTCGTTTATATAAATGCAATACTTTCAGGGTGCTATTGTTTCCTATGATCAGACTCGAAAACATTAACAAAACGTACCCTGGCAGTACGCATGCCGCTATACGTGGACTCAACCTTACTATCCGTGAAGGCGAGTTTTGTACGTTTGTCGGACCCAGCGGTTGCGGTAAGACAACAATATTACGCATGATTAATCAGCTGGATATTCCTGATACCGGAAACGTATATGTTCAGGGAAACAAAATAGCGGACGCAGATATTATTCAGGTGCGCCGTAAAATAGGTTTTGTCATGCAAAGCGCGGCATTATTTCCGCACCGAACGGTGGCACAGAATATTGCCACCGTACCGCGTTTACTGGGCTGGAATAAAAAACATATTCTGGCGAGAATTAACGAACTTGTTGGATTAATGTCGCTTGATCCCACACTGCTGAACCGTTATCCCCACCAGCTTTCTGGCGGGCAGCAGGGTCGGGTTGCCATTGCCCGCGCGCTGGCAGCCGACCCACCGGTGTTACTGATGGATGAACCCTTCGCGGCAATTGATCCGGTGGTTCGCGAAAAGTTGCAGGATGAATTGCTCCAGCTGCAACAGCGGCTGCATAAAACCATCGTGCTTGTCACCCATGACATCAATGAAGCCATCCGTTTAGGCGACAAAATCGCGATATTTCAGGAGGGCGGCGTGCTGGCGCAGTTCGATACGCCCGATCACATTCTGGCCCATCCGGCCAGTGAGTTTGTGGCGCGCTTCATTGGGCCAGAGCCGAACCTGAAACGTCTGGGCAGGTTCCAGGTCGGCCAGCTTCCGCGACATGATGTCGCGCTTGTCGATGAAACACTGACGCCGATCTCCAGCGAGCACCCTACCGTTGCCAGCCCATTGCGACTGGTGCTGGATAACCAGCGACGCCCGTTGTACTGGCTGGATCCTGAGCGCCGCATCACGACCCCACTTTCCCTTACACTCAAGGCATTGCATACCCTGCGTTTTGCCTACAGCGCCCTGCTGGATGCTCCGGGTGGCGTCCTGGTCCACGTCAACGGCGACGGACAGTATCAGGGGAGCATTACGCACACCCTGCTCCAGCATGTGCTGGACGGGCATGTGGATGTTCGCCGCTATGATTGACTGGCAATGGATCGTGGATAACCAGACGCCGATCGCGGCGTTGCTCTGGCAGCACGCCCAACTGGTGCTGGTTTCGCTCTTTTTCGGCACAGTTCTGACCGGCGTGTTGATTGGCCTGACGCTGCGCTGGCCCGCCTCTGCGCCACCACTCTTCTACCTGTGCGGGATCTTATTCACTATCCCGTCGCTGGCGTTGTTTATTCTGTTGATCCCCTTCACGGGGCTGTCACTGACCACCTCGGTTATCGGACTTACGCTGTACTCCCTGTTGATCCTGCTGCGTAATGTGGTCGCCGGGATCGAAAAACTGCCGTTCGATGTACTGGAGTCTGCACGCGCTCTGGGATACACGCGCTGGAAGCGTTTCATTGACGTTGAACTGTATTTGATTATCCCTTCACTGTTTGCCGGGCTGCGTATTGCATCGGTCACGCTGGTTGGTCTGGTTACGGTAACAGCACTGATTGGTCAGGGCGGTCTCGGACAGTTGCTGCTCTCGGGCTTCAACCAGGATTTTCTGACACCTATCGCCGTCAGCGTGGTTCTGAGCCTGCTGTTGTCCTTTACTTTTGACTCTCTGATAGCGCATCTGGGCTATTGGATCACCCCCTGGACACGATGATGGAGACGTTAACGGCAACTCTTCACTGGCTTATACAGCCGAATCACTGGTCAGGTGATACGGGGATACTCCTGCGGCTACGCGAACATCTCTGGTATGTACTGATCAGCATGGCGATCGCATCCGCCATCGCGCTTCCACTCGGTGTGATGCTGGGTTACTGGCGCAAAGGGGCATTCCTGGTGATCAATCTGTTTAATATTGGCCGGGCGATCCCCTCGCTGGGGCTGATTTTGCTGTGCATTATTCTTTTTGGTTTCAACGATGTCCCGGTATTTCTGGCGCTGGTCGCACTGTCGATTCCGCCCATTCTGACCAACACGTGGGTTGGAATTTACCATGCCGACCGGACGCTGTGCGACGCAGCCATCGCGCTGGGCATGACCCCACTACAAAGCCTCTGGCAACTGCGTATTCCACTGGCAATGCCGTTGATTTTTGCGGGTATACGTACCGCGCTGTTGCAACTGATCGCTACCGCGGTGGTCGCGGCATACGCGGGTCTGGGCGGGTTAGGCCGTTTTTTGATTGACGGACTCGGCCAGCGCGACATGCCGCAAGTGATTGCGGGCTCCCTGGTGGTCACGCTACTCGCCATCGCCTGCGAAGCGTTATTTTCGCTGATCGGTAAACGGATATTTCGGCTACAGGCCGCATCCGCACTCAATTAATTCTCACAAAAACCACCTGCACAATAAAAGAGGCACTATGACACAACCATTCTGGCAAGTATTTAACCGTCGTGGGTTTACATTATCCCTACTGGCGGCAGGATTATTTAGCCTGAGTTTTACGACACTGGCGGAAACCGTCACCATTGGCGGCGCAAACTTTACCGAAAGTTCTATTCTCGCCAATATTTATGCCAGTGCCCTAAAGAAAAATAATATTGAGGTAAAAACCCGTCTTAATCTGGGTAACCGTGAAATTATTCTTCCGGCACTGAAAAGTGGTGAAATTGATATTGTCCCGGAATATCTCGGCGCATTGCTTAATTATTATGATGGTAAAACGCTGGCGACCGAGCAAGGCGACGTCAGCGCCGAGCTGGAGAAAGTGCTGCCTGCCGATTTCACACTGCTGACACCTTCTTCCGCCAGCTCCGTTACCGCCTGGGCGGTTCGGGCCGAAACCGCAAAGAAATACGGGTTAAGCAAACTCTCTGATCTGACCCCCATCGCCCACGAACTGGTGATCGGCGGTCCACCGGAATTTCCGGTTCGCGCCCTGGGTTTGCCGGGACTGAAACGCGTTTACGGGCTGGAGTTCAAGGCGGTGAAGTCGCTGGATATGGGCGGTCCGTTGTCTCGCCTGGCGCTCAATTCCGGCAAGATTGATGTGGCAACCGTCGTCTCAACACAGGGCTCGCTCGCAAAAGAAGACTGGGTGGTGCTGGAAGACGACAAACACGAACAACCGAGCCAGAACGTGGTTCCGTTGGTGCGTAAAGCCGCACTGACACCCAAAATTGACAGCATCCTGAACAGTGTCTCCCGCAAACTGGATAACACCGCGCTGGTTGAGCTGAACAAACAGGTCGATCTACAGCATAAAGATCCAGCCGCCGTCGCGGAACAATGGGTCAACACTCACCTGACCGCGCAGTAACCCCTTTATGGCCAGGGAATGGCCGCAACCAGAAACGAGCCTGACAATGTCGCACAACACACTGATCCTGAATCTGTTTTTCTTTAACCCGCAGGGAGACTACCGTTTTTCCTGGCGTCATCCGGACGCTCCGGAAAAAGCTGTCTTTACCCTGAAATATTATGCCGATCTCGCGCGTAAGGCCGAGGCGGCTACCCTTGATGCCATTTTTGTCGCTGATCATACGGGCGTCTGGGATAGCGTACCTAGCGGTTTAACCCACTACGCTAACGCGCGTCTGGAGCCGCTGACGCTCCTGTCTGCGCTCGCCGCAGTAACGGATAATATCGGCCTGATGGCAACCGCATCCACCTCCTGGATTGAACTCTATAATCTGGCGCGTTACTTTGCCTCGCTCGATTTTTTAAGTCACGGGCGAGCAAGCTGGAATATCGTAACCTCCTGGCTGGAAGAGGAAGCGGCCAACTTTGGTCTGGATCAGATCCCCCGGCACGACAATCGCTACCAGCGTGCGGGTGAATTTATCGACGTGGTCACTCGTCTGTGGGACTCGTGGGAAGACGACGCGCTGCTTTTCGATAAACAGAGCGGTCTGTTTGCAGATAACGCACACATTCATCATCTCAACCATCAGGGCGATTTCTTTAAGGTTCGCGGCCCACTTAACGTCCCACGCCCGCCTCAGGGACACCCCGTTTTGGTTCAGGCGGGATCATCTGAAGCAGGTAAACATCTGGCGGCAACCTGGGCTGATATGCATTTCGTGTTTATCAAATCCATTGAGCAAGGGCTGGCCTATCGCGAAGAGATGAACCAGAGGCTGGTTAAGCTTGGGCGTAAACCTGAACATTTCAAAATCATCGCCGGTGTGCTGCCCGTGGTGGTGAATTCCGAAGCGGAAAAAGCCGAACGCCAGCAGCTTAATGCGCAACTGATGAGCGACCAGATGGCGATTGATCTGCTCTCATCTTATCTGAAGCGAGATCTGAGCCAGTATCCCCGCGATCACCCCCTTCCTCCACTGCCGGATGAAGATAGCTTCAATGGCATTCGCACGACGCTACAACTGATTCGTGACTATGATCCGTCTCTCACCATCCTTGAGCTGGGCCGTCTGTTGCTACAAAGTTCAGACAGTTGGCTGGTGATCGGCAGTGCGCAGGAGGTGGCCGACACTCTGATCAGGATCTATCGTTCTGGTGCGGCGGACGGTTTTAACCTGATGTTCCCCCTGCTGCCGGGTGATTTTGAACGCTTCACGGAGCAGGTTGTGCCACTCCTGAAAGCCAGTGGAGTGATGAAAATGCAGTATGCGCCGGGGACGTTACGGGAAAAATTGGGGCTGCCAGTGCCTGAGAACCGCTTCGCGGCATCATCCCAGACGCGTCACACCTGACCTTCCCGCCTCTTTGCGCCAGTCGAGCAGTAAGGAATACGGCTGGCGCGTCACCTCGCTAAACCCGCCAATCAATACGGCGGAAAGCACCTCCCGATACTCAGGAGCGCTCACCAACGCTTTAAGGGCATCGCGGATGGCATGGAGCGTTTCGGCCGCCGTGTTTACCGATGTAATGAGCGGTAACCCAGGTGCAAGCGGGCTGCTGGCAATTATCGCCAGGCCATCAAGCAACGTGGGTTCATGGCGCTGCAATAACGCATACGTCACGCAGTCAATGGCTGCGATGTCACCTTCACCACGCCGCACTGCGATAAGCGACTGACGGTGACTGCCGCTCAGTATCACCTGCGAGAAAAAGCGTCCGTTTTCCGACAGAGGGGCCACCATTTTCAGCAACACGTTGTAACCCGACTGGGAATCGGTGGCGTTGCACACCACCCGGCGACCACGAAAATCCGCCAGCGTGTTGTCACGCTCCTGGTCGCGAACCACCAGCAGGCTACGATAACAGAACCCTTCACAGCCCGGCGCTGTATAGTGAAAACAGCCAACGGTCTGCACTTCCGGTAGCACAGTTACCAGTGGGTAGCCGCAGGTCTGGCTCAGGATAAGGTCGGGGTTTTTCCAGTGTTCCAGTAGCGCCGATTCTGGCCAACCCGGCGTCAGATTACCCACAGGGACACCACGTTCTGTCAGCAAGTGCTGTACCGCCCGCCACAGAGATTCGGTATCCTGACGGCTTACCGCATACATAGGGAATGCCAGCGAGTTATGCATCGCTATCCTCTTTTTTGATGCCGGGATGGACGGTCACATCCACCGGTCTGCTCCAGAACTTGCGCAACCATTCACCATAACCCCGAACCAGAAATTGCTGGTTTCGCTGCTGATAATCATCACGGTTATGCTGGTAGATCGCTTTCAACCCATACCAGGGGACGCCAGGCAGATCGTGATGCACTAAATGGTAGTTAAGGTTCAGAAACAACACGCGCCAGAACAGCCCGGCCTCGTTGATGACCGAGCGAGCGAGCGGATCGTCCGCCGCACGGTGTTCAAGGAAGGAACGCACTTTCGTCAACGCCAGCGCAGGGTAGCTCACCGCCAGCACAAACCAGAGTGGGGAAAATTCAACGCGCGACATCCACGTGAACAGTGCGGCCAGCAACAGGCCATGCACCAGCCACATCATGATGGCCGGAAAATCCAGACGCCGAAACGCGGTTATCGCCCCACCCAGCGTCTGAACAATATCCAGGAGTGGCCCCAGCAACAACCGGCCCATGAACGTGTTACGTACATGAATGACGCGCCGTTGCCACGGGGAAAATCGCGCCCAGCTCTCATCGGTGAAATAGTAGGACTCAGGGTCGTCAACCGGGACGGTCAGATGATCGTTACGGTGATGCGCCAGATGTGAATCCCGGTAAAGTCCGTAGGGATACCATACCGCCAGCGGCAGTATGCCGAAGAGCTGGTTGAGCCACGGAAAGCGTGTGGGATGACAATGGATTAATTCATGCTGAAGCGACATATACCAGGCGGTAAACACGGTAAGGATCAGCGTCGTGGGCACTAACCCCAGCGTTTGCCAGTTCGCGAGCGTGATAAACCAGCCGCTATAGATCACGATGATGAGTATCCAGGTGGGTATTTCGCTTCGCCACAACCAGGTTGTTGATAGCTGGTGAATACGTTCTCGTTGCTGCTCGTGCAAATAAAGGGACGATCGTTTACCCATTCCTTCTCGCGCCATTTCCGTCAGTATCGTTGTGCTCTGACGATCTGAGATCGCGCGAGAAATGACAACGAACTTAAACGACTATGCTTTGCCAGAAAAATGAGCATCCTACGCCTGCGCTGCGCTTTCTTTTCTTTCTTGTCCGCATGCTCGCCCACACTCTGCCACTTGACTTACTCTGTAATAAAGGTACTTTTCAGGACATGAAGAAAATCCTGATTATTGTTCCTGATGGCGGCATGTTGTTTGAAGCCGCGGGTATCGCCGACATTCTGATGCAGGCCAACCGGCAGCACCCGGAAGGCCTGCAACATCCCTGCTACCGCATTATTATCGCCACCACGCAACCCCATCAGGTGATCCACGGTCAGTCTGGTTTGAACCTGCTCGCGGATTATCGCTTGCCGGAGCTGGACCCGCGTGAACCGCTCGATACGATCATCATCACCGGACGCGGAATGAACGAACTGGAGAGCACCGCCGTGGTGGACTGGCTACACCTTGCGGCTCCTCATGCGCGGCGTATTGCATCCATTTGTGGTGGGGCGATGCTGCTGGCCCAGAGCGGGTTGCTTGATGGCCGACGCGCGACGACGCACTGGCGACTGCTGGAGACAATGCAAGCCAGCTATCCAAAAATCAATGTCGAAGGTGGCCCGCTTTACATTCAGGATGGTCCAATCTGGACATCCGGTGGCGTCAGCTCCGGGTTTGATCTGACTCTGGCACTGGTTGAGGACGATTACGGTTTTACTCTTGCCAGGAACGTTGCCCAGGACATGGTGATGTATCTGCGTCGCCCCGGCGGACAACTGCAGTTCAGCCGTTATAACCTGCAACAAACCGGCGCGTCCGGCCCGATAAGCGAGCTACAAGCCTGGATCCTGCACAACCTCACCGCCGACCTGTGTGTTGAAAATCTGGCGGAAAGAGCCGCAATGAGTCCGCGTAACTTCACCCGCGTGTTTACCCGTGATGCTGGCGTGTCTCCGGCTCGCTATGTCACCGAGGCCCGTCTTGCCGCAGCCCGTCAGCGACTGGAGCAAACAACTGAATCACTGGAACTTATTGCCGAAAAGAGCGGGTTTGGCAGCAGTATCAATCTGCGCCGGGTGTTCGAAAAACAGCTTCATCTCACACCTGGCGAGTACCGCCAGCGCTTTCACTGCCGCAACATGGCGTAATATGATCCTTTTTTGTCATTTACGCCATCACGCCTGACGCCTACAGTCACTCCAGAAATCACAGATAAGGAGTTGATCATGGTTAAGGTCGGTATTAACGGTTTTGGCAGAATCGGACGTAATTTCCTGCGCGCAGCGCTGGGCAATCCGAATATTCAGATTGCAGCCATAAACGATCTAACGGACAGCAAAACCCTCGCCCATTTACTGAAATACGATTCCTTGCTTGGCACGTTGCCTGCCCCTGTAGAGGCTGCTGATGGTGCGCTACAGGTGGATGGTCAGCGGATCACGGTGTTTAGCGAGCGCGACCCGGCCACTATTCCCTGGCGAGATGTGGGCGTTGAGGTGGTTATCGAGGCGACCGGGTTCTTCACCGAACGGGAAAAAGCCGCAGTACATATTCATCGCGGTGGGGCAAAACGCGTCATTATTTCAGCCCCAGGTAAGAATGACGATCTGACAATTGTGATGGGGGTAAACCACGAACTGTATGACCCCACACAGCATTTCGTGGTGAGTAACGGCAGTTGCACCACTAACGGCCTCGCCCCGGCGGCTCAGGTACTGCACCAGCAATTTGGTATTGAACATGGCCTGATGAATACCACTCATGCCTATACCAACAGCCAGGCACTACACGACCAGCCGGAGAAAGATCTTCGCGGGGCGCGTGCGGCAGCCCTGTCTATCGTCCCTTACTCCAGCGGTGCGGCGAAAGCGCTGGGGAAAGTCATCCCGGAACTGGATGGCTGCCTGACAGGCTATTCGCTTCGCGTCCCGGTTCCTGTTGTCTCTATTGTCGACCTGACGGTGACGCTCAGCCGCGACGTGACCGCCGAAGAGGTTAATTCCGCCTTCCGAAAAGCCGCGACCAGTGGGCCATTGGCTGGGATTTTGGGTTACAGCGACGAACCGCTGGTATCGAGTGATTACCAGGGTGATCCACGCTCATCCATTATCGACGGGCTGTCCACTCTGGTGATTGGCGGAAATATGGTCAAGATCCTGGCCTGGTATGACAACGAATGGGGCTTCTCAAACCGCCTGGTTGATTTGGCGGTATTGATGGAGAAAAAAGGGCTTTAGCACACGGCCCTCACCCGCGAGGGTGAGGGTTTCCGGCGTTGTCCCTCCCCCTGCGGTACGAAGAGGATCGGCTGAATGCGCATTGCGCCAGATTATGTTTCCTGTCGATACTGCGCATAACGTAGGTGGATTACAGAACTTCAACGAGCTCATATTCCTCAGCAACCAGCTCCATATCAGCAGAAAAGAAACCTTCCCGGGTGAAAAAACGTTGGTGCTCTTTCCTCCAGTATTCAAGACTTAAATCGCCTTCACCTTCTTTCCTGGCAAACTCTTCGGTAACATCACAGAAACGAACCAGGCGCATCGACACCATTCTCACAACGCAGACCGGCGTACCCTGACCATTGAGGATAATATTATAACTCCCTATTTTGGGCGCAGACGCTTCTGCCTGAAAGGAAGCCAAAGAGCCGCATGAGGCGGTTTTCATCCCTTTTACCACCAGATCTGCAAGTGCATTGGCCATATCGGTACTGTCGCCAATTTGCCAGGCATTTGCTCCCGGATACTTCGCGTTTACGCTATCAACCGCGCTCATCTTCAGACCCTTCTCAACGATACGTTATAAGATTAATCTACCCTCTTCTGAATGTAGAAACACGGAAAAATAGCCGTTATTTCAACCTGTTCTGTCCAGCTCCGTGATGTTCGTAAAAGCTAAAATCGTGTCTACTGGACAGAGGTTTGTTCCTGTGTCTGGTCTGATAAAGCAAAAGACATCCTGGAGGGAGAATAATCAATGGGTTTGCTGTGTGCCAGAAGCGGGTATTTCGCATTCCTGAATACGTGGCTAAAATCGGTGTGCCATTGCACTTTATGCTATTTATATTAATAGGTAAGAGAAAATGAAGGTTAACTGAAGTTTCATTCGGTTACATAGATCCATCGTTCAATTAATGATGGGCTCAGAGATTAGCGTTGCCAGGATTTATGTAAACAGTACAGGAAAGGGAATACCAGATGCCATCTCTATATACACTCAATGACCTGCTCGGGCTGCTTGTTTTTTCACAGAAATATCACTTTCTGCACAATGATCTGGACTGTCTGATCATTGCATGGGCTGAAGATCAAATCACCGAAGGAAATGATTCGGAGACTCTTTTAATTCTCGCTTCGCTGGGACTTGATAATGAACCTGAACGGACCGAGGTTGAATTATATCTGTTACGATACATGACAGAACAGCGGATAGATCTGCCACCGCTAAAAACAGCAGCATTGGTCTGGATCAAGCTATTTATGAGTCAACTTTCCCAGTGTGCGTCCATCCATGATGCAGAACAGAAAATGTGTTTTCTGGTGTGCCATTGGCTTGAACCTGATGTAAAGATTTTCGCGGAAGTAGTGGATACCCTGAAATCGCTTTACTGGCATCTCTTTGACGAGTGGGAGGGCACTGGTACAAGCGAAGCAGCAAGGATGGATGAGTCAGAATTCTTTGAGCTGATTAATCGCGCGATGCTGCCCTATTCCCGTAAAATTGAGAACCCAGATTGGTTGGATCTGCTTGTGCGGTAATTTATACCCCCCCCCCCCTGAAAGGTGTCTTTCCTCTGTGCATAATTCCATCAGATTTGAACTCTTTTTCGCATTTTACTTGAGTATATTCAGCAAAAATTTCATCGTTCACTCTATGAACTCAGGTACAAAAGTTAACCTAACTGAATAGCCGCTCAGTGCCAGGAGCGGACGTTAGACATAAGTAGTATCCCTTTTTATAAGTGCATTATTTTTAATCAAATGAAAGCAATTCCCTTAAGTCACCTGACCATAATACCAGCGTTCTCCCGTAAACCACTCATCACGGTCCTCACTTCCATAATATTCGAGAGTGATACCGATTTCCTGTATGTTAGCGGGAAGAACGAGTCCCCACTCAGCTGCAAGGCTACGATCTTTGATCAAAGCCGAAGCACCATTTTCAGAGCGACCTTCAGTTATAAACCCTTGAAAGTATTCTTCGGATCGATAAAGACAGACCTCACTTGTAAACATATCAGGAAGACATACGACAGCGGTAATTCGAGGACTGTAATTCATACCAGCAGTAGCCGTTATGAGGTTTGAACATGCATTAATTAAAGCTTGCGCACAAGCCGCTTTGGTTTTAAGCGTGCTGCATTTCCCCTCAACGATATTAATGTCTACTGGAATTTTGAAATTCCAGTAATGCTCATCTTCTGAGAAAATGCTACGTTCAGGGTTGTGAAAAGTACTAGCCCAACGGTTAAGAGCTTTTAGGCGTCGGGGAATATTTCTGATTTTGGTTCGATAGTCTCTATTAAGTCGTCTACTCATGAATAGTTTACTTTTTAGCTCGTCAAACAGTTCGAGTTGTGTCCCTACACAAAGCATTCTATCCTAATTTGTTCAGTTTATCGTTATGCATGTAATTTAACGCACCGCAATCGGTTTGCGAGAAATTATGTCCGCTTCACGCCCTGAGACATTCGACAAGCTTTTTATGGCTTCAGTAAGGGCGAGTGTCTCGCTTCGAGAGCCAGCAAATAT